>DETN01000114.1 GCA_002362155.1 Lachnospiraceae bacterium UBA3287 | reverse complement strand
GGATCCATGGCAAAGGTTCCGCCCCATTCGAATTCATCTTTGTATTTGGGGACCAGGTGCATATGCAGATGGTGGCCGGTGTCCCCGTACATGCCGTAGTTGAGCTTGTCGGGACCGAATACCTTGTGGATGGCGTTGGCCGTCGTGACCACGTCCTTTATGAAAGCCGCTCTGTCCTCTTCGGACAGCTCCAGCATTTCGGAAACATGATGATTGCTGGCTACGATGCAGCGGCCCGGATGGGACTGTTCCTTGAAAAGATAAACGACAGAGGCCGGAAGCTCACAGACCTCATAGCCGAACTTTGCCACCAGCTCGCCCTTGGCACAATAAGCGCAGTTCATATCCATAGTAATAACTCCTCCTGATCAATATTTTTTTACCGATGCTTCTGTACTTTTGTCAGGTGCACATCTCCTATTTTACAACTGTTTTCGCATAAAGGCACAACTATTCATGAAATATTCGCGCTCAGGCAGGCATCTGCCGGAGGAAAAGCTCTGCCGGGAATGGATAAGGCAGGGACTCCTTCTTTATTTTTGCTGCGGGGAAAACCATGGAGGCGCATATCTGCTAAAATAGAGATATCAGAATTCCCGGTCTTCGCTGCCGGCCGTGGAAGGAAGGGACACATACATGATCGCCAACTACCATACCCATACCTGGCGCTGCCGCCACGCCCGGGGAAGAGAAAAAGAATACGTGGAAGAGGCCATAAAGGGGGGCCTTAAGGTCCTTGGCTTTTCCGACCATACGCCCCAGGTCTACCCGGGAGGCTACGTATGCCCTGCCAAGATGGAGCCCCGGGAGCTGGAGGGATACGTGGACTGCGTCCTTGCCCTGAAAAAAGAATACCGGGATGATATCGAGATCCGCCTGGGCCTGGAGGCAGAATATCTTTATACCCTCTGGGAGCCTCTGCTGGACCTCCTTGCGCCCTATCCCATCGAATACCTGCTGCTGGGCCAGCACTATCTGGGAGACGGCATGGACGTTCCCTACTGCGGGGTCCCCACCTCCCGGCCGGGGGACCTGATCTCCTACTGTGCCCAGACCAGGGAGGCCCTGGAGACCGGCCGTTTTCTCTACTTCGCCCATCCGGACCTTATTCCCTTTACGGGAGACCCGTCTCTCTACGAAAGGGAAATGACAAAGCTCTGCCTCTTCTGCAGAGAAAGAAACATCCCTCTGGAGATCAACCTGCTGGGCCTTCGGGAGGGACGGAATTATCCCGGGGAGCGCTTCTGGAAGATCGCGGCCCGGGCAGGGAATACCGTGATCTACGGGTCCGACGCCCACGCCCCCTCCCATGTATACACAGAAAGGCTGGTCAGAAAGGCGGACCGCTTCCTTGAAAGATGCGGCATTCCCCGGGACAGGCTCCTGGACGTACTGGATTTTTAAAACACAAAGCTTTAAAAACAGAGCATGGCCCTGCATACCTGCAGATCCATGCTCTTTCTTAAAGTCCTGTGCAGATCCTTTCTGCATCCGGCCGGTCAGCCGGCGCAAAAGCTTCTGACCTCGTCAAATTTTATCCCCGGCACAGCGGGGATCGCGGGCTTTACTCCCCGCTTTCTCCCCCGGCGCTCCGGTCTATGGTATAGGTGTCTCTGCCCACGTTCAGATCAAAATACTGCCTCTCTCCCTCCGGCGATTCCAGGATCAGCCGGGTCTCTCCCAGCTTTTCGAAATCGGCGTGCACCTTGTAGCAGTCCAGGTCCTTCTCATATTCGACGGAGACCTGCCCGAAGGATGCATCCTCCAGGGAAGCCGTATAGGTGTCGTCGAACTCTGCCTCCAGGGACCCCCCCGACAAGAGCACGTCGGTGCTGTAGGTACGCTTTCCCCGGGCAAAGGACAGGGCGGTAAAGGCCAGAAGAAGGACAAGGCCGGCGGTCAGGCCCGCTCTGCGGATCTTCCGGTCCCGGAAGATGCCCAGGGGATAGATCAGCATGGCGGCCCCGCAGAAAAGGGTGCTGAGCAGGTGTCTGGGAAAGAAAGACCGGGTCTCGGACAGAAAGCTTCCGTAATGAAATCCCAGGAATGCCAGCATGGGGACCAGGATCAGGAGGCTCCACCACTTTTCCTTCTTCATGTAGTGTCCGATATAACCCATGGGAAGGGTCAGAAGGGTCCACACGAACCAGGTGGGATAGTAGCGGAAGATCTGCCAGCCGTAGGCATTGAAGGGGACCTGGACCAGATAGACCAGGGGCTGGCTGATCAGAAAGAAGGCAAAGCACTTCAGGGCCGAATCCAGAGGGCTCTTGCTGTTGACGATGATCAGGATCCCGAACAGGATCCACCATTCAAAGGTGATGCTGATATCCGCAAAGGACGTGTCCTTTGCCATGGGAAGGGCGGCCATAATGCCGGTATATATGCCTGCGGCTACGGCGGCGGCCGCAAGCTTTTTCCAGGTGATGTCCAGGCCGCCGAATATTTTTTTAAGCATTCTTTCCTCCTGAGGGCCTTATCCGGGTCCTTATTTATTTTCCGCGTTCTTTCCGTTAACAAAACGCCGGTTTCTGTATATCAAAATGTATCATAGACGTCCGCGGAAAATGTGTCAACCGGAACAGGCTCTTCCGGGCGGGGCACTGTTCCTGCCGCTGCAGGGCGTCATTTCTTCTCTGCCCTGTACTTTTTATAGATTTTCCCGTAGCAGATGACCAGAAAGGGCATGCCCGCCATGACGCCGGCAAACAGCAAAAGGCCTGCCCAGGCCTTCTCCCAAAGGCCCATAAAGGTACTGATCCAGAGAGGCAGGGAAAAGAGGATCCACATGATCCCGTTTGCCCTGTTGTAGGCGGCCACGTCCCTGATCTCCTCTTCCCTGACCGTGGTCCCCGACCAGAACCACATGGGCTTTTTCCGTTTCATGGCATAGATCCCTATGCCTGTAAAAAGAGCGCTGACAGGGACCATGATCACCATCCATACGACGTTTTCCATCTTTTGCCTCTTTTCCTTTCCGCCTTCGGCGCTCTCCCGGGCCGTCTTCCGTCACGACCTGCCGGGACTCTCTGCAAGCTCCCGGAGGAAGAGATCCAGCTGCTTCTGGTTTTTGATGACCACCGTTTTGTCCGGATATTTCTCCCGCACTCTCCGGTACCTGTCCCTGGCCTGCTTTCTCCTGCCTTTCCACAGGACCCAGAGGGCGAATTCCAGGTCCAGCTTTTCGGAGCAGCCCTCCGCCATATCCGGCCGGGTCAGATCTTTATAGGCATTATAGCGCCTTGTCACCCGGCGGATGCAGTCAAACCGGTTAAAAAGAAGGAGGATGATCCGGTCCGCCTCCTCCATCCTCCTGTCATAGGAAAGCTTTGAATAGTTTCCGTCGATCACCCAGTCCCTGCGGGTATCCAGAAAGGCCTTCACGATCTCCTGCTCCTCCTGCCGGGGCCTCTCGGTCCAGCCCGGAAGAAAGTGGACGCTGTCCAGATGCAGGACCTCTGCCCCGTCATGTTCTCCGATCCTGCGGGCCAGGGTGGATTTCCCGGACCCGCTGTATCCTATAATGGCCGTTTTCACTGCCCCTCCTTTTTCGTATGTCTGCTGTTTTTTGCCTTCCGCGGGGGTCCGGACAACATGAAAACAGCTGCCGCATCCGGCAGCTGCATATCAAAGTTCACAGGAAGCCCCCGTGCGGCAGCCATCCTTTTCCGGATCCGGCAGCAGGGCCTTCCGCATTCCTTTCCGCCCTTTTAATAGTAGTAGGCCGCTTCGCAGCCGTCGTACCATTCATAGCGGCAGTAATGCACCTTCTCCATCTGCTCCATGGTAAAATCCGGAAAGAGTTTCCGGAAGAGGGGCAGATATTTCTTTTTTTCCTTCTCCGTCAGAGGTCTTGCGCAGTTGCTGCTGCCGTAGGTATTCTCCTCGTCGGTAAGGGGGCAGATCTCGTCCAGATAATAATCCAGGAAAGGGCCCGGCACCGTCTTTATATACTGGGGAAAAAGGCCCAGATCCAGCCGCCTGGAGGACTTTGCCCCCTCATTGTCCCTGATCCATTTGTAATAATCTTCATACAGATAATTCTCGCAAAGGGCATTGGAAAAATAACCCGGATCCCAGCTCATATCCCCTTCGTGCTTTCTGATAAAATCCTTCCACTGATCCCAGTATTCGAAGCCCAGATATATGGCAGGGATCCTCAGTACGGTGGTTCTGCGCCAGCAGGACATATGTTAGCCCTCCTCTCAGCAGCCTTTTCTTCCGCTCTTATGATCCTCAATGGAGCAGGCCGCAGGGGACCCGTATTCCACAAGGCCCGCATCCGCAGGGTCTATGGATACTCTGCCGTCTTCAAATACGAAAGCAGGGATCCCCACGTCTCCCATGGCCTTCATGCGGTCAAAGACAGGATCTGTGTCCCGAAGCCTTGTAAAGGCGCTCATGTTGCGGATGTTTTCGCCGATATTGATATACTGAAACTCATCTTCCCGCCCTTTGATCTGTTCGTGTACATAGTCGCAGTAAGGGCATGTGGGCATACCGTAGACCTTGATCATTTCCTTAAATCTCCTTTCCTTATTTGCAGTACTTTTCCGTTTTTCCGCTGCTCTGGCATCAGCCGCCTGAAATGCGGTAGTCAATGTATTCAAATTCGTCCATGCTGCCGCTTTCGTAATATTTCTCCAGCCGCCTCTCTGTCGCCGCCATGGACTCTTTGACCAGCCTGACACTCTCAGGGGCCTTCCTGTCCCAGATCCTGTATTCTGTGCCGCCCACCCAGACGGTCTTCAGTGAATAACATTCCTCGAAAGCATTAAAGCCCACTTTCTTCAGTCCTTCCGGCAGCTCCAGATGCTCCAGGGAGTCGCAGAGACGGAAGGTGAAGTCCCCGATCTCCGTGACGCCGCTGCCGATCACGGCCTTTTTCAGATCCGTGCATCTGCTGAAGGCTTCATTTCCCAGCTTTGTCACGGTGTCCGGAATGACAATGGTCTCGACTCCGGATTCCATAAAGGCGCATACCCCGATCTCCCTGACTGTGGGCGGAATAATGATCTGCTTCACTTTATCCCGGACATAAAAGGCATATTTCCCGATCACTTCCACGCCCTCCGGGATCACGACGATTTCTTCCTGATGGTCGAAATCATATTTTACAAGGGTGGTTCCTTCTATTCTGAACTGCATTCCGAATACCTCCCTTTCTCCGGGCCCAAAGAGCGGCGGTCTGATTCCTGCGATTTCCTGCCGGGAAGACTTCCCTGTATCTCCAATATATCTTCCGCCGGAACGCCTTTCAAGTACATCCTTTCATTATTGTTTTCCCGTCCCGGCGGCTTCGGGAAGCGCGTCTTACGGGCTTTACTGACTCCCGGAATCAGGCATGCGCTGCCTGCCACAGAAACTGCATGACCGTGGACATGATGCATACGGCAAAATAAAAAGCAAAGTAAGGCAGGACGCTTCTGTCCGTTTTTTCATAGACCGCCTGCGGACCGGATCCCTTTCCGCGGTCTGTCCCTTTATAGAAGTATATGAATAAGGCCAGCAAAGCTGCGGCGGGAAGCAGAATGGAGACAATGGTTTCCGGCGCCCATGGACCGCCGGTTTCTGCCGCGGTCTCAGCTGCCTCGTCCCCGGCCCCGTCCGTCAGAAAAAGCGACAGGCCCAGCAGCATAACGGGAATGCTGTTGCCCGCAAAATGGATCGCCACAGCATAGATCAGCTGACCCGTCCACAGAAATACCAGGGCGGAGAAGATCCCCTCGATAAAGGCACTGATCAGGATCCCTCCCGTATGGAGGACCATGAACATAAGGGCAGACAAAAGGGCTGCGGCATAAACAGGCATCCTTCCCTTAAGGCTCTGAAACAGCAGGCCCCTGAATTCTGTTTCCTCAAAGACAGGCGCCATGATCCCCGCAAAGATCATAAAGAATACGGTATGCCGCAGGGAATATGCCGACTCTGCCGCCGGCACGCCCGGCATCAGCTCATCCAGCCGGGACCCCAGAAAGGCGGTAAAAAGGCCCATCAGCAGGGCGGCGGCCATAAATTTCAGAGAAACTTTCCTTCCCCCGGTAAGAAGATCTCTGAGACCGACTTTGTGTCTGACCAGAAAAATCAGAACGGAAGCGTACTGCAGAAGATGGATCAGATCGTAAACGATCTCTGCGCCTGGCGACTCCCCAAAGAGGATGCCGGCCATATCGTTTACAAAAACAAACATGGCAAACAGACACATCAATCTCATGATGCTCTTTAACATCCCGGCGGAGCCTATCCTGTTTTCCGAGTCCATTCTCATCCCTCCTTATCCTGCGCAGGCTCCCTGCCTTGCGGATCCGTCCTTTATACCCGGATGATGGTGGTGTTCATCCCGTATGTCCGGTAATAGTTTATGCTCTTTGCCGCATTCAGCAGGATCCGGATCCCGTTTCCTGCATTCGGGTCTTTCTCCTCCGACAGGCGGTCTGCAAACCTTTTCAGGCTGAAGGCGGCCCCGCCGTCCCGCAGCCGGATGACCACATCTTCCCCGTCGGCCACGACCCGAAGATCCAGGGTCCTTAGGGCGCTCCCGGGTCTCAGCCCGTGCCGGAACACGTTCGTGGTCAGCTCTTCCACGCATAGACCTGCAGGAAAGGCCTTTCTCTCATCCATCTTATGACCGCGGCAGAAAAGACTTACCTGCTCTGCGGCAAGGCGCAGTCATCCGCCCTTCTGACGGGGTAGGCAATGACGTCTCCGGGCCCTGGATAGAAGCTCCCGTCCAGTTCCATAAAGTCCGGTCTCATAACATATCCTTTCTTCGTCCCTTTCCGGACCAGCAGGGCTCCGGCCGGCAGCGCTCCGCTGGAGAGGATCAGGGCAGCGCATCCTGCTCCCGCAAAAAGTGCGGGATGGGCGCCGATAAAATCGGGGCAGAGAAGGCCCCACAGGAGAAAGGCGGTCCCTGTGAGAAGGGGAAGGATGAGCGCCTTTCCCAGGGAAATATGGTGGGTCTTAAGAGCGCTGTACGGGTCGAACATGACCAGGTCCGGATTCTCCACCAGTATGTTTCTTTCTTCGGGCGTAAGCTTTACTGACATATTTTTATCTGACCTTTTTACCTTTGCCGCCTGCGGACAGAAGGCTTTCTTTTTTTACTTGGTGTTAGTCAGGAAATGGGGTGATAGTCCGTTTTAACGGACAATCTCCCTGGTACCATACGATTATCAACAGAAAGGATGATCGTTATGGGCCAGAATCTCCGCATTAAACTGACAAAGTTAATTGAAAAGCTTCCTGAAGCTGTTGTCAGCAGTCTTCTTGAACAGGCAGAATCCTATTAGGATGCTCAGGTCGAAACCGGCAGACCCGCCTGCCCGTATTGTGGTAATACACATATCGTTAAGAATGGACACAAGTGTGGAAAGCAGGAATACCGCTGCAAGGATTGCGGGCGTACTTTCGTATCTACTACGAACACAATTATGTCCGGATCACATCAGAGCAGAGAATTATGGGAAGAAGTCATATCCGATACTCTGAGGGGCAATGCAATAGATTACTCCGTTAAGCGCCTTGGCCTGTCTCACGACTGCGTCTTCCATATGCGACATAAGATTCTTTTCGCTCTTAATGAAGAATCTGTTCAGGATCCTGTTATCCTGAAGGATGTTGCAGAACTGGACGAAACTTATGTCCTTGAATCTTATAAGGGAAAGGCTATTCCTGATGAAGCTGGCAGAAAGGCCAGAAAGCATGGGGCAAAAGCTCAGAAAAGAGGCATTTCCAGCGAATATATCTGTATCTGCACAGGTATTGAACGCAAGGGCTCTGCTTTTGCAGCTTCTGTGAACAGGGCAAGGCCTTCCAAGGATGAACTTAAAGAAGTCTTCACCGGCCATATAGCAGATGAAACCCTGGTTTTGTGCGATGGACTGCATGGCTATTCTTCTCTGGAAGAGCTTGCAAAGTGCAGCGTCAAGGATGTAACCAGTGAACCGGAAGACCGATTTTACAATCTGAACACTGTAAACGGATACCATTCATTCATCAAGAAACGCTACAACTTTTATAAGGGTGTCGCCACTAAGTTTCTGAACAGGTATAACGTTCTGTTCAGTTTGACATACGGTAAATCGATGTTTGAACTCGTAGATCGTATCTGTGAGAAACTACTGACCGTAACAACGATGGATAGAGTTCATCCAATTCATGAGGCTGAAAATGCAAATTTACTGTGGCTTTGATTGGGGAGAGATAAACCATCACCCCAGTTCCTGACTAACACCTTTTACTTTATGCCGCAGTGATTCACTTGTTTTTCATATGCAGCAGGTGGCCTATGCCCATGCCCATGAGCGATATGACCGTGCCTGCAGCCATCATCGAAAGATCCGGGGCATTGACCCTGCCGAACGTTGCATTGTTGGCCATGCTGAAGGTTGCGTATTCCCCCAGCATATACATGAAGCCGAAGCCTGCGCTCCCAAGCCATTTATACCTGCCCCAGAAGTTGTTCCGGCTGATGAGAAGGGAAACGACAAACGTCGCAGCCGGAAGAATGATCCATAAGAACATGAGGGAATACCCCATTGCATCCTCTTCCCCGGTAAAGCACCAGAAAACGATGACGGCCACCGCCCAGATCACCAGGTAGGACAGAATCAATATGAGCTTGGAAAACTTCTTTCTGCTCTTTACTACATTTGTGCTTTCATCCAGATAATCCACATAACTGTTCATTGCCGACTCTCCTTTCAGCAGATAGTCGAGGCTGACGTTATACAGGTCGCTCATTTTCAGGACGCTTATGATGTCCGGATAGGATTTCTCATTTTCCCAGTTGGAGATCGTCTGTCTGCTGACGCCAAGGGCTTCCGCCGCCTGCTCCTGTGTGATCTTCGCTTCCTTTCTTGACTGTCTAATTTTGCTTCCTATTTCCATCGGCCTCTTCTCCTTGTGTTTCGTTATCTGAATTATCGAAATGGCGCGTAAAACCCCGGCCGACCTTGGTCGTCCGCGGGATATAAGCGCCTGCTTGATTTACTGATTCCTTTTTCTCTTTTTGTACTTTCCGGTCTTTTCATATTTGCGTCTGTGCTCCTCTGTCTTCTGCGAGTCTATATATTCCCTGACTTTTTCCATGACTGTTGTCCCTGTGGTCGCAATGAAATAGGATGGCTGCCATAAAGGAGCTTTCCCGTAAATATATTTTTTCACATGTCCGTCCATCCGCTCGTCCTGATGGATCTCCCTTGATGTCTGTGTCTTCAGGACCCGGATCAGGTCTGACGGGGCGGTCGTCGGTGTCATGGATACCAGCAGGTGGATGTGGTCCCGGTCAGTTTCCGCCGTCAGCAGTTCTGCGCCGAAACGTCCGCAGAGATAGGCGATATGTTCCTTTAAGAATTCCGATATCTCTTCGTTGATGACAGGTTTACGGTATTTCGTCACAAAGACGATATGGTAAGTGAGCAGGTATACGTTGTGTCCTCCCTTAATGTAATCCATTGCTGTTCCTTTCTGCCGTTTCCGATCAATAGTACGATCAATTCTATATATCGATTAAAACAAATGTTTGCTTTCGCTCGTGATATATGCTATAATACTATCATAGAAGAAGGTATATGGAAACATGATTCGTAAGGAACTTTTGTATGAAAATACCTTTGGGGGAAAGACGCAGATGAAGACAAAGGAAAACATCCTTTGCACATGCATCATAAGGAAGGACACGCCCGCCGGCCTTTACTTCGGGGACATCTGCAGGAAAACGAAGGCCCTGCGGAATACCACCAACTTCTATATCCGCAACACCTATACCGGGATCGCCAAGTCACCTGAAGAGCGGACACATCACGAAACGGAAGTTCTGCACTATGTATTCACCGGCATTCAGAAATGCAACGTGCATAAAGAGGCGCTCTTTTTCAGGGACCTTAAGAAAGCACGTAAGAAGTGCGGCCTTGCAAGGGAGGCGGTCGTGAACAGGTCCCTTCACAGGACAATGGAGACCCCGTACCCGTCCGTGAAAAGAAGGATGCTCACCTATGAGACGCTGGATGCGGTCTTTAAGTTCACGAAGAACCGTGACTACTACCGTCTGCCGGCACAGGTGAACCAGAACGCCATGAGGAAGACCTTCCAGAGCTGGCAAGGATATTTTGCTGCCCTGAAGGA
>DETN01000083.1:27446-27732 GCA_002362155.1 Lachnospiraceae bacterium UBA3287 | reverse complement strand
GTGATAGAGAAAGGCCGTAAATTCCGGGATCTCCCTGGGAACGGGAATGCCCGCGTGCATAAGGGCCATGCCGGAAACCACAAGGTCGCTCCCTCCGCCTTCCAGGCGGTAGCGGGTATCGGGGGACAGCCCCTTGCACTTGATATACTCCTGGGGGCCGTTCACGGTCAGGTTGACCGTAATGACCGTCACCAGGGCTTCCTTCTTATCCCTGGCCACTGTTTCCCAGGCCACCAGATTGACCTGCTCAAAGGGATTGACCAGCCTGTAATAGTCCCCGAAGAAG
>DETN01000083.1:2953-27339 GCA_002362155.1 Lachnospiraceae bacterium UBA3287 | reverse complement strand
CCGGGAAAGCTTCGTAGCGTCCAGTTCATAGCCGAAGGTGCCGCACATGGCGATGGCCGCTTTGGTCTCCAGAGGGACCATGGGAGAGGCTGCGGACACATGGGCGCCCATGCTGCAGACCGGATAGAGGAAGGAGGACCCGTAATGGAGCTTTAAGTTGTCCAGAGGCTTTGTGTTGTCGGAGCTCCAGTACTGGACAAAGTAGGTCAGCATGGCCGGATCAAAGCGGCCGCCTCCGCCGGCGCAGCCCTCGAACATGACCTCCGGATGGGTCTTGATGATCCCGTCCATGACCCTGTAAAGGCCCAGGACGTAGCGGTGGAAGACCTCACCCTGGCGCTCCGCGGGAAGGACATTGGACCAGAGGTCCGTGATGGCCCGGTTGATATCCCATTTGACATAGTAAATATTGGCGCTGTCCAGGATCCTGTTGACGGCCCCGATCAGGTAGTCCTGGACCTCTCTTCTGCCCACGTCCAGGACCAGCTGGTTGCGGCTTCTGACGGCGTGGCGGCCGGGGATCTCCATGACCCAGTCGGGATGGGCCCGGAAGAGATCCGAATCCTCGGAGACCATCTCGGGCTCGAACCAGATGCCGAATTTCAATCCTATGTCGTTGATCTGCCGGACCAGCTCTGTCAGGCCGCAGCGGATCTTCTTCTCGTTGACGTACCAGTCGCCCAGGCCCGAGTTATCGTCATCCCGCTTGCCGAACCAGCCGTCGTCCATAACGATCATCTCGACCCCCATGTCCTTTGCGGCTCTGGCGATCTCCACCAGCTTGACGTCGTCGAAGGTGAAAAAGGCGGCTTCCCAGGTGTTGATCAGAATGGGACGTCTGACATCCCTGACAAATCTGCTCCG
Organism: Lachnospiraceae bacterium UBA3287; assembly: GCA_002362155.1. Taxonomy (GTDB): domain Bacteria; phylum Bacillota; class Clostridia; order Lachnospirales; family Lachnospiraceae; genus CAG-791. The sequence continues at coordinate 26,475 of DETN01000083.1, read as the reverse complement.
GTTCATGTTGGTGCGGAAGAAGTTGTGGTAGTTCTGGCTCATCCGGGTCAGGCCCTTGTGGGTATAGGTCATGAGGACCGCAGGAGTTTCAAAATCATCTCCCGGGGCCACCTCCCAGGAAAAGAGCCTGTCGTTGATACCCATGACCAGGCGGGCCTGGTCATACTGGTCCAGCTCCGCCTCCGCCAGAAAGCTGCCCGAATACATAAGGGCAAAACCGTAGCAGGAACCGTAATCCTCGGAAGCGTTTCTTTCCGCCAGGGCGATAAAGGGATTCTGCTGATGGGAGGAAATGCCCCTTCCGCTGCGGATCTTGTGGACGTGGTGGGTCAGGCTCTGCCTCTCCACCTGGCGCTCCTGGCCGTAGCGGCCGGGAAGGGAGATCAGGTCCAGATCCCTGCCGTTCATAAAGTCCATGTTCATGGACATGATCCGCTTGAGAGCGATGGTCTTTGCGCCTCCGTTATGGACTCTGGCGGCGCGCATGATGATATCGGCCTCCTCAAAGACCGTATACAGGAGAGTGACCCGGACCTTTGTCACGGCGTCCTCCAGCGTAAGCTCCAGGGTATCTGCGGTATCTTCCTCCCTGGCAAAGGGGGTGGGAAGGCCTTTCAGCGTGAAGGGGCCCTTGCAGATCTTATGAGAGACATACCTTCCGTCAAAGGAAAAGCTGCCGTCTCCGTTCTGTACCTCGATGGAATTGATGCGGAAATCTCCCTGCTGCTGGGTGGTGAATTCCTGGGGCTGGGCATCCAGGGAGAAGGTCCTCTCTTTCAGGGAATCGTAGGGATTGCCCGAAAAGCCGCGGTCATAGCGACGGATCAGATAGCTCAGGTCCTCATCGTGGATGGTGGCCCCGTAATAGAGGTGCTTCACGTAATTCAGATTTCCTATCTTCAGTTGATAGGTCGTCCTGGCCGTATGCAGGGAAAACGTTTTTTTCTTCTCGTTGTATACGATCGACATGGGATCTCCTCTCCTGACAAAAAAACAAGCGGAATGCATCACATTTATTATAAGGCAGGCAGACTTTGCCTTCTATGGAACAATGTCCCCTTTTCCTTCCCTTCTTTCGTATCTTTCTTCCATGCCCCTCTTTCAGGATCCTGCTCTCCTTACAGCAAATGAGAGGGGAGCAGGAGGAAAGGCCGGCTCTGCCCGGTCCTTTGCCTTTCCTCCCCGTCTATGCTCTTTTTGTAAATCTGCAGGCGGGATAGCCGCTGCATCCGTAAAAGATCCCGAATCTCCCGTTTCTTTTTACAAGCTGCCTGCCGCACAGGGGGCAGGAACTTTCCCCGGCCGTCCTACTGCCGGGAGAAGCTCCCGGCCTTCGCATTTTCTCCGGAGGGACCCTGGCCGGGACTTTGGCCGGGACTTTGGCCTTACATTCCCGGCAGATTCCCAGGTTGATCCGTCCCCGGCCTCCGTAAGTGAAAAAAGCATCGTCCGTGGCTGCTTTGCCGCAGAGCTCGCACCTGATCCACCGCCTTCCCAGAGCATCCGTGGCGACCGTCTCCTGCTGGCCTAACAGGGCCTCCATGTCCGCCCTTTCCTTCTCCTGCCTTTCTTTTTCTTCTTCCTGCACTCGCCGGGCCGTTTCTTCCTTTTCCCGCTGCAGGGCCTCCCGTCTGCGCCGGATCTCCTCTTCTCTCTTTCTGCGCTCCTCCAGGGCCCGCTCCCTTTCTTCCTTCTCGCGCATTTCTTCCAGAAACCGCATAACCCGGATCCGCTCCTGCTCCTGTCTGAAGATCCCTTCCGCCATGGAGACCAGATCTTCCACCGGATGGTCAAAGGCCAGAAGCCGGTTTTCACTATCGATCCTGAAATCTGTCAGAGCTCCTCTCACAGCAGTGATCTGCCGCCAGGCCCCGTCCAGGTCCTGAAGATAAGACGCTGCTTCCATCTCCATGCTTTTATAGGACAGATCTCCAGCATACAGAAGAAGGCAGTATCCCTGGACCTTCTGGATCTTCATCATCCATTCCGGATACTGGCCCTCACAGCCTCCGTTCCCGGAGTCCACCACGTAAAAGGTCCGGATCCCCTGGCGGTTTCCCTCCAGGACCCTGATCTTTTCGTCGGAAAGATTCTCCCTTTTACAGCTGTAACTGACAGCTATTTTCCTTTCAGGGCTAAGGAGAGAGAATTCATACTTCCGGTCCGTCTCGTCCACCGTCCTTATGGGGACCCTGGTCTGCAGGCCGGTATTCCCCAGGGTCTCATCCAGCCAGCACTTTAAGGCGATCCTGGACGAAATGGACAGATCTCCCTCCATGACGGCCCTGCAGGGGAGATTACCCTTCTCATAGATGCGGAAATGCTGCTCCCGCAGATTCCGGTCCCCGGCCACCAGGATCAGCCGGCTCCCGCATCCACAGGGGCAGAAAAGGGCATGGGCCCTGCTCTTTTTTCGCAGATCTTCTATCTTTTCGGGTATATTGATCTGCTTTCCATTTACCACCGTGTATACAGTCTCGATCCCTATATAGCTGGTCGTGCCTGTCCCCGGATCCCTGTACAGGGCTGTCGTTCTTTCTGCCAATGCCTGTCCTCCCTGAAGCGAAACCTCTCCCCCATGCGGGCTTTCATATCTGTTTCATATTTTCCATCGGATTCTTCCGTTCCATCTTACCATGAAAACGGACAGGCCAGGCAGAAAACCGGCTGACATCTCTTTTACACACACATAAACTTTGTTAATTTACCCTATGTTTCTCCCGCCTTATTCATGCTAAAATGATGTCAGCAGTCAAAGTATCAACATAAAAAGGAGTACCAAATGGATCTGAAATTAAAAGACAAAGTCGTACTTGTTACAGGCGGGACCGGCGGCATCGGCACAGCCATCGTAAAGGCCTTCCTGGCGGAGGGCGCCAAAGTCGCCTTCTCTTCCACCAGGCAGTCCAAGATTGACGCCCTGCTTCCGGAGCTGAACGCGGCCCAGGGACAGGCTGCAGGCTTTGTGGCAGACATGACAAAAGAAGAAGATATCAAAGCCTTCGTAGAGAATGCGAAAAAGCACTTCGGCACCATCGACATCGTGGTTCCCAATGCGGGATATGAAGGAAAGGCCCATCCCGTGCAGGATATGACTCTGGAACTTTTTGAAAAGACCTACATGCTCAACGTCTTCTCCGTCATGCTCCTGCTCAAGTACGCCGCCCCCACCCTGATCGAAAAGAAATCCGGCTCCGTGGTGGTGATTGCTTCCGCGGCAGCCTATGAGCCCACCGCAGGCAACAGCGCCTACGTATCCTCCAAGTATGCCGTGGCCGGCCTGACCAAGTGCATTGCCATGGAGCTGGGCCCTGTGGGCGTACACGTCAACTACATCTGCCCTGGTCCCGTAGACACTCCTATGATGCTCCGCATCGAGAAGGATTTCTTCGGCGACACCATGACCCACGAGGAAGCCATGGCCATGCTGGCCGGCACCTACGCCATGGACAAGAGATACGCAAAGCCCGAGGAAGTGGCAGACGCCGTCCTCTTCCTCTCTTCCGAAGTCTCCGCCCATACCGCAGGCATGGGCATGCACATCGACTCCAAGGTCTCTCCCACCAGCTGACCAGAGCTGAAATCCCCGGAGCGTTTCAGGGGGGAAATCTCCATCCCAAAGAGAGCCTCCCGGAATATCTTTTCAAAAAAAAGTTCCTCAGAAAGCGCCAGGGCTGGCACTTCTGAGGAACTTTATTATTTTTCTCCCAGATCCCTGCTGATGGCTTTCTGCCGGATCCTTACCATCTCTTCCCAGTGGGGGCCCTTCTCATACATCTCAGAAAGCTTCTTAAGGACAGATGGCACGTCGATGCCCTGGGGGCAGGCGTGTGCGCACTGGCCGCAGGAGATGCAGGCCGCGGGCCGCTTTTCTTCCTCCAGCGCGTCGATCCGCATGGAGGGGGGCATGGTGGCCGCAAAGGCGTAATCGTTGTAGCACTGGAGCAGATAGGGGATGTCCAGTCCGGCAGGGCACCCGTCGCAGCAGTACCTGCAGCCCGTGCAGGGAACGCCCTTTTTCAGCGTTTCCGCTATGTCCATGAGGGCCTCCCTCTCCTCCTCCGAAAGCGGCCATTCCTTCCGGAAGGTCCGAAGATTGTCCTCCACCTGGAAGACCTCGTTCATGCCCGAAAGAATGACCTTTACCCCGGGCAGGGACTGGAGGAAGCGGAAGGCATAGGAAGCGTCGCTCAGGGGTCCGGAGCCCCTCTCCTTCTCCAGGCTTCTCAGTTTCCCGGCCGCCTCTTCCGGAAGTGAGGCCAGCTTTCCTCCCCGGCAGGGCTCCATGACCCATACGCCCAGTCCACGGGAGGTGATGATCTCATATTTTCTCTTTGCGTCCTGCAGCGTCCAGTCCAGGTAGTTGAGCTGGATCTGCACAAAGTCGAAGACTCCCTCATGCCTTGTCAGGAAATCCTCCAGAAAGTCCGGCCCTCCGTGGAAGGAAAAGCCCAGACGGCGGATTTTTCCTTCCTTCTTCATTTGGAGAAGATCCGGAAGGATATGGTATTCCCGGCTCTCGTAATACTTTACGGACCACTCGGTGATGTTGTGAAGCAGGTAAAAGTCGAAGTAATCCGTTCTGCATTTCCTGAGGGACACATGGAAAAGGGCGATGTTGTCGATGGGATGGGTCAGGGAATGGCCCGGGAACTTGTCCGCAAGATAGTAGCTCTCCCTGGGATAGGAGGAGAGGGCCTCTGCCATGGCAGTCTCCGATTTTCCTCCCAGATAGGGATAGGCCGTATCAAAATAGTTGACGCCCTCCCGGATGGCCAGGTCGAACATGGCATTTACCTTTTCCTGGTCGATCTCTCCGGTGGCGGGGTCCGGCGCAAAGCGCATGCAGCCGAAACCCAGAAGGGACAGCCTGCAGCCGTCAAATTCTCTGTAGATCATATCTCCTCTTCTCCTTTCCTCTCTGCTTTCTTCCAGCTCTCCTTTTTTCCTTTTTTATCCCAGGTACAGGGTGAAGGGACCTTCCGTTCCTCTTCCCGGATAAAAGGGGCACCTTTCATGGATGCACTGAGGATTGCGGGCAAAATAGGCGCAGGGTATCTCTGCAAAATCCAGTTCAATGCCGAAACGCTGCCGGATGTAGGGGACCGCTGCCTTCAGTGCGATCACGGCGTCCCGCTTGCAGCATCTGGGGCCTCCCGTCTTTCCCAGCTCGTTCAGGGCCTTGGAGGTATATTCCATGTGGTCTCCCCAGCTTCCGTCGTCGGAAAGGGGCCCTGTTCCCTCCATAAGCGCCAGCGCCGCTCCCACGGAGGTGACGGCGCCGCAGACGCCCCAGAGACCGCACATGGCTCCCGGCATGCGAAGGCCCTCCTTCAAAAGCCCTTCCAGGGCCCTGTCCAGGTCCATCTCAAAACCGGCGTTATAAGAGGCCGTCAGAAGGGCCGCCCCGTCCAGCACATGATGCTCCGGGCCGTGCATGGACACAAAGTCCTGTTCTGCCAGATGCCGGAAGATCTCTCCGGGGTCCTTTCCCTTTTCCTGTCTGACCTTTTCTATGATCAGCCTTCCCTTTTCCTCCGCTGTCACAGACATCCCTCCTTTATCATCACATCTTCCTTCCGGCCGCTGCCATCTCCTGCCCTTCCGGATCTATAACTCTGCCAGAATGTCGCATACGGCCACAGGCACTGCCTGTCCCCGGATTGCGATCCTGTCCCGGCCCGAAAGGCTGCACTCCAGAGATCCTCCCCGGGCGGATGCCTGGAAGGCCTTTATGGTCTCTTTTCCCAGGACCCCGGCCCAGTAGGGCGCGATCTGGCAGTGGGCAGATCCGCAGACCGGATCCTCCGGAATGGAAAGCTTCGGGCAAAAGCTTCTGGATACGCAGTCCGATCCCCCCTCATTTCCCGGGGCCGTGGCGTTCTGGATCCTGCCGGGGAGCCCCGAAAGAAGCTTCTGGTCGGGCTGCATCCCTCTTACCAGGTTTTCCCTGTCAAAGACGCAGACCAGGTCCATGCCCAGAAGGGCCTTCAGGGGCCTTGCCCCGAAGGCCTTTTCCATGGCGTCCGTCACCGGGATCTCCTCCATGGGGCCTGCAGGAAAATCCATCTCCAGAAGCTTTCCCTTTCTTTTCACCGTAAGATCTCCGCTCAGGGTATGGAAGGTCACGCTGCCTGCCTCCTTTTCGTAAAAGGTCAGGACCACATATGCGGAGGCCAGGGTGGCGTGGCCGCACAGGGTCACCTCCGTCCCGGGCGTGAACCAGCGCAGGCGGTATCCCTCCTCCTCCCTGACCAGGAAGGCGGTCTCGGAAAGATTGTTTTCCCTGGCAAGGGCCATCATGGAAGCGTCCGCCGGCCACCTGTCCATGACGCAGACGGCGGCGGGGTTTCCGGAAAAGGGCCTGTCCGTAAAGGCGTCTACGATATACTGCTTCATAGGTCCTCCTTATCTGTGCAGCCTCAGATACCGGTCCACCAGATGGGCCGGCAGCATCTTCCTGTAAAAGAATTCCGCTGTGTCAAAGATCTCGTCCCTGGTATGGTCTCCGGAAAGAGGCAACTCCAGAAGCATGTATTCCACGTGGTAGAGCCATTCGCAGGCCCCGGTATCCCGGAAGCCGTTTCCCAGGTAGAAGCGGATCCGTCTTTCCATCTCTTCCTTTTCTTCCGGAGTCTTTGCATAGTCCGGGTTTTCCACCTCTCCGAAAACGCAGCCCGCCCCGGCAAGAGCCTCTTTCAGCTCCTTTAAAAGACAGGCCCCTATGCCGGATCCCCTTCTTTCTCTGTCCACGGCGATATAGTCCACCAGATAGCAGGGCTTTCCCTGCCAGATTTCCCTTACCAGGAAGGCGTAGGCCAGAAGGGCCTCTTCTTCATAAAGGCCCCAGCCCTCGTACTCTCCCCTCCCGAAAAGGGATACGATGCCGGAAAAGGGCCTTCTTTCATTGTCCGGGAAATCCTCCGTCATCCGCAGATCATATATTTCTCTCATCTGATCCAGCGTGAGCTTTTTCATTTCCATTCAGTTTTCTCCTCCGAAAGTCGGACTGTCCTCAGTAAGCTTCCTGCGGATCCATTCCGCCTCCAGGATGTCGTAGACCGCCTGGTTGAGAAGGCCCGTGGAAAAATACCTGCTGTTGTCCCCTCCCAGCATCTTTACGGCAAAGGCCGCCACGGCTCTGGACCTGGAAGCCCCTCCGTGGCAGTGGACCAGAAGGGTCTCTGCTTCCCGGTTCTTTTCGATAAAGGAAATGATCTGCCCCGCCATCTCCTCCGTAAACATGACGGCCCCTTCCGTTTCCCTGACGATATCGTCGAAATAGAGGGTCAGCACGTCCCTGCAGTAAAGATTCTTTTTGAATTCCAGTCCGAAGCCCCCGGTATGGGTATCCTGGATGGAGATCACAGCGTAAGAGTCCCTGCGCTCTGCCATTTCCTCCAGTCCCGGCGGATAGAAATGGTCCATGACATAGTCAAAGGCGTCGTAGACCGAGCGGAAAAGCACTCTTTTCATCAGAATTCTCCTTCCTGCTTGAGGTCCGGGAAAGGGATCACCGGGACCAGATGAGTCACGTGGTCTCCCAGCATCTTTTCCATCCAGACCATGCTGTACCAGCGGCCGAACTTGCAGCCGCAGCTGTGGAAGGTCCCCGCCAGGCGGTAGCCCATTTTTTCATGGAAGCGGACGCTGTCAAAGGTCAGGTACTCGTCCTCCGTCTCCCTGGGCACGCCGATGCAGGCGTAGGCGTTGAGGATCCCCTGCCCGGCAAGGGCTTCTTCCAGGGCGGCCAGAAGCCGCCCTCCGATTCCCTTCCTTCTGGCCTCTTTGTCCACGTAGATGGTGGTCTCCACGCTCCAGTCATAGGCGGTCCTTCCCTTGAAAGTGCCCGCACAGGCGTAGGCCAGGACCCTGCCCTCTTCCTCTGCCGCCAGATAGGGATATTTTTCCAGGGTGACTTCGATCCGCCTTCGGAATTCCTCCAGGGAGGGCACTTCGTATTCAAAGGTAATGGCCGTCTCCCGGACATAGTATGCATATATTTCAAGGAGGGCCCTGGCATCCTCCAGGGTCACCTTTCTGATCCTGATTCCCATATGTTTTCCTCCTGGCATGAAGAGACAGGATTAATCCCCATCTCCACTGCCTGTTTGCTTAATCGGGCAAGCATATCAACTAACCGATATCTTTCCTTAATCACTTAATCAGTCTCACGATAAATCTTTTCAAGGACTTTGCCTCTCATACATTGTCCTAAAACCTTGTCAGAAAACCATTCAATCTCATTATTTTTATTATTCAATTGAAGAAGAAGCGTGTCTCCGTTTACTACTTCTGCCCTGTAACCATCCCCGTCTGCAACAAATGATAACGGTTTATAAGACCTGTTCGTATATAACAAAAAACCTGCGCATACTGTCAGAACAACAGCCATTCCAGAACTACCGGCTATACAGCAATACGATGGTCTCAACGTTGTTCCCTACGGACAAGATTTTTACTCAAATGCATACTGTCATGTATATAGGGATATATAAAACCCCATCCTCGAAAGCCAAGTCTTTCGTATAAATAATAAATCTGTCATTCATTTTCAGTTGATATTTCTGTTTAAAATAATCGAAGGATTTATGACTCTTATATCCTGACGATTTTACCTCAATAGGAGACAGCCGTTTACCTCTGACCGTCAAAAAATCAACTTCATACTGTTTGATTGCTTTATTTTCTTCCGGACAGTATTCAAACTCATGAAAATATAACTCATGTCCATTCGCGCGAAGCATCTGGGCAACCATATTTTCAAAGATCATGCCTTGATTGATACCGAGATCATCAATGATAAGTGACCTGTACAATTTATCTGTGTCCCCGCCGTTATTCAGAATATGGCTCACGAGCAGTCCCGTGTCCCCCATGAACATCTTGAACTTTGTCCGGTCGGCATACATTTCAAGTGCAGCTTCCGGTTTGGTCACATTGATACAATTGTTGACGATCATAGACTCATTCAGGAATTCAATTGCATTTCCACAGTTTCTTGTCCTGGCATTTTCATCAACAACAGATAACCTGAATACAGAATTGTGGTTCGTCAGCTGCTCAGGCAGTGACTTGAACACAACTTCAGCTCTGTCACCATCCTCTGTATCATGTTTTTTCAGGTCGTTAATGTATAGTCTCAGTATTCCTTTTTTGACTCGGTCTATTTGTCTATATGATTCGCCGGCTACATATGCCTGTACTGCCTGCGGCATACCGCCTACAGCCATATATACCCTGAATTCTTTCATGATTGCTCTATGGATATCATTTCCGAGCGGTTTACGTCTTTCAAAGGCATCTCTGATCGTACCCATGACTGCATTGTTCCCAACAGCCCACAGGAATTCTTCAAAATCCATCGGGTACATTTTTATGCTTTCTTCCTCGGAAGGAATCAGTATGTCCTTCACATTCTTTTTTATCGATATTAAAGATCCGGTCTCGATATAATCAAACCTGCCGTCTTTAACCAGCTGCTTGATTGACTGCCTTGCTCTTGGAAAAAACTGGACTTCATCAAATATAATAACGCCTTTTCTCTTTTGGAGTGTTTTCCCGGTCAGGATAAACAGATTACGAAAAAATGTATCAAGGTTCCCTATATTATCAAAGTTGTCTTTGACAGCCTGTTCAGCTGTTGAAAAATCAATCAAAATATAATCATCATATTCAGCTTTTGCAAATTCTTCAGCTGTGGTGCTTTTACCAACACGCCTGGCTCCTTCAATCAGAACAGCAGATGATCCATCTGATTCTTCTTTCCAGTTTTTCAAATAACTATAGACTTTTCTCTGAAACATCATATTCCCTCCCGTTCCAGTTATAGAGTATCGCATCTCCAGAAAGCGGTCAACCGAAATTACGATTTGTTTTACCTACATTATGCACGATATATCTATATGTTCAGCATGTATAATGCACTGTATTCCAGTTTTCCCATATAACAGCTCAGCAATTCAAAAGTTCAAAGTCAAAAAACAAAAGGCCCCTCGCCATGAGGGCAGCAAGGAGCTTTAGCCTGCTTTTATCATCAACTCATCTGCCGATAACATCCTGATCCGGTTTATATCGCAGGAACCAGCCCGCACATAACAGTGCTAATCCGAATCCGACATATATCTCTTTCCTCGTTGTATCCGGAGCATATACCACACCAATCTCCGGTACCGCTGCTTTGCTGTGTGCCTCTGTAATAGGTTTTATCTCTTAGACGGTCTGCCCTGCATCTGCCACCTGTCGTGGCTCTGTATGCTCCGGACAGCCTGTTTCAAGCTATTCGCACGACCGTGCTGATGATATGGATGCGATGCCTTATGCTTGTGGAATATGATGCATGTTCCCGGTGTAGGATACTCCGGATTATGAATGAACCAGTAATGGCCGGTGTTTCGGCTCATCACAGTCACATCAAAGGCATCTGTGAAGATGATGGAGAAGTACTTAGGATCCAGAGCAGAGAGATCAGTTGCATCAAACATAGTCTTTCCCCTGTCCCTTAGCATATTCTGCCTGCCGCTCTGCAACAAACTGAACATGAAGCGCCTTCTTCTCCTTCAGGAATTTTTCATGCAGTTTTCTGGTTTCCTTCTCCATAAACGCCTTCTCTGCCTCGATCATCTCCGCTCTTGCAGTGTCCAAGCTAATGATGAGCTTGCCGTCCTCACATCTGACCAATACCGGATCTCCAATGTGGAACCCGGCAGCCTCCAGCCACTGGCCCATCAACCGGATCGACGGGACAGGCTTGTAGTTGTGTCCGCTCAGCGCACAAACCTTCAGTTCTCTTTCGTTCTTGTTTGCCATGTGTTTGTCCTCCTTTTTCAATCGACTATTTTGGTTTGAAACAAAACAAGCTGCAGATTTGGATCATTTCCGCATCTGCAGCTTATCTATCAAATTCCTATTCGATTGTGAGGCTGAACTTTAGGTGGTAGAATTCTTCCCTTCGTTCTTGATGCGATAGTAATCAGCCATCTCCACATCAAGCGTAATATAGGACTCTTTCTTCTTGCTTTGGGTGTTGCTCAAGAGGCACACAGTCTCAACGTGCACCCTTTGCGGGAACTTTTCTTTTTTCCCGTCCCACTTTTTCTTTACAGGACCATAAGAAGGGTCCCGCTCCCGATCAGCAGGCAGCCGATCAGGCTCTTTACGGTAAACTCCTCATGCAGGAATACAAAAGCCAGGACCAGGGTAATGATGACCGAGAGCTTGTCTATGGGAACGACCCTGGACACCTGTCCCATCTGCAGGGCCCTGTAGTAGCAGAGCCAGGAGGCTCCCGTGGCAAGGCCCGAAAGGATCAGAAAGATAAGGCTCTTCCTGCTGATGGACGCAATTCCTCCCTGGGCCCCGGTCAGAAAGACCATGCCCCAGGCCATGACCACCACCACCATGGTCCTGACGGCGGTAGCCAGATTTGAATCCACTCCTTCGATCCCTGCCTTGGCCAGGATGGAGGTCAGGGCGGCAAATACCGCGGACCCCAGTGCAAAAACAAGCCACATAGCAGCATCTCCTTCCTTACGGGCTGCCTGTCCGTATCTGTGTCTTTTCTCTTCGGGAAGGCGCGGGCCTTTTCTCTCTCCGGCCGCCTTATCCTTCCTTCTCTTCCAGAAGCTTCTTTATATTGGTCTTTGAAGGCTCCGTGCTGTAGGGCCATTCGATCAGGCGGACTCCGTTCTCCCGGCAGAGCTCTTTTTTCTGCCGGTCCAGATCCTGCCTCTGGGCCAGGGCCTCTTCTCCTCCGAAAAATCCCACGGGCATATAGTGCTGGATCCCCTGGTATTCGATGGCCGTACGAATAGAGGGAATATACAGATCCAGGCTCTGGCGCCTGAGCCAGTCCGGCCGGTACTGATAGAGGGTATCCGGATACTTTTCCCGGACGGCGTGAAAAAGGGTCAGCTCATGCTTCCATTTGGGCTTTATGACGCCCCTGGCCGTCAGATCTGTCCGGATCCGGGTCCTTTCCAGGCGCCAGTCGGCCTTATAGCCGTCCTTTTCCTCGTAGAGGGCAAGGTCTTTGTACCACCACTGGAAGAGGGGCATGATGTCCTTTGTCAGGGCCAGGAAAAACTCCAGCTCGGAGGATATATATCCGCACTCCAGCAGGTGCTTTATATTGCGCCTGACATAGACCGTCTTTACCGGGTTATGGTGGTTGGACAGATTCCCCTGGAACCTGGCCAGGGGATCAGGCAGATAGGGGGATCTGAGGACCACGCCCTCCTCCATCAGATGGGTCTGGTACCAGGGCAGGGAATAATCGTAGAGAGAGTAGCCGCCGAAGACCTCCTGGGAGGCGTTTGTATAGAGCAGGTGATAGGCCAGAAGCACGTCCTCCATCTGCTGCTTGTCGAAGACGGCCAGGTAATGGACCTTTTCCTCGTCGGGAAAAAGGCTCTTCACCGGCCGGAAGACCTCTGCCCTCCTGCAGACCTCCGCGATCACGAAGAACTGGGATACATAGCTTTCCGGGAAGAGAAAACAGGCCCTGCGGTCCGTATCCAGGTCCCTGAACTGGTCCATGAAGGCTCTCACATAGGGATTTTCCGGCATCCGGCCCGCTGCCAGGATCTTTTCCATGGTGGCGTGCCGGTAGGCCAGGTCAGACCAGGAAAGCTGGACCAGAAAACGGGAAAGGTCCAGGGAAAGATACTCCTCCCGCAGGTCTTCAAAGTCCTCCCGGCAGGATTCATGTTCCTCCAGAAGTTCCTCCAGCGTGGCAAAAGTGGTCATCTCGTGATAGCGGGGATAGCGTTCCCACAGCATTTGCAGCCGGTCAAAGCCAGAGGCTTCCAGCGGCCTTTTATGAATGGGCGGATACATAGGCTTTTCTCCGGCGTCAGATTCTTTCGTGATGCAAGGCTCCCCTCCCGGCAGAGGGATCTCTGCCCGGAAGAGGAGCCGGAAAAGTATCAGATATCAGGCTGGGGCCTTATGCCTTTTTTGCCGCCTTCCGTCTCTGCATCTCGGAGACCACGATGGCGCAGGAGGCGTCGCCCGTGATGTTGACCACGGTACGGCCCATATCGAAGATACGGTCCACGCCTGCCACCAGGGCAATGCCTTCCACGGGCAGCCCTACGGACTGCAGGACCATGGCCAGCATGACCATGCCGGCGCCGGGCACGCCCGCGGTCCCGATGGAAGCCAGGGTGGCGGTCAGGACGATGGTCAGCATCTGGGAAAAGGTCATCTGAATGCCGAAGCAGGAAGCGATGAAGACCGCGCATACGCCCTGATAGATGGCTGTTCCGTCCATGTTGATGGTGGCGCCCAGAGGCAGCACGAAGGAAGATACTTCCTTATCGGCCCCCAGCTTCTGGGAGCATTCCAGGTTCAGGGGAAGGGTCCCCACGGAAGAAGCGGAAGAAAAGGCCATCATCATGGCGGGCATCATGCCCTTAAAGAAGGCGATGGGGCTCAGTCCCCCCAGAGTCTTCACGGTCAGGGAATAGACCAGGACAGCGTGAACCACGTAGCACAGGTAGGCTACCAGCAGGACCTTGGCCAGGGAGCCCAGGACCGCGGGGCCGTTCTCCGCAACCACGGGGCAGAGCAGGCAGAAGACGCCGACAGGAGAAAGCTTGAGGATCATTTCCATGGCCTTCATGCAGATATCGTTGCCCACGTTGACAAAGGCAAAGTCCACGTCATTGTCTTCGGAAAGCAGGATCAGGGCAAAGCCGATGATCAGGGCCGCCACAATGATCTGCAGCATGTTGGCGTCCACGAAGGGCTTTACGAAGTTGGAAGGGAAAATATTCACCAGGGTCTCCATGAAGTTGACGGTGGTAGCCGAAGGCTCATAGGTCAGCTCGGAAACGGACAGGACCGGGAAGATCCCCTTGAAGACGTTGGCAAAGAGAAGGCCGATGGCCACCGCAAAGGCAGTGGTGCACATGTAGTAGACGACGGTGGCGCCGCCGATGGAGCCTACCTTTTTAATGTCACGCATGGACACGACGCCGGCCATAATGGAAAAGAAGACCAGGGGACAGACGATCCACTTGATCAGGTTCAGGAAGATCGTGCCGAAGGGCTTGATATAGCCGGTGGCAAAGGCAGGATTGGCCGTAAGGAGCACGCCTGCGATGATCGCCAGGACCAGGGCTATGAAAATCTGGGTTGACAGTGCCATTTTTTTCGTTTTCTGCATATTTTTTCCTCCGCCTCATAACTAAATTCTGCAGCACAGTAAAGATTATAGCACAGCCCTCCTGCCTGCAAAAGCCCGGCTTCTCCTGCGATTTCCTTTATAAATTTCATAAATTGCGGAAAAGCTGTTCTGAAAGTGATAAATTTATGCAGCCTTCATGCATAGTAAGGAAAAGCATATTTACAGTGGGAGAACGGCAGAACTTCTGTCCTTAGTTCCCCCGGCGGAACTGTCCCCAAACCGTCAGAAGGGGCCGGACCTGCCGGCCCGGCCCCTTTCATAAGGCTTTCCTGAAAAAGGATCTCCCTATTCCTTCTTCTACTCGTTGAAATGCCACAGATAGTCGAACTGCTCCGTATAGCGGGAGGGAAGCTCGATCCAGTTTCCGTAGTCCTTTTCTATATACCATTTCTCTTCATTGTAGTCATATTCCATCCAGCCGTAATCACCGTAGTCGGAGGAAATGCCCTCGTACCAGTACTGCCAGACGCCGGCGTCTTCGTTGAAGTAGAACCAGCACTCCGTGTCGGGATCGTAATAGTCCTCTCCGTCCAGGTAGCAGGTCCGTCCGATCTCCTCCACATAGATGCTGTTTGTTTCTTCGATGGGAATGTCAGTCTCGTAGGGATCAGTGGAATAGGCGCCGCTGTAATCGCTGGAAGAGTTCATCAGGGATCCGCAGGTCCGAAGGAGTCCCACCACCACCAGGAGGGCGATGATCATGCCCACTGGGCTTCTTCTGCCGGCCCTGGTCACGCCCGCGCCGGCGTTTGCCGCCGCCTGTGTTCCCTCCTGGGGCTTGTCCTCCAGGTCGATCTTTAAGGGAGCGCCGCAGTTTTCGCAGGTGGGCGCAAGGCCTTCCTTCCAGACCACCTTGGTCTGGGATCCGCAGTATTCGCAGGTCAGAACGGTCTCCTCGTTCTCTATGACCACGTTGTTATAGCGGTTTCCTTCCTCGTCGTAGTAGCCCTTTTCGTAGACCCTTCCGTCCTCGGCTGTCCAGCTGTTGGGGTAATAGACATAGTCATGAGACCTTCCGTATATATGACGGAGGGTCATATAGGTGGCCATGGGCACAAAGCCCACCGGCTGGTTGCGCCGGGGTCTGGGGGCAGGCGCAGAGACCCTGGGGGTGGAAAAGATTCCCGTCCTGCCCGTCCGGGTGGTTCCCGAATGGGAAGAGGGCCCTCTTCTGGAAGAGCCGAAGCCTCCGGACCGGGAAGGTCCTCTGGAGGAGCGGAATGAAGAACTCCTGTGACTGGATGAGCTCCTGTGGCTGGAGCCCGAATGACCTCTGGGCGGCATAAGCATATCCTCCTTTATCTGGTTCTGATACCTCAAGTATAGCAGACACGGCAGAGAGAAAAAGGCTCTGCCATGTTAACCTTATGATTTTCTTCTGTGGACGGGGATCCGGCAGGCTCCCCCGCTCTGACCTGCAGCCTTTTCCTCTTCCTTTTCCGGATCGATCAGAAGATCCCGGTACTCCGGATGCTTTGAAAACCAGCTGACGGCGTAGGAGCAGGTCAGTTCGGCCTTTATGCCCTCCCGCCGGAATTTCTCCGCCATGCGCATTGTCAGCTGCCCGGCGATCCCCCGGCCCCTGAGGGACTTGTCCACGATGGTATGGGTCACCTCCGCCTTTCCCTCTTCGAACAGGGGAAACTCGATCACGGCCAGCTCTCTTCCCTCTTCGTCCAGATATACGATTCTCTCTTTTTCTTCTCTGAATGACATCTGCGCCTCCCTGTCCGCAGGCATGCGGACGCTTGTCTCCGGATCGTTCCCGGTGTCCTTATTTTACCATATGGGACTCCTTAACGGCATCCCCGGGCCAAAAGTATGCTATGATAGTTTCATCACTGCTTCAGGAAACCCTGATTCCCGGCCCCGGCAAAGGAGACTGTCTATGAAGACCTTCGGCCAGTTTTATCTTGATAAGGAAAAAGACATCATTGTGGACCTGTTCATGGAAGGAGAAGATCTTTCCTATCAGCTGCGCACCCCCAACCACGCCACGGGGAACCTCATCACCAACCTGGCCCGCCTCTGCGCCCTTCCTCTGGAATTCGACGAAAACGGCCTCAAGGTGGTCCGGGGCAGGGTCCCCTGCTATATCGACGACGCCAACCGTTCCGTCTACATCCTCCGCCTGGGGGACACCAAGGTGGCCAACATCTATCCCGATGGGACCATAGAGCGCAAGGCTTCCATTCCGGCCATAGCCAAGACCCTGATGAGCCAGACCAAGGACTATCGTCTGGGGACCTGGGAGACCCTGGTCAAGACCTATATCCCCAGGGACTATAAGTTCCGGACGGACCTCCACACCCACATGAACGCCAACCTGGACCCGGATATCCTGATCGCCCTGGGGATCTTCCACCAGATCCGCTATCCCCTCTATTACGTCAAAAAGCTGGGGCTGCGGTGCACACCGGCCCAGAAAGCCCTTCTGGAAGAGCGGCGGGCCGTCACAAAGCAGGCCTTTTCGGATTCTCTCCTCCAGGGCAAGTACCTGACCCGGAGGATCGATGACAACACCTTCATCAACTTCGCGGACTTTATTCTGGCGGATCCCGGAAATGCCGCCTTCAACATCCCGAAGATCCGGGCCTCCCTGTCCATCCTCAAGGACGGCCAGGCGGTCTTTTCAAACCTGGAAAAGGTCTATCTCTACCGCTACGTCTTCACCAAGGGCCGGCCCGACGACGGACCGGTGGACCTTGAAAAGTACGGCCCCGTCCCCGACAGGGAGATCGCGGCCGCCCTGGCGCAGATGGAAAAGGACCGCCGGGATCCCGTATACGGCTCCTTCAGCCTCTTCCAGAACAAGCTCCTCTGGATCGCCAGAGGCTGCCGCAGCCGGGGCATCCTCTATATCGAAATATCCGATACGGGCCTTGTAAAGCCGGACCAGGCGCCGTCCCTTCTGGACCAGGTCCACCGGGCCATGCCTGCCATAAGAAAAGAGACCGGGGTGGTCATCCGCCTTCTGGCCTCCTTCCGCCGCATTCCCCTGACCATCGTAAGAGACAGGGTGGAGCCCAGAAAGGTGGTCCAGGACCAGGTCCGGACCCTTCGGGCCATCGCCTGCGATCCCTATGTGGCGGGCTCGGACATCATCGGCGAAGAGATCAACGATATCCGGGAGCTCCGGCCCCTGATCCGGGAGCTGACTGCCATAGCGGGCAGGGTCCCGGGCTTTGTGATCCGCATCCACGCGGGCGAGAACGACTCCCTGCGGGACAACGTGGCCTGGAGCCTCCGCCTTGTAAAGGAATCCCTCTCTCCCGGCCAGCCCATGCCCCCCATGCGGATCGGCCACGGCCTCTATACCGCCAACCTCAGTTCCGAAAAGGGACGGCAGCTGATGCGGGATCTGAAGGAGGCCGGCGTGGTCCTGGAGTTCCAGCTGACCAGCAACGTCCGCCTCAACAACCTCAGCGTCCTGGCCCACCATCCCCTGCGCCAGTACCTTGCGGAGGGCATCGCCTGCGTCCAGGGGACCGACGGCGGAGCTCTCTACGGAACAGATTCCATCGACGAACAGCTGGCCCTGGAAAGGCTGCTGGGCCTGTCCGCGGAGGAAATGACCTCCATGCGGCGCGCCGAGGACAGGGTCCTGCAGGAGAGCCTTGATGCCTTTAAGGGCAAGGAAGCTGCCTTTGCCGGACTCTGCCCGCCGGACCGTGTCCTCCCCTTCTTTGAAGAAAGGATCCGCCTGGAGCCTGTGCCCGACTCCGATCTCATGATCGGACGCGGCCGCCTGGAAAGCGAGATCTGCCTGGCCGGCAGAGTGCGCCCCCTTCCCGAAGACAGGGTCCCCGTGATCCTTCTGGGGGGCAGCTTCAACACGGACCACCGGGCCACCCGCATGCAGGAAGGCATGAAAGAGCTTCTTTCCAGGATCCTGAAAGGCGCCGATCCCGAAAAAGTCTTCTTTGTAACGGGACACCGCATGCTGGCCTATGAACAGGAGCTGGCATCCCTCTCACAGGGGCGCTTCGAACTCTTTTCCATCGTGCCCACGGAGCTGACCCAGGCGGAAGTCTCCCGCCTTAAAAAGAGCGGGGCGGAGATCCGGATCTCCATCGAATCCACCGGCATGGGCCTCTACAAATCCTTTTCCTATGAGATCTTCAAGCGCCGGCCCTCGGTGGTGATCGCTCTGGACGGCAATTCGGCCGGAGCCAACGTGATCCAGGAGGCCAGGAACGGCAAACGCAAGGCCAGGATCTTCGTAAGCCGCCATGCGGGGACCCTCTATTCCAAAGCCCAGACTCTCCAGGGCTACGCAAGGATCATTGCAGGTCCGGAGGACGATGAAATGATCCTCGCAGCCATCGGGGATGTATGGGAAGAAATGCATGGCAGGGACTGAGTTTTTACCACCCCGCCCGGGCCTGGCTCCGGGCGGGGCCTTCCTTTTTTCTTGCTAAAGGGGCTTCCTCTGTGCTATAGTTACAGCAATGATCACGTGCTCATCTCTCTTTGTTGAGCAGGAGCCTCCCGCTCCGTCTGCCCGTCCGGGCGCAAAATCCCATTTTCTTTTTTTTCATATCTGAAGACGGTATTCCTGTCTTTTCCGGTCTTTTCCTGTACATGCCGGGATGGGAAGGGCTCTTTTTCATGCGCCCCCTTCCGCCGTCCTGTCTGTGTATACATGTCTTTATTATCATATCCAGGAGGTAACAAATGAAAAACTACGATGAATTTCTAAGCCGGGCCGTCGCCAGCCTTCAGTCTTATTTCGACTCTCATCCCCAGGGTCCGGGAGCCGGGATCCGGATCGGGATCCGGGACGTGGAAAAGCTCCAGGGAGAGTCCTACCGGGGCCTGACCCTGGGCTATCCCTCTTCCAGGGTGGGCGCCAGTATCAATCCCGGCCCCTACTTCGCCATGTACCTGCAGGGCCTTCCCCTGGAGGAGGCCCTGGACAGGCTCCTTCAGGATGTCCTGCCCATCCTGAAGTCCCCCGGCTGGACCAGCTCCCCCGTGTCCTTTACCTATGAGGACTGCAGGGACCGCCTGATGCTGGAGCTGGTCCCCAGAAAGGGCAACGAAGAACAGCTCCGCTCCCTTCCCTGGCGGGAGGTCGCAGACCTGGCCCTGATCGTCCGCGTGGATTTCGGCGGCATAGGCGATTCCAGGGCCAGCGCCGTGGTCAACCATTCTCTTCTTTCCCTCTTCGGGGTCAGTCAGGAAAAGCTCTTCGAGGACGCCCTGGAGACCGCTTCCAGAACCATCCCCCTGACCATCCGTCCCATGTCCGAGATCCTTACCGAAATGTCCTCTCCCTTCCTGAACCTGGCCGGCGGCGGTCACATTCCCCTCTTCGTTGCCACCAACAGCAGGGGCTTCATGGGGGCCAGCGTCCTGGCCTATCCCGGATTCGGTCCCGAAGCCTCCCGTATTCTTCAGGACGATTTCTATATCATCCCCTCTTCCATTCATGAAGTCCTTCTCCTGCCCGCAGGCAGTTTTCCCTGCATCCCCATTCTTCCCGCCATCGTAAAAAACGTCAACGCAGAACAGGTCTCCCCCGAAGACAGGCTGTCCGACAATGTATATTTCTACAGCCGGGCCCTGGGCCGCATCGCCTGCGCCCTGGTCCCCGGGGAAGAAGACCATAAAAATACTGCCTGCGGGCAGGCGCCTGCAGGCAGCTCTAAGGGCAGCACGGAAGAAGATGCGGAGGATCCTCTCATTATTTTCTGATCCCTCTTCAGGGCAGCTTTCTGCCATGCAGGATCTGCCCTCCTTCTTTCTCTCTTTTTCTCTTTTATTCAGCTCAGGTCAGAGGCTTCCCCTCCGCCTCCAGGTAAAGATAGAGGGCTCCGATCTGATTGGCTTCGCTCCCGAAATGACAGCGGACGATCCTGGGCGCGGTCAGGCAGAAGCCGCAGAGGGCGTTGGGGCCCGAGGCATAGGCTTCCTTCACCCTGGTCTCTATGGCCTCTATGACAGCGTCCTGGCCGCTGATCCCGCCTCCTATGGCCACCACCTCCAGGTCCAGAAGGACCGACATGTTGTAGATCTGGCGGGCGGCGGTCAGAGCCAGGCGGTCCAGGGCCGCTGCCGCGAAGGGATCCCCCCGGTGATAGCGCTCAAAGAAAATACGTCCGTCCAGGGGGCCGTCCTCGGGAATGCCCCTCTGCATACAGCTGTAGCAGTAATAGCTCAGAAGCCCCCTGGCAGAACTGCGAAGGGCAAACATACCGTCCATGTCCTCCCACATGTCGGGGTTTGCGTGGAGGAAGCTGAACTCGCCCGCCGTGAAATGGACGCCGCTCACCAGCTTTCCGTCCACAATGAGGCCGCCGCCTATGCCGGTCCCCAGGATCATGACCGCCCCGTTGGTGCAGCCCTTCAGCTCGCCCTTCCAGTACTCCGCCACCGCTGCGCATTTGCCGTCGTTGGCGATGTGGACAGGGCATCCGAAGCGTTTTTCCAGATCGGGGCCTATATATGCGTTCTTATTGTAGTCGATGGCTCCCGGAGCATCCACGTAGCCGTTCTCGATGTCTATAAAGCCGGGAAGGGAAAGGGCGA
The DNA here is from genome assembly GCA_002362155.1 of Lachnospiraceae bacterium UBA3287. Lineage (GTDB taxonomy): Bacteria > Bacillota > Clostridia > Lachnospirales > Lachnospiraceae > CAG-791. The sequence goes on along the minus strand of DETN01000083.1, from coordinate 5,750 downwards.
CGCCTTCCGTCTCTTCCCTGTGGGGCAGATAGATCTCTTCCAGGACCTGATAGAAATGCTCTCTGCTGTCCCGGGGCGTAGGGACTTCCCCTTTCTCATAGATCCTCAGGTCCTCATCCATGACGGAATATTTGATGGCGGTTCCTCCCACGTCGAATACCATGTACTTCATAAAAAATTTCCTCCCTGACGTAAGCTTAGTGAATGGCTCCCCGGCCTCAGCTTTCTCCTTCCTTTTCCCAGAGGGCCCTGAAGAAGGAAAGGACCCCATTAAGAGAAGGCTCTATGCGAAGGGAGAGCTTCTCCATCTCCCCGGTGGGGGGAAGCTGGTCCGGGACCATGATCCCCTTCATGCCGGCGGCCGCGGCGGCCCGGATCCCGTTGTAGGAATCCTCGACGACATAGGTATCCGGATCTTCGCCTCTTCCAAGAGCGGCCGCGCACTTCAGAAAGATCTCCGGATCCGGCTTGCTCCTTTCCACCATGTCCCCGCTGATGATGACGTCAAAGAAGTCATAGAGGCCCGCAAGCTTCATCTCCTTTTCCAGGAGAGGCATGGGGGACGAGGAGGCAAGGCCCACGGGAATTCCTTTTTCCTTCAGGGCTGCAAGAAGGGGCCGGGCCCCTTCCTTGACCGGCATCTCTCCCCGGTCCACGACGCCGTGAAAGTAGCTTCTGCAGGCCCTGTAGGCCAGGTCCGGGTCATAGCCGGGTACATGGCCGAAGGCCTCTGTCATAATGGCCCTCTCCGCCTCGTCGGTCACCCCCGTAGCCAGGATCACCGCTTCCCTCATCTTTTCTTCGGACAGATGAAAAAGCCGGGCCGCATGGAGCCACCCTTCCCTGTAGACCTGTTCCGAATCCAGCAGGACGCCGTCCATATCAAAAATCACTTTCATAAATAATCATCCTTTGCGGTGGATATATAGCCCTATTGTATCGGCTTCCCGCTCTCTCCCGCAATCCCCCAGAGAAAAAAGGCCGGGAGGCAGATCCCTTTTGCGATCTGTCTCCCGGCCCTGGTCTGCCGTAAGATATCTGTTCCGCCAGATCTCCTCCGGGGCGTCCCCTCTTACAGAGTCTCTGTCCGGATCAGGAAGCGGAGGGCATAGTCCTTCTTCACGCTGTATGTGTATTCGGGCATGATCCCCGGTCCGCAGGCACCGGTGCCGATGCCCTGCTGGAAACGCTGGATGGTCACATAGGTGCCGGTCCTGACCTCGTCCTCCCTGTGCTTCATGCCGGTCAGGGCCCTGTCGGTATAGGGCTTAATGCCCAGTTCGAAGGGCCTGTCCACGGCCTGGAAGGTGACTCTGACTTTGCCGTCGCTGACGCTGGCCAGGGTGCAGTCGCACCGGTTGCCGCTCTCCTGGGGCCGGATGTTGGGCTCTGTCATATCCGCCACGGTGCAGGAGACCTTCCGGATGGGGAACTGATCCTTCATATCGCAGTAGGACTCTCCGCAGCGGCCGGTGTATTCCACCAGGTCAAAGACCTTGTCCAGACGGAAAGACCTGCCGAAGCGGGGAAGGGTGCCCCTGCCGGAGGTGCAGTGCAGGATGCAGGTGACCAGGATCCCTTCTTCTGTCCCCTCCCAGGTCTCCGTCATCAGGAACTTCGCTTTCTTATTGGTGATCCTGAAGACGTTCCTGCAGCCTTTGTCCGTCAGTTCGCTGCTGACCAGTTCCTGTTTCTGGTCGTACCAGGGCTTCATGGGACGGCCGAAAGTGGCGTCCGTATCGTTGTCCGTGGCCGCCCTGTAAAGAAGGACCGGCTCGGGAGCGTCGGTCATGACCTGGCCGTCCGCCAGGGTGATATATGCTTTTCCGTCTGCCAGAGAACAGAATTCAGGCAGCTTCTCTCTTTCGGGAGCCTGCTGCACCACCTGCTTAATGACGATCTCTTCTTCGGAGACCACGTTTCCGGTCTTTTTGTCCCTTGCGGTCACCAGGACCATCAGGCTGCCGTCCGTCTGCTTTCCGAGGGGGATCTCCACTGTCTCTTCCGACAGGGGACCGGCCCCCGGGATCACGACATGGGATGTGCCGTCGTTCCAGTCAAAGGTCAGTTCATAACGGCTGCCTTCGGAGAAGGCGGTAGTATTGAAGATCTTAAAGCGTCCGCCGGACAGGTAGGATACCCGGATGGGGCGGTATATAAAGCGGATGATCTTTGCGCCGGCGGAGGGTCTTCTGTCGGGATAGAAGAGGCCGTCCACGCAGAAGTTGCTGTCATGGCTCCACTCCCCGTGGTCGCCGCCGTAGGTATAGGAACCGTCCTCATGAAGCACGGCATGGTCTGTCATCTCCCATACGCAGCCCCCCATGAGACTGTCGTATTGATAGATCTCCTGCCAGTAGGCTTCGGTATTGCCGGGGCCTACGCCCATGGCGTGGGCGTACTCGCAGAGGAAATAGGGCCTGTCGTTGAGGCGTCTCTGCTTCCTCTTCTTCTCTCCCACATCGTGGACCATCTGTACGGAAGGATACATCTCGCTGCCCACGTCGTAGCAGATCCGTCTGCAGTGGATGGCGGATTCATAGTGGACCGGAAGATCGGAGTGGTCCTTCAGGTACTCGTACATGGCATCGGTGTTGCGATAGCCTCCGGCTTCGTTGCCCAGGCTCCACATGATGATGGCGGTATTGCCGTGGATCTTGTCCCTCTGGTAAAGGCGGGAGATGCGGTCCAGGTAGTGGGCCTGCCACTTGGGATCGTGGCTGATGGAGTTGTAGGTGGGCGGAAGCTGGTGGGCAAAGGTGCCGTGGGTCTCCAGATCGTTCTCGTCCACGATGTA
>DETN01000083.1:1887-2858 GCA_002362155.1 Lachnospiraceae bacterium UBA3287 | reverse complement strand
TCGATATTGAACTCCTTGCAGAGCCTCACGTCCCTTTCGATCTCTTCCGGCGTCATGGTATAGCCGCCTGTCGGCGTGGAATCATGATGGTTCACGCCCTTGAACTTGATCTTCCTTCCGTTGACAAGGAAGACGTCGCCCCGGATCTCCACGGTCCTGAAGCCGATCCTCTCCTTTACGCAGGAGGTGGCGGTCTCAAAATAGACGGAGTAGAGGACCGGCTCCTCTGCGTTCCACTCGGTCACATCCAGGTCTTCAAAAGTGACCTCCGCCAGCTTTCCCATGGTGGAGGCAGTCTTTGTCAGCTTCAGGTTCTCCCCTTCCAGGGTGAAGGTAACGGAAGTATCGGTCAGAGTCTTTGCCCGCAGGGTCAGGCTGTAGGTCTCTCCGTTTTTGCATGTCCTGGCATCCAGATCCGTGAAATCCGTCTCTTCGGAGATCCGCAGAAGCACATCCCTGAAGATGCCGTTGTTGCGGAACATGTCCTGGTCCTCCAGGTAGGTCCCGTTGCACCAGCGGTGGACCACGGCCACCAGCTCGTTGGAGCCTTCCTTAAGGCAGCCTGTCAGATCGAACTCCGCCGTGTTGTGGGCTCCCTCGGAATAGCCGATGAACTGTCCGTTGATGTACAGGTCCAGGCAGGAAGCCACGCCCATGAAGGAGATCACGAAGTTCTTCGAGGCATCCTCTATGTCGATAAAGCGGCGGTAAACGCCCACGAAGTTGTACTCTTCCCCGGGATCCTTATAGCGCAGGGAGATGCCCTGGTCGCATCCCATCCAGGAAAAGACCTTTCCGACCTTTTCGGTAGTGGGAATGACCGGCGGATGATAGGGAAACTGATAGCGGATGTTGGTATAGAAGGGCCTGTCATAGCCCCGGAACTGCCAGCAGGAAGGTACGTCGATCTTTTCAAAGTCCACCTGATCCGTATCCAGCACTTCCGGCACCCGGGCCGGCAGGGGATAGAA
>DETN01000083.1:376-1786 GCA_002362155.1 Lachnospiraceae bacterium UBA3287 | reverse complement strand
GATACCGCATCCGCCCGGGCCCTGTCCGGATAAGGAATGAAATAGGTGCGTCCCGGCAGCTTGTTTACCTCGAATACCTGAAAGCTGCAATAGTTGTCTGTATTCAGCTGATACTGCATAGTCCCTCCTTTATTAAGAATGGCTTTCATTAGAGTAATGTTCAGGCCATGCTGTTTCTTAGTCCTGTTTCTTAAAGTATAGCATCAGGGGGCGTTCTCATGCCTGCTTTGCCGTAAACGGTAGTATTTCCGGCAAAAACTGCCGCTTATTACTGCACAGACCGGAAGATCCCCGCTGCCACAGGCATAAGGGCCGTCAGCAGGATCTGGCCCAGGATCATGCAGGCGATGACCTCGCCGATCCCCACCGTCAGCATCAGGTAGGGGATGCCGCCCGGGATCTGGTAGGCATAGGTCAGGACAAAGGGCACGATCAGGGTGTTGGCGATCACGGGCGGCAGGGTGCAGAGGAAGCGGTGTCCTTTAAGCATCCGTGTGCCCAGAGCGCCCAGAAGGGTGGCCAGGGTTCCGAAGATGATGTCCGGAAGGGCGCAGCCCGTCAGAATGTTGGATAAGAGGCAGCCTACGGCAAGGCCGGGGACCGCTGTCGGGGTAAAGAAGGGCAGCACGGTCAGAGCCTCCGAAAAGCGGACCTGGATGGCCCCGCTGGCCAGGTTGACGCTGGCGGCCAGAACTGTAAGGACCACGTAGACGGCCGCTATGGCCGCTCCGCTCACGATGCGCAGGGTCTTCAGGTCCCTGCTGTCTTTTTCTTCCATTTCGGTCTCCTTTCAGGCTCAGACTGAAAGAGCATTGATATAGCGGATGGCCGAAAGGGCGGCGGATGCTCCGTCCGCACAGGCGGTGACCACCTGGCGCACGCTCTTGCTGCGGCAGTCACCCGCCGCAAAAATGCCGGGCGTCCTGGTGACGCAGGATTCGTCGCTGTCGAAATAGCCCCAGGCGTTGAGGTCCGCCAGATTCTTATAGGCTTCGTTCTCCGGGATCAGGCCGATGGCCACGAAGAGTCCGTCGCAGGAGATGGTAAAGGGAGCCTTTCCTTCCTGGGTCACTTCCACGCCGGTCAGCTCTCCGCCCTTTGTCACAAGGCCCGTCACCTTTACGCCGGTCAGAGACCTGACGTTGTCGCGGGCAAAGAGGATCTTCTGAAGGCTCTCCTCACCGGTAAAGTAAGGCAGGTCCTGCAGCATGATGACCTCCGTGCATTTCTCGGACAGAAGGATGGCCTCCTGAAGGGCCGAGTTGCCGCCGCCTGCCATGCAGACCGTCTTTCCCGCATAGAAATCTCCGTCGCAGACCGCGCAGAAGGAGATGCCTTCGCCCACCAGGTCTTCCTCGCCGGGCAGCCCCAGCATCCTGTGCTTTACGCCGTTGGCCAGGATCACGGCCC
>DETN01000083.1:0-248 GCA_002362155.1 Lachnospiraceae bacterium UBA3287 | reverse complement strand
CCCTGGCCCAGGATCTGGTCCAGCATCTTTTCGGCAAACTCATTGCCGGAAAGAGAGGCAAATCCGGGGATGTTCTCCACCTTGGGGGAATGGGTGATCTGGCCGCCGAAGCCTTCCTTTTCGATGACCAGGGCGGATTTTCCGTTCCTTACGGCGTAAAGGGCTGCCGTCATGCCGGCGGGGCCGCCGCCTACAACGATCACATCATACATTTCACGTTCTTCCTTTCTTAAATACAAAGAGGGCCC
>DETN01000154.1 GCA_002362155.1 Lachnospiraceae bacterium UBA3287 | reverse complement strand
GTGTCAGAGAAGCTTTGAAGATGGGTTATCGCCTGATCGATACCGCCAACGCATATGTGAATGAGAGAGCCGTAGGCCGCGGTATCAAAGAGAGCGGCGTGCCGAGGGAGGAGATCTTCCTTTCCACGAAGCTGTGGCCGAGTGAATATGAAAACGAGAATGCCGTAGACGAGACTCTGGAAAGATTAGGAGTCTCCAGCGTAGAACTTCTTTATATCCACCAGCCCGCAGGAAACTGGCTTGCCGGTTACAGACAGCTGGAGAAAGCCTATAAAGAAGGCAAGGCCAAAGCAATCGGTATCTCCAACTTTGAGGGCAAGTACATTGCCGAACTGGAGAAGGAGTGGGAGATCGCTCCGCAGTTTATCCAGGTGGAGGCGCATCCGTATTTTGCACAGGACGAACTTCGGCAGACACTGGACAAGTATGGCATTAAGCTGATGAGCTGGTATCCGTTGGGACATGGCGATCGTTCCCTGATCGAGGAGCCGATATTCAAGAAGCTGGGTGAGAAGTATGGCAAGAGCAGCGCTCAGGTCATCCTCCGGTGGCATACGCAGATGGGCTTCGTCGTGATCCCCGGCAGCAAGAACGAGGCTCACATCAAGGATAATCTGGACATCATGGATTTCACTCTGACAGATGATGAAATGGCAGAAATCGCGAAGCTGAACAAGGGCGTTCGCTACTATACCAGAACAGATGAAGCGCTTGCCGGATTTGCTTCCTGGCAGCCGCAGTACGAGAAAGCATGAATGACAGAGAACAGATAGAAGAATTATACCGTACATACTGGCAGTGCATGATAAACAAGGACATTGCCGGTATGGACCGGATCATGGCTGATGATTATGAGCTCCGGCACATGACGGGGCTCAGGCAGCCGAAGCAGGATTTCTTCCGGTCGGTAACAAGCGGGGAACTGAACTATTATTCTGCGAAGCATGACGAGATCATCGTTAAGGTGTCCGGCGAGACAGCGACGATGATCGGGCGAAGCAAGGTGGTGGCTGCCGTTTATGGCGGCGGCAGGAATACCTGGAGGCTTCAGGGAGACTTCACTCTGAGAAAAGAAGATGGGGTCTGGAAGCTGGCATCCAGCAGGGCATCGACTTACTGATGGCCCGTTGCTTCGTCATGAAGCTTCTATATTTTTTTACTTGACAGAAGCCGACCTGCTCTACATCCACCAGCCCGCAGGGAACTGGATGGCCGGCTACCGCCTTCTGGAGAAGGCTTACAGGGAAGGAAAGGCCAGGGCTATCGGCATCTCCAACTTTGAAGGAGAGTTCATCGATAAGCTGCAGCAGAAGTGGGAGATCGTTCCCCAGTTCATTCAGGTGGAGGCCCATCCCTATTTTGCCCAGGACGAGCTCAGAAAGACCACGGACAGGTACGGCATCCGTCTTATGAGCTGGTATCCCCTGGGACACGGCGACCGTTCCCTGATCGAAGAGCCGGTCTTCAGACAGCTGGCTGAGAAGTATGGAAAGAGCAGCGCGCAGGTCATCCTGCGTTGGCATACCCAGATGGGCTTTGCCGTGATCCCCGGCTCCAGGAACGTGGACCACATCCGCGACAACATGAACATCCTGGATTTCACCCTGACAGAGGATGAGATGGCAGAGATCGCAAAGCTGAACAGAGGGGTCCGCTACTATACAAGAACAGAGGAAGCGCTGGCGGGCTTTGCCGCCTGGCAGCCTACGTACGAAAAGGCATGAACGATAAGAAACAGATAGAGGCCCTCTACCGGACGTGCTGGAAGTACATGATCGAAAAGAATACCGAAGGTATGAGAAGGATCATGACAGAGGACTATGTCCTGATGCATATGACGGGACTGCGGCAGAAAAGGGAAGACTTCTTCCGCTCGGTAAAGAGCGGGGAGCTGAACTATTATTCCGCCGTCCACGACGGGATCGATGTCAGCGTGACCGGAGACAGGGCCCGGATGACCGGGAAAAGCCGGGTTTCGGCAGCCGTCTACGGAGGGGGCCGGCATACCTGGCGCCTGCAGGGAGACTTCTGCCTGCGGAAGGAGGACGGCCTGTGGAAGCTCTCCTCCAGCAGGGCATCGACCTACTGACCCTGCAGGATGGAAGCGGGAAGCAACCGGCAGTCTTAAGGAAGCACCGTCAGAGGTTAAGAAATATGAATACAAGAATGCTCAGGGATATACAGGTATCCGAGGTGGGAATGGGCTGCATGGCCTTTTCCCACGGATACGGACAGATCCCTCCCGAAAATTATTCCATAGAAGCCATCCGGAATGCATACGGGCACGGCTGCACCTTCTTCGATACCGCTGAAGTCTACAGTCCTGATCTTTCCGGCATCGGCCACAACGAAAGGATCGTGGGAAAGGCCCTGAAGGACGTCAGGGAAAACACGGTCATCGCCACCAAGCTGATGCTGCACGGCTTCGGCTTCGGAAATGTATACAGAACCGTCCGGTCCCATCTGGAGGGATCCCTGGAAAGACTGCAGACGGACTACGTGGATATCTATTATCTCCACAGAATGAGCGGAATTCCTGTAGAAAAGGTGGCGGAGGCCATGGGAAAGCTCATGGACCAGGGCCTGATCCGGGGCTGGGGCCTGTCCCAGGTGGATACGGACATCATCGAAAGGGCCCATGCCGTCACCCCTCTGACGGCAGTGCAGAACATCTACTCCATGGTGGAGCGGGACTGCGAGGCGGAGATTATTCCCTGCTGCATGGAAAACAATATAGGATTCGTTCCCTTTTCCCCCATAGCCAGCGGCCTGCTCTCCGGAAAGATCACCCCGCAGACACAGTTCGAAAAGCGGGACGATGTAAGGAACTGGGTGCCCCAGCTCTCCAGGTCCAACATAGCTGGAAACCAGCCCATAGTGGAGATGCTGAAGGCCTTTGCGGAAAGGAAGGGGGCAACGCCCGCCCAGATCTCCCTGGCCTGGATGCTGCATAAGTATCCGAATGTGGTCCCCATCCCCGGATCCAAAAACAAAGAGCGCATCATCGAAAACCTGAACGCATCGGAAGTGACCCTTACGGAAGAAGAATTCCGGGCCCTGGAAGATTCCCTGAATTCCCTGAAGGTCTACGGCCACAGGGGGCTGGGCGGTTTCTAGAGCGGCATTTGGGAAAACTGTAAAGCACAATGTATGATGAACATCCTTTCGGAGCAGTATCAAGTAAAGGAGAAAGACATGAAAAAAAGAACATGCGGCACCTGGGCCGGGATCCTGGCCCTGACCATGGCCCTGGCCCTTGCGGGCTGCGGCAGCACCGGAAGCAGCAGGGAGGCAGCAGGCGAAAGCACATCTCCTGCGGAGCAGGAAGAGACCCTGACGGGAGAGGATGAGGAAGGCGCCGCCGAGGCGGAGCCTGCCGGGGAAACGGAAAGCGAAGCGGCAGAGCCCGAAGCAGGGGAAGAAGCGGAAAGCGGAAGCAGCGCCCTGGTGGTCTACTTCTCCCGCACCGGCGAGCAGTACCAGGTGGGGGTGATCGACGAAGGAAATACCGCCATCGTGGCCCGCATGATCGGCGAGGCGGCTGGAGCGGATCTGTTCGAGATCCTGCCTGCCGACGACCACTACCCGGAGACATACGAGGAACTGACGGAAGTGGCCAAAGATGAGCAGAGAGAAAATGCAAGGCCTGCCTATGCCGGAGAGGTGCCGGATCTGTCGGTATATGAGACCATCTTTATCGGATCTCCCGTATGGTGGGGCGACTGGCCCATGATCATGTACAGCTTTTTCGAGGACCATGGGGAGGAACTGTCCGGAAAGACCCTGATCCCTTTCAGCACCCACGAGGGATCCGGACTGTCCGGATTTGATAAAAAGCTTGCCTCTGCCTGCCCTGACAGCACTGTCGGAGAAGGCCTGGCCGTCAGAGGCTATGACGCCCAGAACGACCGGGAAGCGGTGAGAAGCCAGGTGGAAAGCTGGGTCTTTCGCCTGGGATTTTAAAAAGAACATACATCAGGCAGGAAAGCCCTTCCTTCAGCGGAAACACAGCCGCGGAAGGAAGGGCTTTTACGGTTCCTGCGTTTTTGGATGACCGGCCGGGATTCCCTATGCCGCCATGATCAGGCGTACGTTGTAAAAGCGGTCTGAAAAAGCTTTAAAAGGATACCTTAACAGAGCCTGCCTCTCTTCTCTGAGGGCTGATTCATGGTATACTGTAACAGAGAGCTTCTGTGCCGGAGCTGTCTTATTCCCGGCGCAGAGTCCGTGTCAGGCCCACCGGCCCGATCTGTTCGGATTTATTTTTCAGGAATGCAACAAAACTGTCCTGACACCTCACTGTATATACGAAAACATCTGAAAAATACCAGGAAACAGAACACAGAGTTTCAGAAAGGCGGTTTATTATGAAAAAGAGATCTATCAGAACAATTCTTCCGGCCCTGCTTCTCACATCTGCTCTGGTGCTGGGAGGGTGCGGCGCATCCGGCGGCTCCGCTTCCGCAGACTATGCCAAGGGGAACTACGCTGCTGCAACGGAAGAAGCCCCCGCCGAAAGCTTTGACGGCGGCTATTATGCGGAAGAGGCCTATGAGGGCGGATTTGACGAGGAACTGGCCGAGGCCGAAGCCGAGGCCTACGGCGAAAGCGCCAAGGCGGAAAGAGGAGAGAAAGCGGATCAGGGCGAGGATGTCAAGGCGGCCAAGTCAGAAGAGAAGCTGGTCTATACCTGCTCCATCAACATGGAGACCCTGACCTTTGCGGAGACCGAGGCAAAGATCCGGGAGTCCATTGCAAAGTACAAGGGGACCATCTCCAGCGAATCCGCCAGTGACGGCAACTACCGCTGGTACTATGAGGACGGCGGCTCCGGCACCAAGAGCCTCTACCTGACCATCCGCATCCCCACCAAGGACTACAGGAACTTTTTAAAGGACCTGGAGGGAGCCGGCGGCAACATCCGGTCCACTTCCATGAACGTGGAGAACATCACCCGCAGATACAATGACCAGTCGGTCAGGATCCAGGCTCTGGAGACCCAGGAGAAGAGGCTTCTGGAAATGATGGACAAGGCCGAGACCATCAAGGAGATGATTACCGTAGAGGACCGTCTGACCGAGGTGCAGACAGAGCTCAATCAGGCCAGGACCACTCTGTCCGTCATGGACCACGACGTGGCCTATTCCACCATCGACCTGAACCTGCAGGAGGTGATCCGCTATTCGGAAAATAAGATCACCCAGACCTTCGGGGAAAGGATCGTCAGCGCCTTTACCAATTCCTTTGCGGACTTCAGAGACTTCCTGGAAGACCTGTCCATTGCTCTGATCTACCTGCTTCCTTATCTCCTTCTGATCGCGGTGATCGTCCTGATCGTAGGCTTCCTTACCAGAAAGGGCCGTGCCGAGAGAAGAGCCAGAAGAGCCGAGGAGAGAGCTGCAAAAGCTGCTTTCCGTGAGGAGATGAGGGCCAGAAGAGAAGAGGAAAAGCTGAAAAAGGACGCTGAAAAGAAGGGCCTGTTCCCCTTCGGAAAAAAGAACGACAGCGAACAGGGCGGCAGTGATCAGAACGGGTAAGAAAGCACCTTCCGGCACGGAGAGCCGCCCGTAATGAAGTCCGGAACGACTTGAAAAAGCAGCCATGCTGCAAGGATAAGATATAAAAAAGATGCCCCGGGGAGCGGTTTTCCCGGGGCATCTTTTGGTCAGCAGTCTGTTCTGTTTTCAGAACTGTTTTCAGGATTGTTATCAGGACTGGGCGGCCTGGATGATCTTCTGCAGGGAGATGAGCTTTTCGAAGAAAGCGCCTGCGTCCAGGTCTGCCATGATCTGGCTGTATTCGATCCCGTATTCTTCCAGCCATTCTCCGAAGAGGCCCGAGAAGGTCTCTGTACGGTAGGAGGAGCTGACCGTCTCCTTCAGGGAGTCGGGGTCGTCTGCTTCTCTTAAAAGAACGAAGTAGCCGTAATCGGTCTCATCGGTGATGCCCAGCTGGCCGGGCTGCAGGGCAGCCAGTCCGGAATAGTAGCCGTCCACCAGGGAATCGGAGCTGGTATATCTCTGGACCTCGCCGGCGGGGTAGCCGCTCTTGTCGAACTCGGTCTGCTTTTCGGTAAAGGCCTGGGAAAGGGCGTCCCCTGCCATGGCGGAGAGCTCGTCATAGACTTCCAGAGCCTGTTCTTTGAAATCGGGAGCGTTTTCGTCAGCCGTTTCGGTCTCTTCCTCTGTTTCTCCGCCCTGGGACGCAGCGGTCTCCGGGTTGGGGAAGAGGATGCAGCGGCCCCAGATCACGCCGTTGTCATCGATGTACTTCTGTACCTTTTCCTCCAGGGCTTCGGGAGTCAGGGCATATTCGCCGCCCTCGTCGAAGAGGCTGGATTCCAGAGCGGTGGTATAAAGATACTTTTCGTAGCTGGCCGAATCCCCGTCTTTTGTGTTGGACAGGTAGAGGAGGTCGTTATTGTAGTAATCGGCGCCCTTTTCCATGATCCAGGCCTGCTTTTCCTCGTCGCTGAAGTCTTCTTCCTTGATGCTTCCGTCCGCCAGGGCGCTTTCCCACTGGTTCTGGCCGTAGGCTTTGATCCGGTTGTCGTAGTAGGAGGCAAGGGACTTGGCATCCTCTTCGGAAAGTTCGATCCCCATTTCCCTGGCCTTTTCCCGTCCCATGGCGTTGGCGCAGGCACTGTCCTTGCCGTACTCCATCAGGAGGTCCGTATAGGTCTGTCCGTCCTCGGTGGTCCCGTTCACGTCGAATTCGGAACCGTACTGGTAATAGTAGTAGGAGGCCTGATAGTACTGATAGGCTGCCTGGTAGAGGATCTCGTCCGCCGTGACGGCCGTTTCGCCCACATTCAGGACGACGTCTCCGGAGGCGTAGGCTCCGTCTGTCAGGTAGGCGATCACGTCCTCTTTTGCTTCCTGGGGAATCTCTGCAGGGACCTCCTCTTCTTCACTTTCCGTGCTTTCGGTCTCTTCCCCGGAGGCGGCCTCCTGGGTATCTGTTTCGTTTCCGGTCTCTGAGGTCTGCTGGCCGCCCGAGCAGGCAGTCAGTCCAAGCACCATGGACAGGACCAGGAAAGAAGCTATGGTCTTTCTGATCATAAATATCCTTTCCGCCGCCGCAGGGCGGCTTTTTTCTGAACGTTCCCTCTACCTTAGCACAGGCAGGCCCAAAATGCAAAGAAAGATGCAAAGACTTCACAGATACAATGCAGACAGAAGTGCCTTCAGGCAGCCCTCTGCCGGTCCTGCCCCCTGGGAAGTGTCCGGCAGATCCGGAGCCGGCCCTGTTTTACAGATCAGGCAAAGTATGGTAAAAAAGAAGGAAGTGATATGAAGGAAAAAGGGGCAGCGCCCCGGAGGTGGAAGATGGCATCGGACAAGACCGGTATCTTATATCTGAGACAGATCCTGCTGGAGGAGACGGACGAAGAGCATATCCTGACGGCGGCGGACCTGGCTGAAAAGCTTTCGGCAAGGCACGGGATCAGCCTCAACCGCAAGACCATCTATGCGGACATAGAAAGGCTGCGGGAAGCGGGCATGAAGATCGAGCAGAAGAAGGGAGACCGGTTCGGCTACTATGTGGGCGAGCGGGACTTTACCCTGCCCGAACTCAAGCTTCTGGTGGATGCGGTCCAGGCCTCCAAGTTCATTACCACCCAGAAGTCGGAGGACCTGATCCGGAAGCTGGAGAAGCTGACCGGAAAGAAGAATGCCAGGGAGCTGCAGAGGCAGGTCTTTATCTACAACCGGCCCAAGGCGGAGAACGAGACCATCTTTGCCAGCGTGGACCTGATCCACAGCGCCATCTATATGAACCGCCAGATCACCTTTACCTACTGCGAATGGAACATCCGCAGGCAGCTGGTGCCCAGAAAGGGAGGAAAGGTCTACCAGGTATCTCCCTGGAGCCTGACCTGGGACGACGAGAATTACTATCTGGTGGCCTATGAGGAGGAGAGCGGCCTCATCAAGCACTACAGGGTGGATAAGATGAAGGACATGCTTCTGACGGAAGAAGAGCGTCTGGGCCGGGAGCTTTTCGAGAACTTCGACCTGGCGGCCTTTTCCATGAAGACCTTCGGCATGTTCGGCGGCCGGGACGAGACCGTGTCCCTTTACTGCACGAGGCCCATGGCGGGCGTCATGATCGACCGGTTCGGCCAGGACATTATCATGGTCCCCAAGGAAGACGGCGCCTTTACCACCCATGTGCTGGTATCGGTCTCTCCCCAGTTCTACGGCTGGATCGCGGGCCTGGGCGGCCAGGTCAGGATCCTGGGGCCCGAAAACGTCAGAAATGAGTTCAGGGATTACTTGGACCGGCTCCGGGACCAGTACTGAGGAAAAGAATACAAAAAGAGTACGAAAAGAGTACAAAAATATTTCTCAGACCTATCTGTTCTATATAGAGTAGAACTTAAC
>DETN01000042.1 GCA_002362155.1 Lachnospiraceae bacterium UBA3287 | reverse complement strand
CAGTCGAAACAAAACATGGAAAGAAGTATCAGGAAACTTTCCAGTTCCACAGTCGTAAAGCTATGAAAAAGATGAAAGCGGCAATAAAGGAGAACGTGAATAGCAGGAGACTTCTTAAACTGGACATGGAGGTCCTGATTAAGAACATCAATCCTAAGATAACAGGTTGGAAGAACTACTATTCTACAAAGACCAGTAGTAAATGGATGCGAGGTCTTGACTGGTATATCATCTGTACATTTGCAAGATGGTACAACAAGAAGCATCAAAACCGTCATCACTTATCGAAGGTCGGATACGTGCGTAGTACCGCTTATAAGTTGGGTCTTAAAAGAATGGCTGCTGTATGACGTAATGCTGTAGAAAGAAGAATGTCGGAAAGCCGTGTGAGGGAAAACCTCACGCACGGTTTGATGAGGGGGAAGAGGGTTGCACCTCTTCCCTACTCTACTCATGTACATTGGCAGACCGGGGGAAATGTAGTACCATTACAATCCGGTCCCTGCCCGGACCAGATGAGGAAACCATACAGAAAACGCGGCCCGGAAGCGTATGTCCGGGAGCAGGAGAATCCATGAAGTTCAAGCTCTTTGCCCCTGTGGATATGACCCAGGGAGATCCTGTCATCCAGATCGTAAAATTTACCATTCCCATGCTGATCGGCAACATAGCCCAGCAGCTCTACAATACCGCGGACAGCGTGATCGTGGGACGCTTCGTGGGAGACAACGCCCTGGCCGCCGTAGGCAGCGCCGGGCCCATCCTGAACCTGATGCTGGTGCTTTTCATCGGCATTTCCGTGGGCGCCTCCATCGTGGTGTCCCAGTACTTCGGCGCCAGGCAGAGGGAGTCCCTGTCCAGATCCATCGGGGCCTGCGTGGTCCTGACCGGCATCGCCTCCCTGATCATCATGGCCCTGGGGCCCCTTGTCACCATGCCCCTGCTGCGGCTTCTCCGGACCCCGGAGAGCATCATTTACTGGTGCAGGAACTACCTGATCATCATCTTTATCGGCATTGCGGGCGGCGGCTACTACAACATCCTTTCCGGCGTCCTGAGAGGCCTGGGGGATTCCATGTCGGCCCTCCTCTACCTTCTGGCAGCCACCTTCATCAACATCTTTCTGGATCTGATCTTCGTGGCTTTCCTTGGCATGGGAGTGGCGGGCGTTGCCCTGGCTACGGTCATCGCCCAGTTTATTTCCGCCTTCCTGTCCCTGCGCCGGCTGACAAAGATGACCGACTACTTTGACATGAAGAAGGAATACCTCCTGCCCGACCGGAAGTATATCGCCTCCCTGGTCCGTCTGGGCGTTCCCTCCGGCATCACCCAGGCCATCTTTTCCATGTCCATGATCGTGGTCCAGTCCCTGACCAACAGCTTCGGGGAGACCTTCATCGCGGCCAACGTCATCGTCATGCGCATCGACGGCTTCGTGGTCCTGCCGGCCATGTCCTTCGGCGCGGCCATGACCACCTACGCGGGACAGAACATCGGCGCGGGCCACATGGACAGGGTCAGCGAAGGAGCCAGAAAGGGGACGCTGACCGCCATGGCCATCTCTGCGGTGGTCACAGGCCTGATCCTTGTGTTCGGAAGGCCCATCATGGGACTCTTCACCAAAACGGAGAAGCTGATCGACCTCAGCTGCCATATGATGCAGATCATGGCGGCCGGCTATATCATCATCGAGATCACCCAGTGCCTGTCGGGCATCATGAGAGGGGCCGGCGATACGGTGAGGCCCATGTGGATCTCCATTGCCACCTCCATCGCCATCCGCATTCCCCTGGCCTACGGCCTGGTGGCCCTGACCAGGACTCCGGACCTGCCCCAGGGAGACTGCGCCATGATGTATGTTTCCATGCTGATCTCCTGGAGCCTGGGCGCTGTCATCTCCCTTATCGTCTACAGGGCAGGCAGATGGCAGAAGGCGGCGGGCCTGATCGCCCGGGGTGAGAGGAATTCTGCATAGGCCCCGTTTAACAAAAATGAATGTACCTGCGGGCTGAAAATGTATATAATGACAATGACAGGAGGGGGAGAGCCCGGATCCTGTATGAAGAAAAAGCTTTCCGGCGGCCCGGCCGCCCGGAGCAGACCCCTTTGAAAGGAGAGTTAAAAATGTTTTCTCTTATGAATCTGATTGTATCTCTGGTCATCAGCGGTGTTTCCGGCTGGCTTGCCGGCAGGATCATGAACGTGAATTTCAGCATTCCCCTTTCCGTGATCGTTGGTATGATCGGCGGCGCAGTGGGATCCATGCTGTTCGGCCTGATCGGTTTTCACGCTTACGGGACCTTTGCAAACATCATCACATCGGTGGTGGGCGCCTGCGTCCTGATCTGGATCGTCAACTACGTGGCCGGCAGAAGGCGCTGAGCCTTCGGGGCCGGAAAAAGCTGCCGGATTTCTGAAGACATGTACAAGAGAGCCTCTCCGGCCGCCCGGTATCCTGAAAAGGTACCTGGCGGAGGGGAGGCTTTTTAAAGCGCCCGGCAGGGAGGCATAAAAAGGAGAAGACCCTTGAAGAAACTGTATCTGGACTATCCCATATATGACAGATACCGGGAGCAGACGGACGCTGACGAAGCCGTGACCCTGGATCTGGAAGGAGGGACATACCGCCTGGTCAGGGCCGGTACGGAGATCCTGGCCCTCAGAGGGGATCCGAAGGACCCTTATTACAGGGAAATTGCCGGAAAAAGCGGACTGAATTTTATCTTTGATGGAAATGTTCCGGAGATCCCCTTCTATGCAGTGCCCTATCTCTGCATCATCGGAAGGGACGAAAAGGGGGGCTTTTTTGCCGTAAGAAACCGGCCGGATCCGGAAGAGTGGTTCTTCGACGAGGCGGAGCCGGTTTATTACATCCCCGGCAGGAAGAGGGTATTCTGGATCGCCGGGAGTCTGGAAGAGCTGACAGGCGCAGGATCCTCCTGGAGGGGAGACCTTCGCGAAAGTAGAAAGATCCGCCTTTATCCTTCCAAAGAGGCGGCGGAAAGAAACAGGCCCTTTGCGGACGCGGCCATGCTTCCATACTATGAGGCGGATCCGGGGGACATGGATCTTCCCCTGCCTTTTGCGTAAAATGCGGCGGCTTTTGGGGTGAAAGGAGTTAACTGTGGAGATCAGAGACATACGGATCGATCAGGGAAACGCCTTCGACTGGGGCAGAGCATCTAAAGACTATGCCAGGTACAGGGACATCTATCCGGAGATCTTTTATGAGAAGATCGCGGAGAGAGGGATCGGCATTAAAGGGCAGAAGGTCCTGGACCTTGGCACCGGCACAGGGGTCCTTCCCCGGAACATGCACCGCTTCGGGGCAGAGTGGACAGGCACGGACATTTCCCCGGAGCAGATCCGTGAGGCCCGGCGCCTGGCGGAGGAAGCGGGCATGAAAATAGACTTCCTGGCTTCGGCGGCGGAGGATCTGGGCTTTCCACCGGCCTCCTTCGACGCGGTGACGGCCTGCCAGTGCTTCTGGTACTTCGACCACAGAAAGGTCCTGCCCCTGATCCGGAAGTTCCTGAAAAAGGAGGGGCGCCTTGCCATCCTCTACATGGCCTGGCTCCCCTTCGAAGACCCCCTTGCCGGGAAAAGCGAAGAGCTGGTCCTGAAGTACAATCCCCTCTGGTCGGGAGCGGGAGAGAGGATGCATCCCATAGAGATCCCGGAGGAGGCCTCTCCCTGGTTCGATCTGGAAGACCACGAGGAAACTGAGCTTATGGTCCCCTTTAGCAGAGAGACCTGGCACGGGAGGATGCGGGCCTGCCGGGGGACGGCGGCCTCCCTTTCCCCGGAGGATCTGGAAAAGTGGGACAGAGAGCACAGGGCCTTTCTTTTGAGGGAGGCTCCGGAGGAATTCTCTGTCCGCCACTACATGGCCCTGGCCGTACTCAGGAAAAAGGCTTAGGGACAGGGAGAAAACGAGATATGCCGCAGAGGGTTTTTCAGCCTTTCTGCGGCATCTTTTATGTTCCCTGCGACCGCTTCGGACTGGGGACCAATGGCAGGAAGGGAAAAATGCCATAAAACCCGGACGAAAGTCCATTGTTTACAGAAAGGCTCTGCTGTATACTTTCCTGCCGTAAGATTAATACAGATGAGTTTTTCAGATTCCCTGGGCTTTTTGCAGGGAAAGGAGTTTTTTATGAACAGTGAAATGAAGCGCAGACTGGCCATGACCGTGGCAGGCGTTCTGATCTGCGGGATCAGCGTGGGCATGTTCCAGTATTCGGCCATGGGCATGGATCCCTTTCAGGTCTTCGCCCACGGGGTGTGGAAGAGGATCGGATCCATCGGCTTCGGTACGGTATATATGGTCCTCAACCTGGTCATCCTGATCGTAGACCTGCTTTTCCTGGACAGGAAGAAGATCGGCATCGCCACCTTTATCAATCTCTTTCTGCTGGGTTATGTGGTGGATTTTTCCGCGGGCTTTTTCTCCCGCATCCTGCCGGATCCCTCCTTTGCGGTCCGCCTTCTCTTTCTCCTGGCGGCGGTGGTCATCATGTGCCTGTCCTCGGCCCTCTATTTTACAGGAGACCTGGGCGTCTCCACCTATGACGCCATCGCTCTGACCCTTTCGGAGAAAAAGGGCTGGGATTTCCGCATCGTGCGTGTGACTTCGGACCTGATCTGCACCCTGACAGGGACTCTCCTTGGCGTCATGCCCGGGATCGGGACCATCATCACGGCCTTTTTCATGGGACCCCTCATTGCTTTTTTCAGGAAAACGGTGGCAGATCCCCTGCGCTACGGAAAAAGCAGTAAGTGACAGAATGTCTGCAGGCTCTTATGAGGGCCCTGCGGCGTACATATGCGTTTTGAAGGCTTATGGAAGCAGGATGTTCCGGCAGGAGCATCCTGTTTCTGAATTTTTGGTAAA
>DETN01000150.1:29832-38652 GCA_002362155.1 Lachnospiraceae bacterium UBA3287 | reverse complement strand
TTTACATGGGCGGTAAAGCCCTGTCCGTTCAGCTCCACAGTATCCAGGCCGATGTGGATGAGGAGTTCTACGCCGTCGGCGCTGGAAAGGCCGATGGCATGCTTTGTATCAAAGAGCATGTCTACGGTTCCGTCGAAGGGAGCATAAACTTTTCCTTCGGCAGGCTCGATGCCGACGCCTTTTCCCATCTCACCGCCGCTGAAAGCGCCGTCGGGCACCTGGCTTAAAGGGATGACCTTTCCCTTAATGGGAGAGCTGATCTCGATCTGGCCGCCGATCAGAGTTCTGGCAGGTTCTTCGGAAGTATGGATCTCAGATCCGGCGTTCTCTGTATTCTCTTCAGCGGGAATTCCGAACAGGTAGGTCAGGACAGCTGCCATACAGAAAGCGATCAGTGCACCGATGATGATGAATACAAAACTGTTTGCTTCATAAGTAATAATAGTAAAGAGACCGGGAGGCGCATAGGCCAGGGCTCTGGCATTGAAGAAGGACAGGAAGGCTGCCGCCACTGCGGAAGAAGCCATGCCGAAAGCGAAGGGGCGCTTGTACTTCAGGTTCACGCCGTACATGACGGGTTCGGTAATGCCCAGGACGGCCGAAAGAGATGCTGAGCCCGCCACGGACTTCATTTCCTTATCCTTCAGACGAAGGAAGGCACCGAACCCGGCACCGGCCTGAGAGAAGTTGGCCGTAAGTGCACTGACCAGAAGAGTGGATCCACCTGTCTCCGCGATCTGCTGGATCTGAAGGGGAGCCAGAGCATAGTGCATGCCCATCATTGTCAGGAGGGAACGGGTACCGCCCAGAAGAGCCGCTGCCACAAAACCGCCGATGTTGTAGAACCAGTCGATGAACTTGGCAATATAGGTGCCCATGTAAGAGCCGATAGGGCCGAGAACGATCAGTTCCAGGGGGACCATGATAAAGAGAACGATCATGGAGGTCAGCAGTATCTTCAAAAAGTCCGGAACCAGTTTGTCAATACGCTTGTAGATCAGGCTCAGTACCCATACGGACAGAATGATGGGAATGACCGTAGATTTATAGTTGACAAAGAGGATCGGCAGGCCCAGGAAACTCATGGTGGAAGGGCCGCCTTCCGAAATGGCCGCTGCACCGTTCATGATGGTGGGATACATATATGCCGCTGCCAGAGCCAGGGCCATGTATTCGCTGACCTTGAACTTTCTGGCCGCACTGACTGCCAGGAAGAAAGGGAAGAAATAGAAGATCAGGTCGCCGATCATGGACATGATGATCATGAAGCTGTTATCACCGGGAAGCAGATGCAGGTTCGTGATCAGAGAGACGATGGCCTTGAACATACCGCATCCGATCAGGACCGGCAGAGTAGGGGCAAAGATGCCGGAAATGGTCTCGATCACGGAACCGATGCCGTTTCCTTTTGTTTTTTCTTCGGAAGCGCCGCCCTCTGTGATATGTACCTGTGCCGAGACTTCATCAAAAACAGCGTTGACCTTGGCTCCGATGACGACCTGGAGCTGGCCGCTCTTCATCTGGGCGGTCAGAACTCCCTGAAGTTTCTTCAGAGCGTCGATGTCTGCCCTGCTGTTGTCTTTCAGATTGAACCTGAGCCTGGTAGCACAGTGAGTCAGAACAGAAATATTGCTCTCTCCGCCCACCAGGGAAATGATTTTGGAAGCTAACTCTTTATTCGTCATATATTCCCCATTCCTTTCTATTCGCAAGAGATTATCAGAACCGGTTCTCTTTCTGAATAAAAGGGTAGACCCTGCAGTAACTACAGAGTCAATGGGTTATTATAAAAAATTCGGGGAATATGCCGGAATCCCGGAATATTCCCCGAAAGGAAGCTTCTCAGCCGAAAATCTTTTTCAATTCTCTTCTTTGCTGATCCTCAGAAAAGTCTATGGGGATGTCCGTTCCGCGGATCGGCATCCAGAGCTCCATGTAGCGGACGTTCCTGCCTCCTTCCCTGTCAGTAGCAATATAGACGCCCAGGATATCACCGCACAGAGTGTAATGATGATCTTCCATATACTGCAGGGCATTTTCAGCAGCCGACCTGGTGAAATACTCCCGTTCTTCCAGAGTAATGACCGTAAAAAGAGCCGTGACAGGCCGGATATGTTCCATCCTGGGCAGAAGCTGTATTCCCAGCCGGTCCGCCCAGTACTTCTTGACTGTCAATCCCCATTCTGCCTCTTCCTGATCCTCGGGCAGCATCAGCTCCCCTTTTTTCAGCCGATAGATATGTTCCACGAAAGGATAATTCCTGGTAATTTCCTCAAAACCGCCTTCCGTATCTCTGGCATTGGTCATCTTAAGGCTCTTTCCGGAGTGAGACCTGGTAAAGAGGGAATAGTTTTCCGGGCGGTTCATGATATAGTATTTTCCCACCAGCTCCGGAGCATTGCCCAGGACAGACTGGAAGTTCTTCAGTTTCAGGGCCTTGGCCTGATAATAATGTGCCAGATATGCAGCTTCCTTTCTTTTTACATCCAGCTGCTCCAGAAGATCTGCAAAACTGCTGTCCCGAACCAGGTCCACAGTCTCCCTGGAACTGAACCCGATCTTGCGGAACTTCTTATAGTCCAGTATCAGGTTTATATCCCAAACGCTGTAAAAACGGTATCCTGTCTCCGTATTCTTCTCCGGCGAAACAAGTCCTTTCTGTTCCAGAAAACGTATCGTCTCCACAGGAACATCCACCATTTTTGAAACTTCTCCGATTCTGTATCTCTGCATCTTCTTTCCACCTCCGCAGCTTATGATCATTCATGAGCTGCGCTGAACTGTTGCGTGATGACACTTAGTTTCCTGAATATCTTATTTTTTACTCCTCCATTCAGTAATCTGCTTTATATATCATATCGGCTCCGTTTTTAGGATTGTCTGAACTACTCATTGTTCAACACCTGAATCTATCTTTCTCATATGCATGCATCCGCACAATTTATTGTAATATGAAACATATTTTTTTTCCACTTAGCGCTGTATTACTTTTTTATTGATATATAAGCATTTTTTCAATCGGTCAGATGAAAACCAGGCAATATAACATTTCTACAAAGACAAGAAAAACTATGCTTTCCTCTTCCAGCCTCACCTGCGACAACAATCCTGTAGCCACGTAAAAGCAAAAAACAATCCTATAGTCTGAATACGCCCCCAAAAACAGTTATCTAGTCACGCTGGCCATATCTCAGTGGTCAGAACTGTTGCCAAAACAAAGAAAAAAAGGGATCCTGCGCTCCAGCCATTTCCCGGCCGGATTCACAGAATCCCTTATTTAAGCCATTTTTCTGTACATTTATGATTTCGACTTTGACATCAAGACCACGGTCTCAATAAGCGTTGACTTTTCCAAGGGCAATTCCTTGACCTCATGCCCCTGGATCGGAACCGGGAAGGCAAACACGATATTACGGATCCAGCAGCCGTCTTCCCGCTTCTCAGGATACAGGTCGATACGTTCAATGATTGCCCGCAGGAGTTCCTTCTTGCCAGGCTCGTCCATCTCGCCGTACAGTTCATCAAAGGCCAGTAAAAGCTGATACACGTTCTCGCCGGATATCTGCTCGCTCCGGATCGTCTGGATCCGTTTCCGGATGTCTTCTATCTGCAGCTCCGCCTCGGCTATCTTATCATACTGATCATCATACCGGCGCTGCAGATCGAGGATCTTCCTCTCGTAATACGGGTCAGAAACATCCAAAGTATCCATCTGGTTTTCCAGCCGGCTTTTTGTCGAAAGCAGCTGCCGCAGCTGACTCTTGACGGTATCAAGCCCTTTCTCCAGATCGTCCGTATTGACTGCCGTACCGATCTTCTTTTGAATGGCAGCTTCAAACTGCCTATCGTGAACCAAGGCAGAGATAATCGCAGCCACATACCGGTCAAGCTCCGTCTGCTCCAAATTTGTCCGAAAAGAGCATCTGTGGCCGGTCTCGCCGTGCGTGTTCTTGCAGTAGTAGTAATACCTGGTCTTGTTATCCTTGCTGTGAGCCTTGGCGATATTGCCGTATAAGGGCTTTCCGCAATCAGGGCATCTCAGCAGCCCTGAAAGAAGATGGACATGATTGACGTCATGGACCTTCTCCCGGCGATAGGCATTCTTTTTCCGTTTTTCCTGTGCCAGGTTCCAGTCGGTTTCAGATATGATGGCTTCGTGTTTCCCATCATACACCGGGAACTCCGACTGTTCAACCACATGCATCTCATTCCGGGTGCCGATCTTCTTTTCTGTCCGTCTGCGGCCGTATGCGATCTTGCCCATATAGACCGGGTTATCTATTACCTTTTTTACGAAGTTATCTGAGAAGCTCGGGATCGTTCCATTCTGCCTGATCTTCTTCACATAGCCGTGATCGTTCAGATATTTGGCTACGCTGCTTGTGCCTTCGTTGGTATGGATGTATCGGTCATAAATTAGCCGTATGACCTCTGCTTCGTCCTCGGCGATAAATAACTCGCCATCGACCAGTTTATAACCGTAAGGGGCAAATCTGCCGTTCCAGCGCCCTTCCCCTGGCCTTCTGTTCACGTCCAGCCATCGTCTGGGTCCGGATGTTCTCGCGCTTGATCTCCGCTACTGCGGACAGCACGGAGATCATCAGCTTTCCGGCATCCTTGGAGCTGTCGATTCCATCTTCCACGCAGATCAGGTTCACGCCGAAATCCTGCATCAGCTGCAGAGAATTCAGCACGTCCGCAGCATTACGTCCGAACCGGGACAGTTTGAATACCAGGACATAATCAACATCGTCTTTACGGTCCTGGATATCCTGGAGCATACGCTGGAAATCCAGACGGCCCTGGATATTCTTCCCGGAGAAGCCCTCGTCCGAATACTCACCGGCAATCGTATAATCCTGAAACTCGGCGTATTTCCGCAGTTTATCCTTCTGAGCTTCCATGCTGTAGCCATCGACCTGGATCGCCGTAGAGACACGCGTATAGATATAGCATTTTTGTTTCTTCTTAATCATCTTTCTCGGTCTCTGATTTGTTTCCTGGAAGCATCGGCAAATGCTCTGTGCTGATCCTAGTCAAAGTGCTCATCTGTCTTATTGCAAGGTCTCTAAGAAGCACCAACCGTTCAGACATCGACTTGCCCTGTTCTATCAGGATAGCGTTATAGCTTTCCATGTTTGCAAGAACCAGCAGTTGGTTCAGGTTCGCGTCATCCCTGATATTGCCTTTTTTATCAGGGTTCTCATCCCGCCACTGCTTCGCGGTCTTGCCAAACAACGCGACATTCAGCATATCGGCTTCATTGGCATATTTATAGGAAATCTGTTCCGGCGTAAGATCCGGCGGAATCAGATTTTCCTTAATGGCATCCGTATGGATACGATAGTTCAGCTTCGCGACTTCACGATTCAAATTCCAGTTCAGAGACAGGCGGCTGTTTTCATCATGCTTGATTCGCTGGTAATCTTTTACGATATAAAGCTTGAATTCTGCCGAGATCCAGGACGCGAATTCAAGTGCAATATCGGAATGGGCGTATGTGCCACCATAGCGGCCGGCCTTTGTTGTGATACCGATCGCATTTACGCTTTCGATCCATTTTGAAGGGGACATGGTGAAAGCATGTAGGCCGGCTTCCTTCCTAAACCCGTCGAATTCGACGGGTTTAAAGTCCGGATTATGCAAGGTCTCCCATAAGCCAAGAAACTCCAGCGTCTCACGGCTGCGCATCCAGTTCTTGATCACGTCATTTGGTGCATTACTCTTATATTTTGATCTCATGATTCAAAAACCAAATATGTAATAGCCACCCCATAAAAACATCAAATCTGTCGTCACGCTAATGTAAAAAATCATTTCTGTCGTCACGCCACCCATATATCAGTAGACAGAAATATTGTCAAAGCATTGAAAAAGGATCCTGCGAGTTCAGCCCCGGCAGGACCAAATCCGCAGAATCCTTATGTTTTAAGCCTTTTCTGTACCTTTATGATTTTGACCGTGTCATCAATACTATCGTCTCAACACCTGTCGTATAAGGGAAAAGATCTACGGGCACCGCTTTCTTTACGTCATATCCCATCTCGGTGATCTGGTCCAGATCCCTGGCCAGAGTATCCGGGTTGCAGGACACATAGACGATCTTCTTAGGCCCAAGGTCCGCTGCGGCCCTGAGGAACTCCGTTGTGGAACCGGAACGGGGCGGATCCATGAAGAGCACGTCCAGCTGCTCTCCCCTTTCCGCCAGATCCACCATGTAGCGGGTGGCATCTTCAGCAACAATCCTGACATTATCCGCGTTGTTGATCTGGGCGTTGTATCTGGCATCCTTCACCGCTTCCCGGTTCAGCTCCACGCTCAGGACTTCCCTGCACTTATCGGAAGCTATGATGCCGATGGTGCCGATGCCGCAGTAGGCGTCCATGATCCTTTCCTTCCCGGAAAGGCCCGCATAGTCGATGGCGATATTGTAGAGCTTTTCCGTCTGCAGGGAATTGACCTGGTAGAAGGACCTGGAAGAGATGCGGAAGCGTTTGCCGCAGAGCTCATCCTCGATACAGCCCTTTCCGAACAGCACATTCTCCCTGCTGCCCAGGACCATGGTGGTCTCCTTGTCGTTGATATTCTGAACGATGGTGGTGATCTCCGGGTGGGCCTTCAGCAGAGTCTTTACAAAGTTGTTCCTGGAAGGAAACATGGCCTCCGCGGTCACGATGGTGACCATGATCTCCCTGGTCCTGTGGGCAGTCCTGACCTGGACATAGCGGACCAGGCCGGACCTGGTCTTCTCGTCGTATACAGGGATCTTGAAGGAGGGCAGGAGCTCAAAGATGGTCTGGATGATCCGGTCTGCCCGAAGGTCTTCCAGAAGGCACTCCTTCACCGGCACGATCTCATGGGTGCCTTCCCTGTAGATGCCGCAGACCGGTTTTCCCTTCCTGTCGAAGCCGAATACACTGGTGACCTTGTTGCGGTAATGCTCCGTCTTCTTCATGCGGATGATGGGATCCACCCAGACATAGTCGCCTATGCAGTTGTCCACCTTCTCCTGCTTCTGCCGGATCTGGGTATCATAGTCGATATCGATCATGGTGCAGCCCCCGCACCTGGAGGACACAGGACAGCGGGACTTCTTTTTGGGAGGCTTTGCTTCCGCCGGATCCTTTCCCCTTGCATGGTCCGTATCCTTTTCCGGTCTTCCTCTCCGGGGCTTTTCGGATTCCCTGAAGGTCTCATCCTTTCCGGATTTCTTTATTCTCTTGAACTCGGCCTTGTCGGCTTTTTTTTGGTATTTATCCTGACTTCTTGTCATGGCTTCCTCTTTTCTGGTCTGATGGTCCGGGAAGGTCATTTCCCTGCACCGGTCTGTTCTCTTTCTGTGCCGGGTCTCTCCCTCTGCCGGGAAACTCTATTTTACTGAGGGTGTCTGAAAAGAGCAAGTTTTCTTTCAGAAACATCCCGTTTACTCTCCGTTATTCCCCGATATTCTTCCGGAGCCGGTTCTTCAGGATTATTCCCTGAAGGAACGGAAGGAAAAAATAAGAGTGCCGGATCCCGCGCCGCGGGATCTGACACTCTTATTATACACATTATTGAAGGAGCATGTATCATCCGCCAACAGGCAGATCCGAAATATCTGCCCGCAGATCACCGAAGCTCCCGGGCTTTCCGGGTCCTTATCCTTAATATCCCAGGTCTCTCCTCACCACATGCTTCATGGGAAGGCCCTTTGTATAGCATTCCAGGTTTTCCAGGAACTGGTCCACGTTCCTTCTTCTGGTAACGGCGGCCGTCATGTTGCCGGCGTTATGGGTAGTGACCAGAAGGCCCGGCGTATTCCAGACAGGGTCGTCTTCCGGAATGGGCTCCGTTTCGAAGACGTCCAGGGCGGCTCCCCCGATCCTCTTCTCGTTGATGGCCCGGATCAGAGCCTTCTGATCCACGGCGCTGCCTCTTCCTACATTGATGACGACGGCGGTCTTTTTCATGGAAGCGATCCTTTCTTCCGACAGGATCCCTACAGTCTCCGGTGTTCCGGGCAGGCACATGAAAAGGATATCCGTCAGGGGAAGGTAGGCGTCGATGTCCGCCATGGCTGCCGTCTCGTCGTAGACGTCTCCCGCCGCATGGCCGCTGCGGTTGATGCCGGTGATGTGGGAGGCTCCGCATCCCCTGACCTTCTCGGCATAGCCCGTGCCGATATCGCCGGTCCCCAGGATGGTCACATAGGAGCCGTTGATGGAGCCCACCAGCAGGTCGTTCTTCCAGACCCGGTTCTGCACGAAGCTGGCATATTCCCATTCACGCCTCAGGACCATCAGGGTGGTCATCAGGCCGTGTTCGGAAACGGAGGGCCCGTAGGCTCCTGCCGAATTGGTCAGGATCACGTCTTCCTTCAGAAGGTCTTTGTCCTTCAGGTAGGCGTCCACGCCCACGGAAGAAGCATTATACCATTTAAGGAGGGGCGCTGCTTTAACAAGAGCAGGATTTCCTCCGTAAATGATCTCAGCGTCGGCGCATGCCGGAATGGCCTCTTCCACGCTTTTATAATATTCCACCCGGTATCCCAGTTCGGATCCCTTTTCGATGATCTTTTCCGCCAGTTCCGGATCCAGCAGCTTATGAACAACAACAATCTTCTTACTCATCGGCCAGTATATCCTCTTCCGGATCATCCGTTACATACTCGAAACCTTCCACAGGAATGTCCTCTTCGGGAGCTTCCGTTCTTTCGGGCCTTCTCCTTCTGGGTCTTCCCTCGTGGCTTTTTCTGCTCTTTCTGATCCTGGCTGCGGCTTTTCCCGCATCCTTCAGGATATCGGAGCCGGGTTCATGATTGTCTCCCAGGATCCCGTCAAA
>DETN01000150.1:0-29742 GCA_002362155.1 Lachnospiraceae bacterium UBA3287 | reverse complement strand
ATGGCGCCGGTACCGATGATCATGTCCTTGGTGGTGCCGCCTTCCAGGACCATATGTCTTACGATGGCGTAGAGCAGCACTTCCAGAGCGGAGCCCGGGGAATGCTTCGTCAGCATGTCCACGAACTCGATGCCGATGACCAGGTTGAAGGCGGCTTCCAGGAAATGAGGCAGGGCCTCTTCTATTCCGTCGCCCAGATGGCCGATCTGTAAGAACAGAGGCTTCAGCGAGATGATCAGACCGATCATAATGAGGACCGCCAGAACGATCTCCAGGATATGACCGAAAAGAATGATGCACTTAAGGACCTTTTTTTCGATTTTGTGGAACGTTTTCATTCCCCCACCTCCAGATGAAAATTTATTACCATCAGTATACCCAATCAGGGCCGCAAATACCACTGACTGTTTTGCCATCAGAGAGAATCTTTTTGTTTTTTAAGGCTCTTTCCGGCCCCCGGGTCAGTCCGCATCCGGCAGATCCTCCAGAGCCTTTTTCACTTCGTCGGAAAGACCGTCCAGCAGGTAGTTCTTCCCCTCCTCCGGCCGGTCCGTAAAGCCCTCCCGGATCCTCTCCTGGGTCAGGATGATCTCCTCCAGCAGCATCTGGGCCGACATGCGGAAGGCCCCCGTGCCGAAGATGATGACCTGCTCCACCGCATCCGAGGTGGCCACGGTGACCTTATACTGCCTGGTCAGCTCGTGGGCCGCCTTTTCGATGTAGAGGTCCGCCGTTTCCGCTTCCTTCGTGTAGACCACGTCCATGTTGTGGTAGTGGTAGATCTCTCCTCTTCCTCCCGCCACCCGGTAGGCATCGAAGACCAGGATCAGGTGCTCCCTGCGGCTTCCGGCAAAGTTGAGCAGGATGTCCGTCAGCCGGTCTCTGGCGGCCCCTATGTTGGTCCGGGCCAGGTCCCGCAGGTCCTCCCAGGCAAAGATGATGTTGTAGCCGTCCACCAGAAGATATTCCTTTTCGGGCATCTTCCGGGGCTTTCTGTATACAGGGGGAAGGGGCTCGCCGATGGTCCTGGGAGAGGACCTCCTTCTGGCTTCTTCTCCCACCCTTTCGGGGATCTTTCCGTAGGTCCTCTCAAAGATGGCCATGAGCTCGTCCTCTGCGGCCAGAAGGTCCATCTGCCTCTCCCTGAAGGAGCGGTTGTCCCTGGTGCGGACAGCCTTTACGCTCTCTGCCGTATAGGCTTCCAGTTCCTCTTCGCCGTAGCCGGAGGAAGGAGCCGCCGCCTCTTCCCATCCCGTATCCACCTGCATATAGGAGCGGACCTGGTCCCAGGGAACGATAGTGCCCACTCCGTGGGAGCAGAAGACCGAGGAAGATGGATTTCGCAGATCTGCTTCCGGATCGTAGCCCCTCTCCAGCAGGACCTCCTCCGTATTGTGGCAGGGCCTGTAGCCCTCCAAAGCCACGGACAGACTCCCCTCTCCCCTGGTATAGGCGGAAAGATTGCGGGCGTAGTCTCCCATCTCGGACACCGGCACCAGACCCTCCAGAACAGCTCTGTCATCCTCGAAATCCGGCTGGCCGAAGCTGGCCCCCATCTGCTGCAGGTCGGTCAGGGCGTGCCCAAGACTGTCCTGGGGCACCTCCAGGCGGAAGCGGTAGACCGGCTCTAATAGTACGGACCTGGCCATCATGAGGCCCTGGCGGACCGCCCGGTAGGTGGCCTGGCGGAAGTCTCCGCCCTCCGTATGCTTTTCGTGGGCCCTTCCTCCGATGACGGTGATCTTCATGTCCGTAATGTCGGACCCTGTCAGGACGCCCCGGTGGCGTCTTTCCTCCAGATGGGTCAGGATCAGCCTCTGCCAGTTGCGGGCCAGTACGTTGACCGGGCAGTCGGCGGCGAAGGCAAGGCCGGATCCGGGATCGCCCGGCTCCAGGAGCAGGTGGACCTCCGCGTAGTGGCGCAGGGGCTCGAAGTGCCCCCCCCCCTCCACGGGAGATGCAATGGTCTCCTTATATACGATGGCCGGGGTCCCGTAGTCGATGCGCAGGTGGAAGCGGTCCCAGGCCTGGCGGCGCAGGACCTCTCTCTGCATCTCGCCCATGACCTGGGCCGTGATCTCTTTTTTTGTCTCGTCGTAGGTGATATGGAGGACAGGGTCCTCCTCTTCCAGCTGTCTGAGATTCCGGTAGGCCTTGAAGGGGTCCTCGGCGGCGGGCAGAATGATGGCGGAGGCAAGGACCGGCTGCAGAAGGCCCTCGGCGGCTCTGTGCTCGCTCCCGATGCCCTGTCCCGCATAGGTGGCGGTCAGGCCCGTGACCGTGCAGATCATGCCTGCAGAGGCTTCCTGCAGGGGCTGGAAGCGGGTCCCGTTATAGACCCGGATCTGGTCCGCCTTCTCCTGGACCTCCTCCCCGTTTTTGTCAAGGGTCAGGAGGGTCCTGGCCTTCAGGCTCCCCCCTGTCAGCTTCATCCAGGTGAGCCTTCCTCCGCTCTCTTCTCTGGTGATCTTGAATACCCTGGCGCCGAAGTCCTCCTTCCACAGGGGCTCTGCGGCGTAGGTGTCCAGGGCAAGGAGCAGCTCCCTGACCCCCACCATCTTCAGAGCGCTTCCAAAGAGCACCGGCCAGACCTTTCTTTCCCGGATCAGTCTCCCCGCCGATTCCCTTCCGATGGCTTCTCCCTCCAGGAAGGCTTCCATCAGGTCCTCCTCGGCAAGGGCCAGGTCTTCCTGAAAATCCTCGCCTGAAAGGTCTCTTCCGAAGTCCACGAAATGGCCGCCCAGCTTCTCCGAAAGATGGGCGCACATATCCCTGCGGATCTGTCCGTACTCCTTAAGTTCTCCCCCCGAAAGGATGTCTTCTATGGAAGGAAATTCCTCTCCTTTTTCCGCCGGCAGGCCCGCCTTCATGGGCACCTTCTGGTCCATCTTGTTGACAAAGACAAAGACCGGCACCCGGTAATGGTCCAAAAGCCGCCACAGAGTCCGCACCTGGCCCGTCACCCCGTCCGGGGCGCTGATCACCAGAATGGCGTAGTCCAGGACCTGCAGGGTCCTTTCCATCTCGGCGGAAAAGTCCGCGTGGCCTGGGGTGTCCAGCAGGGTATAGGTCCGGTCCAGGTCCTCCGACAGGGCCGAAAAGGCGGCCTGCTTGGAAAAGATGGTGATGCCGTGCTCCCGCTCCATCTCGTTGTTGTCCAGGTAGGAGTCCCGGGAATCCACTCTTCCCATCTTCCGGATGGTCTGTCCCAGATATAAAAGGCCCTCCGACAGGGTCGTTTTTCCGGCATCCACGTGGGCCAGGATGCCTATGGTCAGATATTCCTTATGATTCTTCATGTCTTTATGATCTCCGTAACAGATTCCCGTACATCATACCATACCGGCCCGCAGAGGAGCAATTTCCCGAAAAATCAGTTTTTTTACTTGTTTTCAAAAGGAAAATGTATATACTAAGGAAATGTAATTGCAACTCTCAAAGTATTAACAGTTGAAAAGAGGATTTTACATGAAAGAATATATGCCTGTGAAAGAAGGAAAGGTCCGTGAGATCTACGATACCGGCGACAACCTGATCATGGTGGCCACAGACCGCATTTCCGCCTTCGACGTAATTCTGAAGAACATGGTGACCGGCAAGGGCGCCGTTCTGACCCAGATGTCCAGGTTCTGGTTCGACCTGACAAAGGATATCATTCCCAACCACATGATCAGCACGGATACCGCCGATATGCCCGAATTCTTCCGTCAGGACAGGTTTGAAAAAAGAAGCATGCTCTGCAAGAAGCTGGAGATGCTCCCCATCGAATGCATCGTCCGCGGCTATATCACAGGCAGCGGCTGGGCTTCCTATAAAAAGAACGGCACCGTCTGCGGGATAAAGCTTCCCGAAGGCCTCAGAGAGTGCGACAAGCTTCCCGAAGCCATCTATACTCCTTCCACCAAGGCTGAGATCGGCGACCACGACGAGAATATCAGCTACGAGAGAAGCATCGAAGTCCTGGAAAAGAACTTCCCCGGACACGGCGAAGAGTACGCAAAGGCCATCAAGGACGCAACTCTGGCCCTCTATAAAAAGTGCGCCGACTACGCTCTGGAAAGAGGCATCATCATTGCCGATACCAAGTTCGAGTTCGGTCTGGACGAGAACGGCCATGTGGTCATCGGCGACGAGATGCTGACCCCCGACTCCTCCCGTTTCTGGCCCCTTGAAGGTTATGAACCCGGTCACGGCCAGCCTTCCTTTGACAAGCAGTTCGTCCGCGACTGGCTGAAGGCCAACCCCGATTCCGATTACGACCTGCCTCAGGACGTCATCGACAAGACCATCGAAAAGTACAATGAAGCCTATGAGCTTCTGACAGGCGGAAAGCTGGCCTGAAAGATCCCATAAAACAGCCGCAGCCCCGGAGCATCGCTCCGGGGCTGTTTTCGTTCTGATCTGTATTAAGATGCGTCCTGCAAGTTCCCGGGCGCGGTTCATCCGGCCTTTCAGAGGGCGATCTTCCGGATGAGGCCGATGCGCTTTCTGGTCCTGGCCACGTTTCTTCCGAAACGCCGCATATCCATCCTGGCCTTTTTCACGCCTTTCAGGTTCCCTTTCGCATAGGCCTTCAGATCGGCCCTGGACCTTTTAATGGCTGCTCTTTTTGCAGACCTGCCCGTAAGGGATCTGCGGACGCCTTTTGTCCGGACCCGCCATATATTCAGGATGGCCAGAAATATCCATAAGGTTCTCATTTGCTTTTCCTCATTTCCGCAGATTTTTCGGTGCAGGCCTTCACGCATTCGAAGACCGCGCTGCGAAAGCCTTTCTCTTCCAGGACCCGGACCGCCTCGATGGTGGTGCCGGCCGGGGAACAGACCATGTCCTTGAGCTCTCCGGGATGCTTTCCCGTATCCAGGACCATCTTTGCGCTGCCCAGGACTGCCTGGGCTGCAAAGGTATAGGCCTGGGCCCTGGGCATGCCGCCCTGAACGGCCGCGTCCGCCATAGCTTCGATGAACATGAATACATAGGCAGGGGAAGAGCCGCTGACCGCGGTGACCACGTCGAAGAGGCTCTCGGGAACGATCTCCGCCTTTCCGAAGCCGGAGCAGATCCTGACCGCATAGTCCAGTTCCTCCCTGGTGACGGCATCGTTTGCGCAGGCAGCTGTCATGCCCTCTCCCACCATGGCGGGGGTATTGGGCATGAGGCGGACCACCTTCACCTTTTTACCGCCGAATTCGGACTGGATATAGTCCAGGGTCCTTCCGGCCGCGATGGAAATGATCAGCTGGTCTTCCCGGACATAGTCCCTGATCTCGGAGATCATCTGGTGGAAGTACTGGGGCTTGATGGTGAAAAAGAGGGTCTCCGCCTCCTTTACCACCTCAATGTTGCTGTCCGTGACTGTGATCCCGTTCTCTTTCAGGGTCCTCTCCCTGCCGAAGGCAGTGGGGTCCGCGCCGATGATCTCGGAGGCCGGGATCAGACCGTCCTTTATAATGCCGCTCATGATGGCATTGGCCATGTTGCCGCATCCGATAAAGCCAAGTTTCATAAAACAGTCCGCCTTTCTGTGCCAAAATTTAACTTATTTTAGCGCATCCAGGCCCAATTGAAAAGCCTGTATCCGTATCGGGATCATGCTGAATCATTACGGAAAATTCATCCCGCGCCGCCTTGGAGCCTTCTTTTCAGGGCCGCCCTCTTTCTCTCATGGTCCGTCTCCTGCCTTCGGGAAGGCAGTTCATCACTGGGTCAGATACCGGCAGACCTTCTCATAGTCGCCCTGCTCCACGCTGACGAGCTCGCCTTCTTCAGTGATCCTGCAGGCGATGCAGCGGCTGTAAAGGACGATCCCCTTTTCGGGAATGACGGCGCTGGGATTGAACCGGTCAAATTTATTGATCCTGACTGTCTGTATAAATTCCTGCAGACTTCTCAGCCTTTTCTCTTCCCTGAACCTGTTGTAGACCAGAACAAGGTTTTCCGTATCCGGCACTCTGATGATCGTCCTGTCGATCTTTTCCTCATTACGCATAAACTCATAGGCGCCCATATCCAGATAACCGAGCATAAGAGCGTCGAAATGTTCCGGGTCAATGGATGTCATCATCCTGTTCCCGTATAAACCCTGGGCAATAATCGTCATCTTCTTTTCTTTATTCATTCCTGTTTCCTCCTCTTTCCTGTGCAGGTATTTATCTTATGACTGAAGTTTACCTTAAGGGAGGAGGGAATCACTACTACCGGCAGTAGCAGTTTACAGATCGCGGATCAGGGGTCTGAGTTCTCTTTCCCGGAGCTTTTCGTCCACCCGGTCCAGGCTCATATGCTTCATGAAGCCGAACCAGATGATCACGTCCCGTTTCCTGCGGACGTAGAGGGGCGCCTGACCGGCATACTTAAGGAGGTACTGTACCTCCTCCACAGTGGTGCCGATGGCAAGACAGATGGAGATCAGCGCGTCTCTCGACGGATTCCTTTTCTTTCCGTTGACGATGTTGCCCACATAGGAAGCCGCCAGCATGGCGTTCACCGAAACGACGGAGGCCTTCTGATCGTACTTCCACAGAAGATGGTCCAGGTAATTGCCCACATGATCGTCGTTTGCCAGAAATTCGGAAGGAAAGGTCTTTTCGAATTCTTCAAGAGAATCCATTCTTTCTATCATTGCTTCCAGCATCACTGTCCTTTTGTTCGTCATATAAAATGTCTCGTTATACATACCTGTCCACCTCTTCTTTATGAAAGGGCAGGCCCCTGGCAGGCGGCGCCTGCCCGGGGTCTGCCACCAAAAGCACTGTTTCCCCCGTCTCCGGAAGGATCGAATCTGGCTTAATAATACAGCAGTCATCCCGTATAAACAATCGGCTCTCCGCCGGCCCCCCGGAATTCCCTGCAGGCTCTGACGGATGAAAGTCCTTCGCTGCAGGCGCAGGAGAAATTTATATTTTTTAACGGACGTGGAAAAGCGCGGAGCGGAGTTTTAGTGTATGATAGGATATGTACGAAACGAAATAATGCACAATGGAGGCATCACTTTGAAAAGACTGAAAAGCACAGCGCTTATATATATACTTGCGGCGGCCCTTTTCTTATCCGGCTGCGCATCCCAGGGCCCCGGCAGCGTCCCTGCACAGACCGGAAAAGAGGAAGGCTCTTCCCCGGAAGATGAAAACACAAAGGAAGAAGAAACAGGACCCGTCTATTACTATGACGAGGAATACGCCGCCGAGGAAGGCTGGCCCTGGACAGACTACTCTGTCTTCCGGTCCATGGATCCTGCTCTTGAGATATCGGAAAAGGACAACTTCTACGCCGCCGTCAATAAAGACTGGCTTACCACCACGCCCCTTCCCGACGGCTACGGCTCCTGGGACGCCCTGGCCGAGCAGCAGGTCAAAGTCAAGACGTCTCTGATGGACCTGATCGAGGACAGGTCCGTTTCGGCCCCGGATCTGGACATGGCAAGGGCCTACTACGATCTCTTCATGGACTGGGAGGGCCGGAACAAGCAGGGCCTTGAGCCGCTGAAGGAAATCATCGGCCCCCTGCAGGAGGCCGAAACTCTGGAGGAGATGTCCGAATATATCTGCAGCTACGACACCATCCTGGCGGGGATCCAGCCCCTGACCTTCTATGTGTCCACGGATCTGGAGGATTCCGAATGGAACACGGTCTACCTGGGCCCCGGTCCTCTTCTTCTGGACGATCCCGGCTACTACCGGCAGATGGACGACGGGGACTATGCCTACCAG
This sequence comes from Lachnospiraceae bacterium UBA3287, assembly GCA_002362155.1. Taxonomy (GTDB): domain Bacteria; phylum Bacillota; class Clostridia; order Lachnospirales; family Lachnospiraceae; genus CAG-791. The sequence continues at coordinate 22,033 of DETN01000150.1, read as the reverse complement.
CCCATCTATACGGAAGCCGCCGCGGGAATCCTGCAGCGGCTGGGCTATTCCCCCAAAGAAGCCGAAAGAGCCGTGGCCAACTGCTTCTACTTCGAATGGCTGATCTCTGAAAGCATGATGTCCGTAGAAGAGTCCTATGCGCCGGACGCCATAGAACGGATGAACAACCACATGACCCTGGAGGAGATCCGGGAGGCAGAGGGTGATTTCCCCGCCGCCGAGGTCCTGGAAGCCGCCGGCATGGGCAAATCCGACCGCTACATCCTGCTGGAGCCTGAGTGGCTGGAAGCCATGGCCGATATCTACAGCCTGGACTACATGGAAGAGATCCGGGACTACATGATCGTAAACGACATCATTACCTACATGACCCTTCTGGACAGGGAGGCCTATGACGCCTACTATCAGACCATCAACTCCATCAATGAGATAGACGGCAGCCTGGACGACAAGGAAGCCGCCTACAATGCCATGGACAAATACATGAACCTGGTCCTGGCCCAGGTCTATTTCCACAACTTCGGCGACGAGGAAGCCAAAAAGGAGATCACGGACCTGATCGATAAGATCGTGGCCTATTACAGGACCATGCTGGAGGGCGAAGACTTCCTGTCAGAAAAGACCGTGGAAAGGGCCGTGGAAAAGCTGGACGCCCTGAGGGTCCAGGCGGCCTATCCCGAGGAAGACTATGATTTCGGAGACGCCTCCATCCTTCCCCCTTCCCAGGGAGGGACCCTGATGCAGGCCATGCATACCATCTTTGAGGTCAATCTGAACTCGGAGCTTGAGATGATCAATCAGAAGACAGACCCCGACGAATGGAGCTTTCCCTCCCACCGGGTCAACGCCGCCTATGATTCCAGTCAGAACTCCATCTGCATCACCGCTGCCATACTGGGGGGCTCCTATTACCACAAAGACATGACCCCCGAAGAACTCTACGGAGGGATCGGGACCATCATAGGCCATGAGATCTCCCACGCCTTCGATACCTCCGGCGCTCTCTACGATAAGGACGGCTGTTATAAGAACTGGTGGGAGGAAGAAGACTACACCGCCTTCCGGAAGCGGGCCGACGACCTGATCTCCTACTTTGACGAGATCTATCCCAACAACTGGACCAAATGCAGCGGAGAACTGGTGGATACGGAAGCCATTGCAGACCTCTGCGGGGTCAAGTGCATGCTGGCCATGGCCAGGGATATAGAGGACTTCGACTATGACCTCTTCTTTAAAAGCTATGCCGCCAACTGGAGATCCCTCTATACCTCCAACATCCAGTATTTCGCCGCCAGCCAGGATTCCCATCCTCTGAACTACCTGCGGGTCAATGTCATTCTCCAGCAGTTCGACGAATTCTATGATACCTACGGCATCACCGAAGGGGACGGTATGTATCTTGCCCCCGAGGACCGTCTGGTCATCTGGTAAAAAGCATACAGAAACCTCAAAGGCTGCCGCTCTGAAATGAAATCAGAACGGCAGCCTTTCATTATGCCCGAGCCGGCGACGGGCCGGAGATCCTGTAATTCAGCAAAGCCCAGGGACTAAGGACAGATGCGTTTTTCTTCGAAGCCTTCGGAAGATATGCGAAGGCCCCCTTACGGCAAGTCAGAGGGGTGCCCTGCGAAGACGATGCGGCAGCCCTCCGGTTTTCAGAAGCAATGCTCCGGGCAGGGTAATTCTTTCAAATGCTTAGTTACGCAGATGAGATTCCACGATACTGATGCCGAGTTTCACATCCTGCGTATCGGGATGGCTTTCTCCGAGCTTTGATGAACATATGGCATATGCCTTTTTAAAGTATTCCAGAGCTTTTGTGTAGTTTCCCTGGTCATAGAATACATAGGCCATGTTGCTGTAGGTCGTGGCCGTATATGGATGGTCCGGGCCAAGCACCTGCTCGACTATTGCGAGTGCTTTTTCGTAGTATTTCAGGGCCTCTTCGTAGTCGCCCTGTTTACGATACACTACGGCCATGTTGTTGTAGGTCGCGGCCGTATCAGGATGGTCCGGGCCAAGCACCCGCTCGCGGATTGCAAGGGCTTTTTCGTAGTATTTCAGGGCCTTTTCGTAGTCGCCCTGATGATCATATACTAGGGCCATGTTGTTGTAGATCGTGGCCGTAGAAGGATGGTCCGGGCCTAGCACCCGCTCACTGATTGCAAGTGCCTTTTCGAAGTATTCCAGGGCCATTTTATAATCGCCCTGATGATCATATACTAGGGCCATGTTGTTGTAAGTCGTGGCCGTAGAAAGATGTTCCGGGCCCAGCACCCGCTCCTCGATTGCAAGGGCCTTTTTAAAATATTCCAGGGCCTTTTCGTAGTCGCCCTGATCATCATATACTCCGGCCATGTTGTTGTAGGTTGTGGCCGTATCCGGATGGTCTGGGCCCAGCACTCGCTCGCGGATTGCAAGGGCCTTTTTAAAATATTCCAGGGCCTTTTCATAGTCGCTCTGCTTACGATACACTATGGCCATGTTGTTGTAGGTCGTGGCCGTATATGGATGGTCCGGACCCAGCACCCGCTCGTAAATTGCAAGGGCCTTTTCGTAATATTCCAGGGCCTTTTCATAGTCACCCTGTTTATTATATACTCCAGCCATGTTGTTGTAGATCGCTGCTGCAGCTGGATTGTCCGACTCCTGCACGCTTTCATTGATTTCAAGCGACTTTTTATAGTATGACAGAGCTTTCTCGTAGTCACCCTGATTATCAAATACCCAGCCTATATTGTTGAATAATGCCCATGCATCGGCATCCCTTCTGCCGCTTTTCTCAATGACCCCTGCAAGGTCCTCCGCAAGAACCAGCCGTTCTCTTATAAACTGATAGGGTATCTCCATTCCCAGATAGCTTTTTATATTACCTACCTTGTAAAGAAGCTCCCCATACTCTTCCAGTCTTACAGTCTCTCCCTCATTATTCATCTGCCTTACTATGGAATCTCTGACGATCTGGTGAATCTGATATCCGTTTTCCAGTCCTCCCTGTTCAAGCCATCCAAGTTCCACCAGTTGATCCAGCGCATCCAGATTCAGACCGGCCCATTCGCCTATCATATAATAGATTTCCTTTTCAGGCGTAAAGATCGTAAAGAGCTTCATGATGTGCTGCTGATCAGGGGTGAGCTCAGATATCTTATACAGTTCAATGACGCATTCCTCTATTGATTTGTTTTTGTCATGTTTCGTATTAAGATTTCTTTTAAACACGTCGAATACGCCCTGCTTTTTCAGTTCGTTCCGAAAAGCTTCCAGGGTTCCTCCTTTCTTAGATGCGGCTTTTGCAAGGAGCTCTACCAACAGGGTATGACTCTGTACGGATCTGATAATCTCCCTGGCTGCATCTTTGAAAACCGGTGTTTTGTCTGTCCTTTTTTCAAGATAGTAGCCGTAAAACATATCCAGCGCAGACTCTTCTGCAAGTACATCCAGAGGCAGATTCAGGAAGTTATCATGAGCGAATCTGGACGTGGCCATGACATGAATACCCAGTCCATTGAGAATCCCCTGTTCTTCTTCACTGAGAGGCCTGGAAAGGTCATCCAGAAACAGATAAAGTTCTCCTGCAAGCCGGTGATCACTCTGCAGCATAACTATTATTTTCCTGTATGCGGTATCAGAGTCATCCGCTTCGGGAATCCCCAGTCCGTCCCGCAGCGTAAGTAAATCCTCCCGCAGGCTGTCTCCGCAGCTGATCCAGGCAACATAGTATTCCTCGTCCTTTAATTCATTGCAGATTCCCTGCATGACAGCCGTCTTCCCAATACCGCCAAGACCGTTTACCAGAACGATGCAGTTATTCTTCTCCAGATTGTTCCGAATCTTTTTTAAGATATCCTCTCTGCCCACAAGCCCGATTTCCTTATTGATCGGCGGAACAGGCGTAAGACATTTGCGGATGGGCGCTTCCTGCTGCATCTTTCCGGATAAAGCCTCCGCGATCCGTTCCACAAGCTCTTTTTCGTTGGAAACAGCATTTTTGAAGGATGCTTCAAACTCCTCGCGGCTGACAGGTTCATTGGACTGACTGTTCATTAGAATCTTGTAAAAAAGATCTTTTTCCAGGGGCTTTATGGCACTTACCATTACCTTCTCGCCAAGTCCGGCCCCGTTGATGTACTCAATCAGTTTGACGGTACTTTCACTCTGCAGATGTTCAAAAGAAACTGTTTTTATTTCGGCAGGATTTGCTTTTATAAAATCCTCACACTCTTTAGTAAATTTATCCCCTACAAGACAGAGGCAGACTTCTTCAGCTTCTTTCGCATCCCTGCGCAGTTTCCCAAGCCATTCCTCCACTTCCTTTTTTCCAAAAGGATACAGGCTGGATTTCACCTGGATGGCAGAGACAGTTTTCCCCTCTTTGTATAGCATGATGTCTACTTTGTCCAGATCTGTTGCCGGCTCGTTCTTGATGGCGTCCCAGTCCCGGTCTTTTTCAAGGCACTCGATAAGCGCAATGACAGCCTGAAAGATATATCCCCTGCTTCCGGCTGCTCCTCCATTTGCCATAGTCTTCTCCTCACTGAACTTTGCGATCACAATTCAGAATACATATTTAAAGCCATGTTTTATAAGTAATTCATAAAAAGGCCAAGCTTCTACTCCATTTTACTACAGACAGGGATGTAATTCATTAATGGCCTCCTTTTGCGGCATGCAAAAAAGACCCCGCCGCGGCCTGTGCCGTCAGCAGGATCTTTCTTTCAGGGGTTCAAAAAGGGGGAGAATGTAAGGACCTGTCGTCCTTACGAGCGTCATTATATGACTCTCCCCCTCCCCATGCCAGCCATTTTAAAAAATAAACCGGCCATATTTTGCGTTTTTTACTTTTTCTCCGTTTTCAGGCTTCTTTCGCCTTTTCCTTCCCGCTGCCCGTTTCGAAATGGTAGTAGGGCCGGAAGGTCTTCTTCTCCTCCTCGCTGCTGCGGGCCAGAAGCTTTCTGTATTCCTCCCTGTAGTCCCTGGGAGACATGCGGAAGCGGTCCTGGAAGACCCGGTTGAAGGTCCTCTGGCTGTTGAAGCCCGCGCTCTCATAGACCTCCGTAATGGTCTGGGTGGTATAACGGAGCAGATAGATGGCATAGTCCAGGCGGAATTCGTTGAGATAGCCGTTGAAGTTGGTATGGAAGACGGAGGAAAAGATCCTGGACAGGGCATAGGGACTCACATAGAGGTCCCTGGCCATGGAAGTCAGGGAGATATCCTCCGCGAAATGGGCGGATATATAGCAGACCGTCTGGTAGGTCAGGTCATTGTTGACCACGGCCGACTTGTCCACCAGCTTCATGGTCTGCAGGCATCTGGCAATGACGATCTGCAGAAAAGCCTGACGGATCACATATTCGTCCGCGTTCTCCGATTCCTCCGGGATGCTCTGGATGGCGTAGAAGACATCGGGATGCAGATCGTCCGCCTTAATGACAGGATTCTCAGGACAGTATTTCTGCAGGGTGGGATAGTAGGTCCCCGCCAGTTCCGCATCGGCTATGATGTTGAGGGACTTGCCCGGATCATCCTCCGTGACCTGGTAGCTGTGGACGATGTTGGGGAAGATCAGGCCGAAGTCGCCCTTTTCCATGTGGTAGATCTCGTTCCCGATGCACAGATCCAGGGTCCCGCTGGCGACATAGATCAGCTCCACGGTCTCGTGGACGTGGGGCGGAACGTTTCTGGACTGTCTGTAATAGATTTCGATTCCCGCTTTGCGGTCTTTGTAGAGTGGAAGCATCCTGTCCTTTCCGGGCCTTCCGGCCCATGGCGCGCTGCGTCTTCAGATTCCTGCGCCCTGCTGCAGATGCATCTGCAGTAAATAAATGCCTTTTTGTATTATCCCCTGTTCTTCCCAGCGCTTCAGGGAAGGGTCAGGGTAAAGCTGATCACGCCGTCCTTCCAGGTGGCCGCGATCCTGCCCTTGTATCTCTCTGTCAGCTCCTGTGCCATGGACAGGCCTATGCCGAAGCCCTGGGTCCTGCTGCTGTGGGAAGTGTCCACCCGGTAGAAGCGGTCAAAAAGACGGGAATAATCCACGCCCTTGCCCTGGGCGTACATGTTGGAGACAGTGATCTTCGCCCCCCTGTCCCTGGCTCTGTGGGCCACGGTCATGGTAATGGTCCCCTTCTCGTCGCAGTACTTGACCGCATTGTCCAGAAGGATGTTGAAGAGCTCACGCACTCCGTCGGTCTCGGCCCTGGCCGTGACCTTTTCGTCGATGTTGACCATCAGGCTCCTGTACTTCTGCTCGATCACCGGCCGGAAGGCCTTGGAGGCCTCTCTGGCCAGTCCCGTCACATCCACCTCAGTCAGGACCACTTCGTTCCTTTCCTGGATCTTGGCCAGGCTGGTCATGGAGTTGACGAGGTTGGTCATCCGCTCCACCTGGTGGATAATGGACCCGGTCCATTCCGATTCCCCGTACATCATCTCCAGCACTTCCGTGTTGGCGTTTATGATAGTCAGGGGCGTCTTCAGCTCATGGCTGGCGTTGGTAATGAACTGCCTCTGGGTATCCATGTTTCTGACCACGGGCTGCAGGGCCCATCTGGACAGGAACCAGAGGATAACGGCAAAAAAGACCGCGAAGAGAAAGCCCAGCAGGCAGGACCGGTTCATGATCAGGAAGGCCGCCCGGGCTTCGGAGGTGCAGTCCAGGAAGACGGCGATAAAGGTCCCGTCATCCCTCTGCAGGACCGAGTAGGCCAGAGTGTTCCGTCCCACCCGTATGGATCCGTGACTGCGGGGGATCCTGGTCACGGCAGAAGCAGCCTCCCTGGCCTCCTCTTTTGTAATGGAACGGATCCTGTCCGTGTTGACAGCGGTGATCTGCCCCTCTTCATCGGCCCAGACCGTAAAGTAACGGACGGAATAAGGGGCTTCTGGGGCCAGGTCCGTCTGGTCTTCGTCCACGACGCTGGGCATAATGCCCCCTGACCGTGCTATATAGTCGGCGACCCGGTAGCCGGCCAGAAAGGTCCGGCTGTAATTATACAGGTTGAGGGCCCCCAGTATGACCGTCATGACGATCAGTATGGCTGCCGTGGCGGTCATCATAAACTGTTTCTGCAACTCTCTGACAGACATAAGGTCTCCTATCTGAGTGTGAAAGAGCCGCCCCGCTCACCCTCTATGGTCACTTCCGCCATGACGGCGCCCAGTTTCTTGCGCAGGTAGGAAATATAGAGCCATACGATCTCTGTATCCGCCTCGGGATCGTCCTTCCAGATCCTGGCAAAAAGGTCTTCCGTCAGCATGGCCCTGCCGGGATTCCTCATAAAATATTCCATGAGCTGGAATTCCTTTCCGGACAGGCGGATGGAATGGACGGCGGACAGCTCCTGCTCGTCGATGTCCAGGGTCAGGGTCCCCACCGTCAGTCTGGAGGGATTAAAGGCCGTGGACCGTCTGGTCATGGACCGGATCCTGGCCAGGAGCTCCTTCATGGCAAAGGGCTTGGTCATGTAATCGTCGGCGCCGGCGTCCAGTCCCCCTACTCTGTCGTCCACCTCTGTCTTGGCGGTCAGCATGATGACGGGGGTCAGATTGCCGGTGCTGCGGATCTCTCTGACCGCAGTCAGTCCGTCCATGACGGGCATCATGATATCGAAGACCATGCAGTCATAGCTGTTTCTGGCGGCCATTTCAACGGCAGCAAGGCCGTCCCCCACCACGTCCGTCTCATATCCCTGGTGGTCCAGTACGGCTTTCAGAGCCCTGGAAAGCTCAGCTTCGTCTTCTGCAACCAGTATTCTCATATAGGTTCATCTCCAATCAGCTTCTGATCAGATCTCTGATGGTCTGCATGGAAATGTCGCAGGATGCCATTTCATCCGCCAGACGTTTGAGTTCGTTTACGATCAGTTTTGTGTTCTCTATATCCTGCTTGTATTTCATCTCGTGCTCCAGGCTGGCCCAGGAATCCATGGACAGGGTCCTGAGCTGGACCTCGGCATAGTAGTGGCCGGGAACATTTCCGTCCACGTCCATGTAGGGGACCTCCAGGTCCAGGATCATGTGATAGGACCGGTAGCCGTTGGGCTTGGGATTGGTAATATAGTCCTTTTCCATCACCACCGTGCAGCCGGGAATGGTCCGGATAAATTCCACCGTCTTAAAGACGTCGTCCAGAAAGCGGGTGATGATCCGAAGGCCCACCGCATCGAACAGCTCCCTGAGGGCGCTGCGGGTGGTCACGGGAAAGCCCTTTCTGACGCACTTCTCCCGCATGCTCTTGTCTTCCTTGATCCTGTAGAGGAAATGCTCATAGACGGGATGGCCCGTGGTCTCCCTGCATTCTTCGTTGAAGGCGGTGATCCTGCCTGTCAGTCCCTTCATGATCAGGGGAAGGTACTCCTCAAAGGGTCCGTAAATACTGTTTGTTTCCATTTGTGCCTCCTCCGGGACTCCTCTCCCGGTTCAGTCTCATCATACCATGGATTTCTGAACCATTTGTGACGGAAGCGTTAAAAATCATGAAAAGTTGTAAAGCATTAAAAAGGGACCCGGCAGAATAAAGGGAGGCAGGGATGCCGCCGCATTCCTGCCTCCGTCTGTTTTCTTATTCTCTTATCCGGTCATTCCTATTCCTTATAAATGACGATGGCCATGCCTTCCTTAGACTTCTCGTAGACCTTTTTGGCTATGTCGGTGGGAAGGTTGACGCAGCCTCTGGAGCCGTCGGTCTTATAAATGTTTCCGCCGAACCTGGACTTCCAGGGAGCGTCGTGGAGTCCCTGGCCTTCGAAAAAGGCCATCCAGTATTCCACGTCCACCGAATATTCATCGCCGGGCCCACCGCCCACCAGGGTGTAGGGGTGCTTCTTGTAGGCCAGGGGGAAGATGCCTGTGGCGGTCTCCCGTTTCTTTGCCACGTCGCCGGTGACCACGTCGCTCTCCACTTCCACTTTTCCGTTGATGTAGAACCACATGTGCTGCCTGGTAAGGCTGACCTCGATATAGGTCCCGTTCAGGTCGTCCGTGCCCTTCCTGCCGTAGTACATGGGATTGCCCCAGTCGTTGTGGGAGTAGTAGATGGGCTCTCTCTCCACCTGATTGCCGGGCTGCAGGTCTTCCTTGAGCTGGGCGCATTCCTGGTCCTGCAGGATGGTATAGCCGTATTCCACCTTGCCGGCGGAGAAGGATATTTCCTTGCCGGAGTTGGCCTTAAAGGTACGGGCTATATAGCGGGTATTGTATTTTTCCGCCAGGGCGGCCACGTAATCGCGGATCCTCTCGTCGGAAATGACGGCCGTATTGCCGCTGACATCCATCCACTCCCAGATGGTGCCCAGGTCCAGGACCTCTTTCTCGGAGCCGAAAAGATAGGTGACGGAGGTGCCTTCGTAGGCGTTGTAGGCCTTGCATCTGCGGACCATGTCCGGATCGTCCGCAAGGACGGTGGGCTGGGCCCCGTACAGGTCTTCCGGGATCTCGGCAGTGATCACATCTCCCAGGGCCCTGTTCTCAATGGCGCCGGCGATGGCGCTCTCCACGGCCTTCTGCAGATCCTCTTCACTGATCTGAGTGCAGTAGACCTCCGGATGGATGACCATCTTTCCTGCTTCCTTATCGAACTCCATGTAGGCGTCGGCCCCCTCATGGCGTTCTTCGTCCAGGGTCTCCAGACTGACCGCCTCCCGGAATGTGTCCGCATCCGTAATGGTCTCCAGGGGAAGCTCATAATCCGAGCCCCCGATCAGGAAGGCTATAAAGGATTTTGCCACGTAGCCGGGGCTTTTCAGGCAGTAGTCCAGAAGGCCTCTGGTGACTTCCAGGGTCTTTTCCTCATCCGGGCGGTATCCCGCTTCCTCCAGGGAAAGAGACAGGGTGGTCTTTCCGTGCTCCACGATGTCTACCCGGGTCTTTTCGTAGGGGCCTGTCATGGTGGAAGCCGCTTCCTCTGCGGTCATGCCGGATATATTCTCCCCGTTCAGCGTGGTGCCGTCCAGGAACCTGCCTTCCTCCCGGACTTTGATCATCTGGTAGCCGAAAAAGCCGGCCCCGCCCAGGATCAGCAGTATAAGGATGATCAGAATCGCTTTTTTCAATACAGCCTCTCTTTCCGCCGAAGGAGAGAACCCTCCGGCAAATCGTCTGTGTATGTCTCATCTAAGCATACCTGCGGGGCCTTCTGCATGCCCCCACTCAGTTTACCACAGGAAAGGCAGAAAGGGGGAAATTTATGATCATGTCCTCCTTTGCTGCGGTGCACAAGGAAAAACTGCCTGCCGGTTTGAACATTTTTCACACATTTTTCGTCTGCTTCCTCAAAAGGGATTTCGGAAAAAACTTAGGGCACCTTTCCCTCTCCTGTGCTATAATCGGACGCATGGATATTATTAAAGTTATAACTCAGGAACTGAACATCAAGACCTGGCAGACGGAAGCCGTCGTCAAGCTGATCGACGAGGGAAATACCATCCCCTTTATCGCCAGGTACAGAAAGGAAGCCACCGGCGCCCTGAGCGACGAGGTCCTCAGGACCTTTGACGAACGCCTCAGATATCTGCGTTCTCTGGAGGAACGACGCCAGACTATCCTTTCCACCATCGAAGAACAGGGAAAGCTCACAGACGAGCTCCGTGCCCAGATCGAAGCGGCAGTCACATCTGTAGGACTGGAGGATCTCTACAGACCTTATAAACCCAAACGCCGCACCAGAGCCATGATCGCACGGGAAAAGGGTCTGGCCCCTCTGGCAGAGTATCTGACAGATTCTTTATCGTCCGTAAGCCCTCTGGCAAAGGCCGCGGAATTCGTGGACCCCGAAAAGGAAGTAGAAACGCCCGAAAAGGCCCTGCAGATGGCCCAGGACATCATCGCCGAAACAGTCTCCGACAACGCAGATTACCGGACCTGGATCAGAAAAGAGACCTTTGAGAACGGCCTTCTGGTCTCTGAAGCAAAGGATGAGACGGCTGAGTCCGTATATGAAAACTACTACCACTATCAGGAGCCTGTAAAGAAGGTCCCCGGCCACCGCGTCCTGGCCCTCAACCGGGGCGAAAAGGAAAAGATCCTGACCATCAGGGTCGAAGCTCCTGTGGACAGGATCCACGCCTTCCTGGAGAATCAGATGGGCTGCCATAAGAATCCTCTGACAGAGGAATACCTCACAGCCGCCGTCCGGGACTCCTACAAGAGACTGATCGCTCCTTCCATCGAGACCGAGATCCGGAACGAGATCACGGACTCTGCCCAGGAAGGTGCCATAAGGGTCTTTGGCAGCAACTTAAAGCAGCTTCTTCTGGCTCCTCCCATTCAGGGAAAGACCGTTATGGGCTGGGATCCCGCCTTCAGGACAGGCTGCAAGCTGGCGGTGGTAGACTCCACCGGCAAGGTCCTGGATACCACGGTCATCTATCCCACTGCTCCCCAGAACAAGGTGGAGGAAGCCAAAGTCACCCTGGCAAGGCTGATCAGAAAGTATCATATCGACCTGATCTCCGTGGGCAACGGCACGGCCTCCAGGGAATCGGAAGCCATCATCGCGGATTTCATCCGTGAGACCCGCCTCCCCGTTCAGTATGTGATCGTCAACGAGGCAGGCGCCAGTGTCTATTCCGCCAGCAAGCTGGCCACCGAGGAGTTCCCTTCCTTCGACGTGGGACAGAGAAGCGCCGCTTCCATCGCCCGCCGTCTCCAGGATCCTCTGGCAGAACTGGTCAAGATCGATCCCAAGGCCATCGGCGTGGGCCAGTACCAGCATGACATGAACCAGACCAGGCTCAGCGAAGCCCTGACGGGCGTGGTGGAGGACAGCGTCAACTCCGTAGGCATCGACGTCAATACCGCATCCGCAGCCCTGCTGGGCTATGTTTCCGGCATCAATAAGACCATCGCAAAGAACATCGTCAGCTACCGTGAGGAGAACGGCGCCTTTGAAAGCCGCAGGCAGCTGCTGAAAGTCCCCAAGCTGGGACCCAAGGCATTTGAGCAGTGCGCGGGCTTCCTCAGGATCAGGAACGGGAAAGAAGCACTGGACATGACCGGCGTCCATCCCGAATCCTATACGGCGGCCAAGGCCCTTCTGTCCCTTCTGGGCTACAGTGAGGAAGATATCCGAAACGGCAGGACCTCCTCCATCCGGGCCAAGGCCGGGAGCATGGACAAAAAGCTCTTCCTTTCCGGAGAAGGGATCGGCGAGTATACCCTGAACGATATCATCTCGGAACTGGAAAAGCCCGGCAGAGATCCCCGCGAGGATGTCCCCGGACCCGTTCTCAGAAGCGATGTCATGGATATGAAGGACCTGACCCCCGGCATGAAGCTGAAGGGGACCGTCCGCAACGTAGTGGATTTCGGTGCCTTCGTGGATATCGGCGTCCATCAGGACGGCCTGGTCCATGTATCCCAGCTCTCTGACAGTTTCGTGACCGACCCTCTGAAGGTCGTCAAGGTGGGCGACATCGTAGACGTCACCGTCCTTTCCGTAGACGTGGCCAAGGCCAGGATCGCCCTGACCATGAAGACAGAGGGCGGAGCGAAAGCTGAAGGAGAAAGAAAGAAGGAATCCTCCGAAGGAAAGAGCGCAGGGAACGAAAGACGCAGAAAGCCCCAGGGCGACAGAAAGGGTCCTCATTCCGAAGGCAGAAGCCGCGGTGACGGAAAACGGCCCGAAAAGAGGCCTGAAAAGAGACCCGAAAAAAGAAAGGATTCTCCCGGAGAGAACCTGACCTACAATCCCTTTGCAAACATCCGGCTGAAGTAAGACGGCTGTTAAGCCAGATCCAGACATATAAAAAAGGTGGTGTCAATTATAGCACCACCTTTTTTGTGTCTCAGACCCCCAAATACACCAACCTGTATTAATGCTCTTTGATTTGTTCTTTATTACTGCTTCTCGCAGTTATCTTCTCAACATAGTAACGCTCTTCATATGTTTTCTTTGAAATTTCGTAAACAGAGTACAAAATATCATCTCACCTTTTCTGATTCCTTCTGGATAATTCTTTAGCAGCATCAGCTTTCATCGCATTAAGTTCAAGTTTTTTATCACCATTTTCATCAAGCGAAAGTCCTTTTCTGGATCTTTTCCATGAATACTCCCCATGTGATAATTCACTTAATACCCAGGATGAACAATTGCCATATCTATCCAATACTGCTTCTACCAGTTTTTTGTCATTCAAGGATAAAGATCCCTCTACGTCATGGAACGGATCATCAGGACATTGCTTGTATGAAAATCTGACGCTTTTTAACACAGGTCCATATTTCCATCCATAAAACTCTTCTGAAAAAGCAGGAGCATTATGAAGCAGTAATGATTCTCTCTGCGTAAAATACATGAGTTTGTGCATTTTCATTTCATCCATTCTTTGTCCGTATCTTTTTTCAAACTCTTGAAAGAACTCTTTTTCAAACACCAATGAATCTGTCATAACACACCTCCTTCCGAAAATTTAATTCTATAAATAAAGTCTAATCCTATCTATATCTGAATACAATACAGTGTCAGTTAACTATTTCTAACGTAATAGCAGCCAATTATCGTTGTATCAGTTTTGTTTTGTTGTCATACCGGATATTGAAATCAATGTTTTTTTAGCACAGTGCAATTTCCGCTGAACTAAATTTAGTGAAAATAGGATCGTAAATGTAGCCTTATATTACTGCATTGCTGAGTTGCAACCGTTCTACTTGTTTATCTTATCTGTCATTTATAAAATTTCCAAAATCAGAATCTGATTTTTACTCTGATTCGATATTTTTCTTTTCATCCGTCCTGAAGATCGGACAGGAAAAGCTCGTAGTAGTCGTCCTCACCCTCCAGCATGGGGGAATTCTCTCCGCCGCCGTTGGTGGAGCGCCGCATGGCGGCATAGTAGTCCTCTCCCGCCGAGATCAGATCCATTTCATAGAGATCATATCCCAGGTCCCTGGCGATCCGGCAGAAAGCCGCCAGGGGATGTGGGTCATTTTTCGTTTCCAGAAAAGCCTTTCTGACTTTTTCATTCTTTCTGGCTATGCCCAGCAGTTCCATTAAGATTTCACCGGTCTCCATTTTTCTTTTCTCCTCTCTCATTTTCGAAAACAGTTGTCACGGCACTTGCCTTAGTCAGGCAGCCGCAGAGCAGAAAGCCGCCACAGGTAAATCCCCTTCAACTCTTATGATACCTGCACCAGGGGCGGATCCTTCCGGCTTTTCCGGAAGAGATATGCAAAACAGGGCCTCCCTTCGGATGGACGGCCCTGTCTCTTCTCTCATGCTCTATTTTTTTGTCAGTCCAGAAGCCTGTCCAGGAAGTAGCAGATCTGGATCTTCCACCAGGGCCAGTCATGGTTGACATCATATCCCCAGTAGTCCACCCAGGTATTGATGCCCTTGCTCTTTAAAACGGCATCGATCCTTCTGGTGGATTCACCGGTCAGATCCTCCCAGGCTCCCTGGCCCACGCAGATGACGCCCTTGTTATTGTTGATCATCTGAATATAGGGATGGTCCGGGCTCATGCCGGCGATGCTGGCGCAGGGATCGTTGACATAGACCACCTCGTCCATGTAGCCGCCGTACATGGTGGAAGTATCGTAGAGGCCGGAAAGGGCGATCATTCTGTCGAAGATGTCGGGTCTGCGGAAGTAGAAGTTGGCCGCGTGATAGGCCCCCATGGAAAAGCCCGTGGTGAGGATCCTGTCCTCATTGCCCATGATCTGATGGATCATTTGAACCACCTCGTTGACCACATAGTTGTACCATCTCTCGTGGAGGCGGATCCTGTCATAGGGATTGCCCATGGTATTGGAAATGGTCTCGCTGTCTATGGTATCGATGGTGAAGAGACGGATCTTTCCCTGGTTCAGGTAATAGTCCAGGGTCTCCAGCATGCCGAAGCCCTCCCAGTCATAGAAGCGGCCGTTCTGGCAGGGAATGGCCAGCACCGGCTTGCCACCCCAGCCGTAGGACTTGAATTCCATATCTCTTCCCAGCTCATAGCTGTAATTCTTATAATATTCTATCTGCATTCTTTTATCTCCTGACCCGGCAGGGGACCTGCCGAAAAATATACCTGCTTATTGTAGCAGAGAGTGCCCCGCCGCGCCATAGCAGGAGGCCAATTCCTGTAGCCCTGTAAGCAGGGACTTAAATTCTGTTATGCATAAGGACCTGACATTTATGTTATCATGGTAGAAGAAGACCGGACGCGGCTCTGCCGCCTCCGCCCACCAAAGGAGAGAGCATATGCGCAAAAAGTATTTCTTTTTTGATATTGACGGGACCCTCACCGACCGGGCCACGGGAAAGATCGTTCCTTCCGCCCAGGAAGCCGTATATAAGCTCCAGGAGGCGGGGCATTTCGTATCCATCGCCACCGGCAGGGCCGCCTACAAGTCCGTTGGCTTTGCAAAAAAGCACGGCTTTGCAAACATGGTCTGCAACGGAGGCCACGGCATCTACATAGGCGGGGCTCTGAAGGAGAACGAGCCCATCGACTACGACAAAGCCCTTGCCGTCTACCGTCAGGCCCTGTCTCTGGGCTACGGAGTCCTCTGCGCCATGGACGACTCCGAAAAAGTCTATGCCAGGGACTTCACCTTCTATGAACAGGCAGGGGTCCGGAAAGAGCCCACCACCTACATCATAGACGAGAAATTCGACCCGGCGGATTATGACGCCATCTACAAGCTCTATATCTCCATCCCCGCGGAGGAGGAAGATCGCCTCACTCTCCTCCATACCCTGGGAAGCCTCCGCTTCGTTCCCGACTATCTCATGTTCCAGTGGGACGATAAAAAGAGAGGGATTCTCCGCATGCTGGAACTGACAGGAGGAGTCCCGGAAGACGTTGTGGTCTTCGGAGACGATACCAACGACCTTGTCATGTTCGATCCCCTCTTCTACTGCGTGGCCATGGGAAACGGGACCCGGGCTTTAAAGGACAGGGCCGACTTCGTGGCCCCTGCCAACATTGACGACGGCATCTGGAAGACCTGTAAGGGCCACGGATGGTTCGAACCTGTTACCTGACCTGCCTCAGATTCTCAAGGGCCTCCTCCAGCTTGCGGTCCACAGCCTTTTCAAAGGCGTCTTTTGGAAATTCCATGGAGATGCCTTCTTCGATCATATCCACGATCTCGTCTGTCAGATCGGCGGCGGCATCCAGCAGGGCCGCGTTCTCCGCGGCCCTGGGAGTATCTGCTTCCTCTTCTTCGAATTCCACGTCTTCTATTTTCGCTTCCAGGATCTCAAAAACATAGGAGTTCTCGTATTCTCCCCGGAATTTCTCCATGTCCAGGATCAGCTCCTGGACCTTGTGATAGCGCTTCAGATCCATATCCTATCTCTGTACCTTCCGATTCTTCTCTGCGGGTTTTTCCGTGGTTTTTTCCGCAGCCTGATCTGCTGTCTTTTCGGCCTTCTGATCCGCGGGCTTTTCTTCACTGCCCGCAAGAGTGCCGAAGCCCACTTCGCGGATGCTCTCATAGACGGCGTCGCCCAGGATCTGCCGGCGGGCCAGGGCCATCTCGATGACAGGCTCTTCGCCCTCTTTCTGCCACTCCTTCAGAAGGTCGTCCATCTCTTCGGAGGCCAGCAGGTTGTCCATGCCCTGGGAAACGGCGGGCCATACGGCCAGGAAGCGGACCAGTCCGCTCTGGTCCATGTCTTTGAGCATGGTCCCTGTCACATCGCCCAGTGCGGACATGACGTCCTTTTCACGGCTTTCGTCCACGTTCTTAAAGGCCCATTCCACCAGGGCTCTGCAGGCGGCGTCCTGTCCTTCCTTCTCCCACTTGTCCGTAAAGGAGTCCTTTGCAAGGCTCTCCAGCACGGGGACCAGCTCCTCCGTATCCAGGGTAAAGGCGCTTTCGCTTCCGCCCTTCCACAGGGACTCCAGGCTGCTGCAGACGTAGGCATAGGTGGTATCCCTGCCTTTATAGGGATCCATGGTCAGCTTATATCCAGCCAGCTCCTGCCCCTTGGAATCCATCACCGATACCTCGGCTTCCAGGCTTCCCTTCTTTCCTTCCTCCATTCCTGTCACCAGGGCATAGGTATCGTCGGAAGCGGGGGTAATGAAATAGTTGTCCTTTTCCGCGGCTCCGTGGAAGTATTCGGAGGGATCGTAGGCCTTCAGGATGTCCTCCGTGCAGTCCGGGAACATGGCGAAGGCGGCGTTTTTTAAATCCTCCGCGGAAATGGCGGCGGTCATCTTTCCCCCGTGCATGGTGCGCTTTGCGCTGCCTGAGGAAATGGCCTCGGCGGCGTAGGCGGTCATGGCCGTATCAAAGAGGGCAGGGTCGGAAGCGGTCAGGGAATCTACGTATTTCTCGTTGAAATAGTAGGCATAGACGGCGGACTCTGCGATGGGGACCATGGCTTCTGCGGGATCTTCTTCCTCTGCCTCCGGAGCAGGCGCCTGTGTTTCCTCTGCCTCAGCGGGCACTGTCTCCTCCGGCTCTTCCTCTTTCTCGGGAGCCTCCGCTTCAGGCTCCTCCTTATTTTCTTCCGTCTCCGGAGCGGTGGTCTCTTCCGCTTCAGCGGGCTCTTCGGCGCCTTCCTGATTTTCAGGAGCGGTCTCCCCGGTTACAGCGTTTTCTCCCGTCTCCTCCAGAGCTTCGGACCCGTCCGAGGCATTCTCGATGCCGGGAATAGAGGGGGCAGAGCATCCTGCCAGAAATACTGCAAGGGTCATGATGGCCGCAGCCGTCCTGAACTGATCTTTCTTATACATAATCTTATCCTCTCAATTTAAGACAAAATCTCCGGCAGGCCCTGCTGCCTGCCCGTACTTCTACTATATTACACCAAAGCGGGAGAAAACTCACACTTTTATGAATATCTGCCCCTTAACATTTTCTGCGGCACCTCTCCCGCCCTCCTCTGCTACTCTGTCAGTATGGAAAGAAGGGGTTTAAACCCGGGGTATATTTCCCCCGGGGCATCCCGGTGCTATGATAAAAGACGGCAGGGAGCCGCTTTGCTTTAACCCAGAATCAGGAAAGAAGGAGAATCCCCATGGCAGGTCAGAAAAAAAGAAAGAAAAGAAGTCCTTTTGAAACAGCGGCCCTCATTCTTTTCCCCTCCTCCATGGCCGTTGCCGTGACCTGCTACCTGATCGTTTCCATGGGAAGCCCCGGCCGCAGCAGCGCCTCCATGGGCTATCCCCAGTATATTTCCGAAAAAGATGCGGACGGGGACGGGATCGACGACCAGACGGACCTCCTTCGGAGCGCCAGGGCCTACCTTTCCACCGGTCCTAAATACAAGAGCAAATATTATGAAACGGGCTATCCCGACGACGGCTGCGGGGTCTGCACCGACGTACTGGCCTTTGCCATGCGGGATACCGGCTATGACCTGATGACCCTGGTGAACGAGGACATCCTCTCTCACCGTGAAGACTATGACATCGATACCCCCGATATCAACATCGACTTCCGAAGGGTCAAAAACCTCCGGGTCTACTTTAAAAGGAACGCCCTGTCCCTGACCACCGATCCCGCAGATACCAGGGAGTGGCAGGGAGGCGACATCGTCATGTTCAAGGAGCATGTGGGCATCGTATCCGACATGAGGAACGAAAGGGGCGTCCCCTACGTCCTCCACCTGCGGAGCGGCATGCAGCTTAAGCACGAGGAAGACATCCTGGAAAGCAGCACCATTACGGATCATTTCCGCCTGAACTGACCCTGAGGCAAAAACCCCGGATGCCCCAGAACCTCCAAAAGACATAAAAAGATCCTCCGGAATGCCGGGAAACGGATTCGTTTCCCGGGCCGTCCCGGAGGATCTGATTTTTTCTCTGAAAGCGGTATCTACCGCTCCGCCTCTTTGTGAGCTGCCTTGATCCAGTCCTCAGTCCCTGCTCCTGGACCTGGAAAGGATCCGCAGAAGCCGCAGGAAGAGGTTGATGATATCCAGATAAATGCCCACTGCCGCGTCCACCGCGGAGTCGATGGTCTTGGGATACTGCTGGGCCCTTACGAAGTCATAGCCGATATAAAGGCTGAAGAGGCCCGCTCCGATCAGGGAAGCCACCACAGGCCGGATGCCCAGGAAGAAGAGAATGATCTCACTGATGATCAGGCCGATCAGACCGCCCAGGAGAACGCCGTGGAGCCTGGCGAAAAAGCCTGGGAAGAAGGAGGCCAGAAGAAACATGGTGGCCGTGATGCCCAGGGTATACTGGAAGGCCGTATAGACCAGGGTGGACGAAAGTCCGCCGTAGTGGTAGACGCTGATGGAGACCACCAGGCCCACGGGCAGGACGATCAGGTTGTAACCCAGAAAGCTTAAAAGGGCGTTGTCCGATTTTGCGGAAATGGTGCTGCCTGCGATGACGCAGATAAGATACCCGACAAATAAAGCGATGGGATTCAGGGAAAGGGCAAAGGGCGTTGCGAACATGCAGATCAGGATGTTGGCCACAAGGCCGTAGACCACCACGCCCCCCAGGGTCAGGTTGTAGACCTGGTCGGATACGATGTCGCCGTAGCCGTACTGTGCTCTTCTCGAATCCATGAAGGATCCTCTCATAACTGTTACCTCCGTTCAAAAGAGTGTATTTTTAAATTTCTTACAGGAGCTATCTTAGCGCTTCCCGGGGGGAAATGGGTGCATTTTCCGTTAACTTCCCTGATCCTGCCGCCCCAGAAGAAAGGCTTCCACTTCCTCCGGCGAAGAAAAGATCCTCTTTGCCCCGCTCTCAAGCAGCTCCTCCCGGGTGCGGAACCCCCAGCCCACGGCGATCAGGTCCAGACCTGCGTTTTCCGCCGTCTGAATGTCCACCTCGGAGTCGCCCACATAGACCGCCTCCTGCCTGGATACGCCCAGCTTTTGAAGGACTTCGTTGACCGAATCCGGAGCGGGCTTTTTGCGGATGCCCTCCCGCTCTCCCACGGAGACGTCGAAAAGGCCCGGGAAATAGAGGTCCGCAAGTCGCCTTACCGCGGCGTCGTTCTTGTTGGAGACCACGGCCGTTTTGCAGCCCGCAGCCCGAAGGCGCCTGATCATTTCGGGGACCCCTTCATAGGGCCTGGTCTTTTCCGCCCCGTGGACAGCGTAGTTCTTTACGTAAACCGGCAGCATCCGGTCGATTTTTTCAGGCGGGATCCCGGGACCCGCTCCGCATTCGATCTGATACCGCATGCCGTTCCCCACGAAGTGCCGCATCTCGCCAAGGTCCCGCCGGGGCAGGCCGAATTCGTCCAGGGTCAGGTTCAGGGAGGTCAGAAGGTCCTCCAGAGTATTGAGGACGGTGCCGTCCATGTCAAAGATCACTGCCGGATATCTCATCCTGCCTGTCCCTCCTTACCTCAGTACACGGGGAAATGATATTCCCCGTCCAGATAGCCCAGAAGGAAGGCCTCCGCCAGAGACCCCTTCCGTATGTTTTCCCTGGCCTCTTCCACGCTGAACCAGGACCAGTCGTCGATCTCCCAGTTGGGAGAAGTCTCTCCCTTTACCCGGACGGTGAAATTCAGCATCAGGGTGTTGGAGGGCTTGAAATAGTGGCTGTGGTTGAAGCGCATGTCCGTGACCGTAAGGCCCATCTCCTCCTTCACCTCCCGGACCACCGTATCCTCCACGTCTTCTCCGCAGGTCACATAGCCGGCCACCAGGATATAGGTGGGCCGTCCGTACTGGCGGATCAGAAGGATCTTCGATCCGTCCTCGTTTGTCACGATCATGCTGACCGCCGTGTTGAAGACGGGAAAGCGGTAATCCCCGCAGGTATCGCAGTAGGGAATGTCGCGTTCCTCTGTCTCGTGGTAAAGGGGGCGCAGCTTTGTGCCGCACTGCATGCAGTAATCCATTTTCAGGGCCATGTCTTTCTCCTCTTTCCTTCCTGTATTTTCTGTGTCCTTTTTCTCTATCTGTCGGGAAGGAGGATCGATGCCGCCTTCGCAAAAGTATCCGGGTTCTCCCTGACCATCAGGCAGAGCCTTTCACGGGTCCTTGTGATGACCTCCGACAGGAACTGCTCCTTTTCCGGAGACGCTCCGTGCAGGAGCCCTTTTTCGTCATAGTAAAAGCTTCCGTCCATGACCAGCAGGACCGAATCGAATTCCTGTCCTATGGCCTGGCCCTCGTCCACGATCCTGGCCATGGGACCGTCCTCCCTGTCCTCCGACACCGGTATGGGACTGTCGTCGATGAGGACGTAGCCCTGGAAGCGGAAATACTCCAGGATGGTGTCTGCCTCCTCGTCGTTTCCGGCGTAGACGATCCTTACGTTTAAGTAGCGGTAGTTCCTGACCTTCTGCCGCAGGTTCAGGAGCCCCTTCTGGAACAGGTACATTTCCTTGTTGATCCGGATCTTTGTGGTCAGCTCGTAGACTCTCTCGCAGACCTCCTCCAGAAGGGCCGTCAGGTCTTTTTCCATCTCTTTGGCGGAGGGGGCCCGGGTCAGGTCGCAGGAAAAGATGCAGGCCCTGCCGCAGGTCAGAACGGCCCTGTGGACCCTTTCGAACTCTTCGGGCCGGATCCTCTGCATCTCGTCCACCATCACAAGGCCGCAGTCCTTCAGGTCCTCCGCTCCCGTAAAGTCGCTGATGTTCTTTATATCGATCCCCTCTAGGCGCTCCTGCAGGTAGAGGTGGCCTCTGGACAGGCGGCTGCAGTGGAGGATCAGGACTTTTTCCTTTCTGGAAACCGTCCTGGCCAGATCGTAGACCAGCTGGGTCTTGCCGGTGCCGGCAGGGCCTGTCAGGGCAAGGCAGAGAGAACGGCCTTCCTCCTTCTTTTCCAGCCTTCTGAGGATCCTGTCCCTGAAATCCCTCTGCTGGTCGGTCAGGAAATACTGGCCTGCCAGAAAACGGCCCGGGGCGTTGACGGGGGATACCAGAAAATCCCTGGCATTGAAGAGGGTCTCAATCCCCTCGGTCATGGCAGGCCCGAAGCCGTTCATGATCTCCGCCAGGTTCTCCATGGAGGTCTCGTAAAAGCGTCCCTCTCCGTCCAGGGTAAAGACCTGGCCCGTGGAGGACAGGTAGGTAAAGGAGAGGATGTTCTTTGTGATATGGCCCAGATAGTAGCGGTTCTGCCGCAGCTGCTTCTCGATCCGGTCCAGTCCCACGTCCTGGC
>DETN01000168.1:15340-18970 GCA_002362155.1 Lachnospiraceae bacterium UBA3287 | reverse complement strand
GTCCTGTGTCAGCTCGCCTGTTCTGTGACCCCGTCCTCTGCTGTCATCCAGCATCGTACAGATGACAGCTGTTGCCTGCTCCGTTCATGACCGTTTCGGCAAAGGAAACTTATATTTCGGGGCTGAATCTGCAGGCTCTCTGACTCCCCTGACTACGCTTAGTCCTGACGTTACCGCTTCGGACCCAAGTCTGGGTAACAGCGCTGATGCAGTTTACTGTGTCGGTCTGACTCCGACTGAACAAAGGGAGCTTCAGAGCTCCTGGGCCTTGACGACCCGGGCGGCTCTGCGGCGCTATGCGCCGTCAGCCCGCACCATGAAAAATCCCCGGCCTCTTCCGGCAGCATACAGGATGCCGGAAGAGACCGGGGATGATGACAGAAGGCTTTCCGGAGCCTTCTTTATTCTTATTTCAGATCGCAGTAGAAGGGGATCATGTTCTCATGGATCCTGTACTTGCCGTTAGTTGCACCCTGCACCCGGACCTTGATGGTCATATCCGATCCGGACAGCTTGTTCTTCACCGTCACGTCCACGGTCTTGGACCTGCGGACCGTATTTACGAAGATGGATCCGCCGCTGACAGAGAAGGTGGTATGGCCGTTGACCAGGGGATGGAAGACATTGCCGCCGCCATTCTGGATATAGGTGATGTTGTCCCTGCACCATCCGGACTGATAGAGCTGGGTCCTTTCATCGGGATTGGTGTAGTAAAATACAGAAGCCTTCACCGCCTTCAGGAAAGCCTGGGTATTGCTGGAGGAGCCGCCGTGATGGCTGAGCTTGAGCATGTCAGCGGAAAGATCAATGCCCTTTTCAAGCAGTTCCTTTTCACCGTTCTTTTCCAGATCGCCCGCCGTCAGGAACTTGAAGTCGCCGCATTCGAACATGGTCACCAGGGAGTGGTTGTTGATATAGGTGATGACCTGGCCGTGCTTGGTCTTGTCTCCGGTGAACTGGGGCTTGATCTGCTGGAAGAGGACCGTGCCGTGGACGAAACCGCAGTCCAGGGTATCTCCCGCATGGAGGGTGACGATAGGGATCCCTTTCTTCTTGGCCAGGCTTACGGTCTCCTCGTACAGCTTGGTATGGTCGGTGAACCATCTGGTATCCTTATTGCTTCCGTACATGTAGGAGGCATCGGGCAGGTAGATCTTTTCTACGGAGAAATAGCTGTCCTTCAGGATGGCCGGAGCCGATCCGATATGGTCGTCGTGGTAGTGGGAGATATAGATGGAAAGCTTCTTGATCCCCATGGCCTTGAGCTTCTTGATCACGTTGGGGCCGCCCTTGGGCATGCTGGTGTCTAAAAGCAGGTTGTGGCCGTTGGACTCCATCAGGGTGGCGTCGCCGTAGTTGGACCCGTAGCTTCCGTTGGTATTGCCGTAGTCGATGACGGTCAGCTTCATGGCAGCTCTGCTCTGCACATACATGCCCTTTTCATCGAACCAGGCATAGTTGCCGTCCACCTTCTGCCAGCCTGTGGCGGGATTGCCCAGGGCGTCAAAGTTGTAGCAGTTCCCCTCGTGCCATACGAGGCCTGTTGCCATGTCGCCCCGCTTGTGGCCGTCCTTGTCGGAAGGATAATAGTAGTGCCAGACCCCGTCCACCTGCTGCAGGCCGGCCCGGATGGTTTTGGAGGGATCGTTCACTCCGTTCTCGTCAAAGTAGTAGGAATTTCCGTCCACTAAATAGTAGCCCTTGACGGCGGCCCTTATAGGCTGATTTCCCGACGCCTGGGGCAGGAAATAGTAGGTCTTGCCGTTTACGGTCTTCCAGCCGCTTATAAGGACGCCGTCCGTTCCTGCAAAATAGGTCTCGCCGTCTTCTGTATTCAGGCCGTAGAGGACAACACCGTCCCGGCACACATAGTACTTGCCGTTGACGTTGAGAAGGCCCTGGTGGCCCGAATACTTGGTATCCCCGTTGGCGTTGAAGTACATCCTCTTGCCGTTCACCGTCTGGAAGCCGGTCTGGAGCTTGCCTTCGGAGTTGGCAAAGTAGTAAAGGCCGTTCAGCTGCTGCAGGCCGTACTTCAGATAGCCTTCCTGGGGATCAAAGAAGTAGAAGACCTTCTTGACGGACCTTTTGCCCGTGGCGCCTTCGTGATGAACGTGGCCGGTCCCGTTCTTGGCGTAGAAATAGTATTTTTTACCGTTCACGGTCTTCCAGCCGCTCTGCAGAGCGCCGTCCGTGCCGGCATAGAAGAGCTTCCCGTCCACCTTAAAGAGGCCTGTCTTTGCTTCGGGCGCCAGATAGTACCATTTGGTCCCGATATACTGCATGCCGGTCAGGCCCTCGAACCTGCGGCTGCTGTCAGCGGTGAAATAGTATTTCTTTCCTCCGACGGTCCTCCAGCCGCTCTGCAGAACGCCGTTGGCATCCGCATAGTAGCCCTTGCCCTCTATCTGGAACAGTCCGGTCCTTAAATCGGGATCCAGGTAGTACCACTTGCCGCCAATGCGCCGCTTTCCGGTCTTCATGACGCCATGGTTCTTGGCCCCTGTGGTAAAGTAATAGCGCTTTCCCCCCAGGGTCCTCCACCCGGTCTGCATCTGATTGTTGACATAGTAATAGGTCTTGCCGTCCACCAGGCGGAAGCCGGTGGGGCCGTCCGTATAAACGATCCCCTCTTCTCCGGGGACCTCCATGGTCTCGGTTTCTGCTGCAAGAGCTGACAGCGGGAGGCTGCCCGCCCCGGCAGGGAGCGCCAGAGACATGAGGATCATGAGGAGGGTGGCTGTGATTTTTCTGACTGACATAGTCTGTTCTCCCTTCTTTTAAGTCACATAGCCTGCAGGCCCCCTGGTTTTTAAATTTCCTTAAGTCTTCTTCAGGGATCCTGCATTTTCTGATGGCATTTCATTACCAATTCTTTCCCTAATGTATATGATACACCCTTGAGACAGGATTGCAATTTGTGTGAACCCCTTTTTCATGCCCTTAAACTGACAGTTTACAACATGAAGGCCAAAGCAGGCCTGAAAATGTAACAGAAATATTTGTCTTTTTGTCTTTTTCCCCTTGTGCATTCTGTCGCTTTCTTTATAATGCTCTCCGGCCCGCAGGAAAAGGAAAGGGCCGGGCAGGCATCCCCTGGATGCCTGTCCGGCCGGATGAAGCGCGCCGCGCCTTTTATATCCTGATGAATGATCTGGCCGATCACTTCAGATCGAAGCTGTAGAAGTTGAAGGAGCCTTTGCCGGTAAAGACAAAGAAGAGGGCTTCCTTATCGGAGGCGCCTGCCCCCTCCAGGCGGGCGGAAAAGCCTGTGACTTCTCCCTTCGCAGGCCGGATCCGGATCCTGGAAACGGGCTCGCCGTACTCGCTGGTCCGCACTTCCAGAATGCCCTGGGCGTTTCCTTTTACGTTCACGCGGATCTTGGAGGTCTCCCTGAGGTCAAAGTACTTGAAGCCTGCCACGGATCCGTCGCACATGTTTGCCACGTACTGGTCGGGGCCGGAGTTGCGGTCGCCCCCGTCCTGGGTGATGTAGGGAAGGCCCTTCCTGGGGCGCTTGATCATGGACAGGAAGCGGGTGCCGGCCTTTCCGTAGACGTTGCAGGCCATGCAGGTGGAATAATGGCCTTTGCCCGCAAGGGGCCCTCCGTTGAGGCCGCAGGAGGTCAT
>DETN01000168.1:3000-15240 GCA_002362155.1 Lachnospiraceae bacterium UBA3287 | reverse complement strand
ATCTCTTCCGCGCAGGCCTGTCTGGAGGACTGCTTGCGGTTGGTATGCCTGTGGTAGAAGACATAATATTTCCCGCCGATCTCGATGAGAGATCCGTGGGTGTTGCCCGTATCGTTCTTGGCATGCCTGGGATCCGTGGCGTCTCCCAGACCGATGTCGCCGCAGGATACCAGGATGCCGCCGTACTCAAAGCCCTCCACAGGGCTCTTGCTTGTGGCATAACAGAGGTTGTGGCTGTTGAGGGAGCTGTAGATGAAGTAATAGGTATCTCCGAACTTCCTCATGGAGCTGGCTTCGCCGAAGGGCTGGGGCTCATAGGCCGTGCCCTTTGCCTCCTCTCCCGTCAGGACGCCTATGTAGGAGGGGCCGGACAGGACCGTCTTCATATCGGAGGGATCGATCTCATAGACCATGGGGCCGTGCTCGGTGGGCTTGGAACCATCCAGCAGGATGGGATTTCCCCCAAAGGCAAAGCCCACATAAAGGTAGAACCTTCCGTCGTCATCCTTGAAGATGGCGGGATCGAACTGGAAGGGCTCGTCCTTCTTGCCGATGGGGGTGCCGTCCTCATAGGATACGTAACCGTAGAATTCATACTTGCCGGCGGGCTCGTCGCACACGGCGATGGAGATCATCTTGGTGCCGCCCATGAAATAAAACAGATAGAACCTGCCGTCGGGGCCCTGGACCATGTCGGGGGCCGCAAGGCCGTTGGTGATCTTGAACCAGGGGGCCGCAGGATCCTGCTCTCTCTTATAGATTTCACCTTCATAGCGCCAGTTGCCCAGATCGTCCACCGGAGCGGACCAGCATACATAGTCGCCCAGACAGAAGTTGATGCCGTTGAAAAGGTCGTGGGACCCGTATACATAGACCCTGCCGTCTACGATATGGGGCTCCGCGTCCGGAACATACTCCCAGCTGGCCATGTAGGGATTGATTGCCTGCCTTGTCTTCATAAATAATACCCTCCCAGATAATACGGTCCTCCGGAGCCGGCCAGCGGCAGACGCCGGACTGCCCAAAGGTACCTCAACGCAGCTTACAGATACTCCTATCATAAACCAGAAAAGGCCTTCCGGAATATCTTTTCCGCAAGAAGTGCCTTCCGAAACGCAAAATGCCGAAGCTGCCCCAAAGCCCCCTGTTAACAGCCGTGCCTGCCCTCAAACCGTTTTTCCCGACAAAATGACTCCCCTGACCGGAATCCTGCTCTTTCTTTACCATTTCCTTTTTCTGCCTTTCTGCTATACTGACATGCAGGGACATTTCCTTTCTTCCCGCGGAAAAAGGCCGCGCCCCGCATGCAGCTTTATGAGGAGGTTTACTGCCTTGAACGAAAACGGAAAACGCTACCGGGATATACTGATCCTGGTCGCCTCCATCACCTTTGTCATCTGCGTCATACTGCTGGTCTTTTTCAGGACCGGGATCATCGTAAAGGCCGTCTCTGTCCTGGCCGCCATCCTGATGCCCTTCATATTCGGCTTTGTGTTCGCCTACCTGCTCCGGCCCGTGGCCCTGACCTTCGAAAAGTGGATCGGCCTTCTCTTTGACCGGATGAAGATAAAGCACAGGGGAAGCATCCGCATGATCAGCATCCTGCTGACCATGGTCCTTCTCCTTCTTATGCTGGGCCTTCTGGTCATGGCCATCGTCCCCGGCGTCGTAAGCTCCGTGACCACCCTGGTCCAGTCCCTCAACACCTATGTCCGCCAGTTCGAAGCCTGGCTGGAAAGCATCAATGTGGGATCCGAAAACGAGGCCGGCACGGAAATGGTAGGCCTCATCGAACAGGCCGTCCAGACCGTGACCAACAGACTGAACGAATGGCTCTCCAAGGACCTTCTGCCCACCCTGACCTCCCAGATGAACAAGGTCACGGCCTCCTTCTCCAGTATCCTCAGCATCATCAAGAACTTCGGCCTCGGCCTCATTATTTCCGTCTATCTTCTGTCCGGCTGGGAAAAATACATGGCCCAGGCGAAGCTGATCGCCTACTCTGTCCTTCCCGGAAAGGCCGCCGACTGGCTGGGGAAGGAAGTCCGCTTCGTGGACCGCAGCTTTTCCGGCTTTATCAGCGGCAAGATCATCGACTCCGCCATCATCGGCCTGATCTGCTTCGCTTTTTCCATGATCGTGGGCCTTCCCTACGGCATCCTGGTCAGCGTCATCGTGGGGATCACCAATATCATCCCCTTCTTCGGGCCTTACCTGGGCGCCATTCCCTCGGCCCTGCTGATCCTGACGGAGTCCCCCTGGAAATGTCTTGTCTTCGTGGTCTTCATCATTATCCTCCAGCAGGTGGACGGCAACGTCATAGGCCCCATGATCCTGGGCGACAAGGTGGGCCTGTCCAGCTTCTGGATCCTCTTTGCCATCCTCTTCTTCGGCGCCCTCTGGGGCCTGGTGGGCATGATTGTGGGCGTTCCCATCTTTGCGGTGGCCTACGACCTGGCGGCAAGGAGCGTGGGCTACGGCCTGAAAAAGAAGAATCGGACCGACCTTCTGGACGCTTACCACAGTGCCTTTCCTGACGAAGAAAAGGAAAAGCCGGAAAAGAAATAAAATAGTCCGGAAGAGAAAAAAGAACGATCCGGCCACAGAACTGAAAAAACGAAATACGATACCGATAGAAGAACCTCCCGGGCAGATCCCGGGAGGTTCTCTGATGTCAGAAGCAGGGCATTTGTCTCATCAGGGGCAGGGAGGCGGACTCTTTCCGGAATACTTTATTAACAAAAGTGTCATTGACAGGGAGTGAAGGCATGTTATGATATTTGCAGAAAAGAAATGCAGAGTAGGCCACGGAGCGTTAAGTGCCGGGTGAACAGGGAGTTGTCACCCGGACGAAAAGAAGAACTTTTTATTATAGAAGCCCTTCTTGCGGTTCCGCAGCCGCATCCCGCTGCTACATACAGAGCCCCCTCCCTGGGAATCTCCTTATGTAGTTCACGGATCACAAAGGAGGTTTTTTTTATGGAAAAACTTAAAGATGTCCGCTATCTGACCACCGCGGGCCTTCTTCTGGCCGCGGCCACTGTCCTGGGCTTTCTGAAGATCCCGGTGACCCAGCTGATCGAGCTGCGCTTCCAGTTCCTTCCCGTTGCCATGGCAGGCCTTCTCATGGGCCCGGCCGTAGGCGGCATGGTAGGGGCCCTGACCGATATC
The DNA here is from genome assembly GCA_002362155.1 of Lachnospiraceae bacterium UBA3287. Classification (GTDB taxonomy): domain Bacteria; phylum Bacillota; class Clostridia; order Lachnospirales; family Lachnospiraceae; genus CAG-791. Next base: position 12,069 of record DETN01000168.1, on the reverse strand, counting down.
CTGGCCTACCTGGTCAGGCCCACAGGTCCCTACTTCCCCGGCTTTACCATCAGCTCCATGCTGACCGGCATGATCTTCGGGCTGATCCTTTACAAAAAGCCCCTGACCCTGACAAGGCTCCTGCTGGCCCAGGCCGCGGAAACTGTCCTGATCAGCATGCTCTTCAACAGCTTCAACCTCTCCCTCCTCTACGGGAATCCCTTCCCCGCCGTCTTTGCCGCAAGGTTTTTAAAGAGCCTTGTCATGTATCCGGTCAACGCTGTTCTGCTTTCCGGGATCCTGCGTCCCTCCGGCCGCTACCTGCCTTCCTTCCTGAGGACAGGCCTGCGCTGAAGGAGCAGAAGGCACAAGATACAGATCTTTTTAAGGGGAATACATCTATGCATAAGCCGGAAGATACAAGCGAAGTCATGCATACACAAAGTCATCAGAACGCAGATCAGGAGTACGCTGCCCCCGGCAGCGTACTCCTCTTTATGCAGAAGGTAAAAGAAAGAGGATCCATTCCTGGCCTTGAGAGGATCTCGGCCCTCCTTTCCCTTCTGGGAGATCCCCAGAAGGACCTGAAATACGTCCATGTGGCCGGCACCAACGGAAAAGGTTCGGTCTGCGCCTTCCTCTCTTCCATCCTGGCCTCCTCCGGCCTTTCCTGCGGGGTCTTTTCCTCCCCCTGGATCCAGAGGTATACGGAGCAGATCCGGATCTGTTCTCCGGAAGGGACAAGGGAGATCAGTGAGGAAGATCTGGCCCTCATTACAGAAGAGATCCGGGTGGCCGCCCTTCCCCTGGAAAAGGAGGGCCCCGGCCTTCCTACGGAATTCGAGCTGCTGACGGCGGCGGCCATTTTATATTTCCGAAGGAAGAAGTGCAGCGTAGTGATCCTGGAAGCCGGCATGGGAGGGAGGCTGGATTCCACCAATGTCATCCCCTGCCCGGAAGCGGCAGTTCTGACCCCCATTTCCATGGACCACGAAGCCTTTCTGGGCCATACCCTCTCAGAGATCGCCGGGGAAAAGGCCGGCATCGTCAAGGAGGGCTGCAGCGTGGTCTCCGCCCCCCAGAAGGAAGAAGCCCTTTCTGTCATAAAGGAAAGATGCCTGGAAAAGGGCGCTTCTCTGACCATCGCCCCCCGCCCCCAAGTCCTCTCTTCCGGCCCTCTTGGGACAGAATTTACGCTGGAAGGATACGCCCCTCTGCAGGGGGGCGAGGAAAAGGCGATCGCCTCTTCGCCCTTCCGGATCCGCCTGGCAGGGGCCTTCCAGCCCGGGAACGCATCCCTTGCCCTGCAGACGGCCCTGGTCCTTGGAAAAAAGGGCTTTCCCCTTACGGATGCTTCTATCCGGCAGGGCCTTTTAAAGGCCTTATGGCCCGGACGCTTCGAGTTCCTCTCTACAGATCCCCCCTTCATCATTGACGGAGCCCACAATCCGGACGGGATCGGAGCCCTTACACAAAGCCTCTCCCTCTGCTTCCCCGGAAAAAAGCTCACCATGATCGCCGGCGTTCTTGCGGACAAAGACTATAAGGCCATGTTCCGGGAGATGATTCCCTTTGCGGAAAGCTTTATTACCGTGACCGTGCCCAATCCCAGGGCCCTTCCTGCCAGGGACCTGGCGGAATATATAAGGAAATGCGGCGGAAGGGCCCAGCCTTCTTCCTCTCTGGAGGAAGCTCTGGAAAAGGCCCTGTGCCTGCAGAAGAAAGACCATACGGCCGGCATTCTGGCCTTCGGGTCCCTCTACTATATAGGAAAGATAAGGTCCATGATGGAAAAAAAGCCAGCCAATCCCTCATGACCGGTTCCCCGGGACTTTCAGAGTGCACTTACTGATTCCCGAAGCATATGCAGGCAGCATGAAAACCGTTGTTTTTCTTATGTCTTTACTGCTGCCTCTACTGTCTGGACAGGGAATGCGGTTTCCTGTTTGTGAAGATACAGACATGACTTCCCTTCAACATCCATGTCTGCATGAACGACGGGGAATTGATGAAGCATGTCTCTGATGAAGACGGCTTCACATTCGCTGCTGGGTTTCTCATGCTCTCTTTTCCATCATACGGCAGCATTTGATTTTGTTTTATCTGCAGGCAGCCGGCGGTATGCTGTTCCTGAAAGGAATGTGAATGACTATGGCAGACACATCCCCTGTATCTGCAATAATCGATACGTCCCTGAAAGAAAGTGCGGAGGCGATCCTTACGAAGCTCGGCATCACTCCCTCCGCAGCCATCCAGATGTTTTACAGTCAGATCGTTCTGCATGGCGGCTTACCATTTGATGTGCGCATTCCGCCGCCGGAACCGGCGGCCGGAGCTGCTCTTTCACGCGCTGAACTTGATGCCAGGCTGATGAAAGGAGTGGAATCTCTGAAAGCCGGGAAGGGCTATTCTGCGGATGAAGTCGATGTCATGCTCCGGAAGGAGTTTGGCATATGACCAGCCCCCATCTGTTCCTGTATTGCTTTCGGGAAGCCCTCTCCCCAAAATGCCGGGAAAACGGTGAACCGGATACGTAAATCCATCCGCTTCCCCGCCTCTTTCCAGAAGGACACACAGCTGTCGAATAAAAGCCATGGGCTTCCATGGGAATGCATTTTCTTCCGGCCGGTGCAGAGATACCCGCTCTGCACCGGCTTACCTGTGCAGTGCATTTCACTCCCAGGCCGGACTAAACTGTCAGAGAGGCCAACGCCGCTTTCTGCCTTGCCGCCCCTGTCATCTTCTGGCCGGGATCCCGGCAGGTTCCCGGAAGGTATCAGGAAAAAAGGAAAAATCTTCCCGACCGTCCTGCCCGGAAAAGCGTCCCGGCCTTTTCGTGCATCCTGCACAAGGGCCGGAAATGTTAACTCCGGATTTTGAGATAGCATTTTTGTTAAAACACGTGTATCATAAACAATGTATAGTCTCCCGCCGGGAGGCTTTTTACTAATAACCGTAATTCAATGAAAGGAGCACACATGAAGCGCAAATTGGCACTCCTGCTGATCACGACGCTGACTGCCGCTGCGATTCCTTTTTCTGCTCCTGCCTACGCGGCCGACACGCCCTCCGAAGAGACCGTGACAGAGGCCGGTGAGGCAGGCCTTCCTGCTCCCGAATCCACTACTCCTACGTCTGCAGAAGAAGAAACCGTACCGGGCGGGTCCGTTCAGGAAGCAGAAGATCCCCCTGCCCAGGCAGAAGAGACCGATGTACCTGCCCCGACAGAAGATATCGATGTACCTGCCCCGACAGAAGATACCCCTGCAGGAGAAGAAGATGCCGGATCCTCAGATGAGGTCCTCTCTCCCGAGGATATCCCCATGGAGACCCCGGATCCCGAACCCGGTCTGATTGAGGAGACTTCCGACGAAGAGACGGTCCCGGACGAAAGCTCCGAAGAGATCGAAGACCTGGAAGCAGCAGAACTGGAAGACGCGGAAGCGGGCAATCTTCCCAAAATCACCGCAGCCGGCTGGTACTACTTCAACGGCGGTTGGCATCTCTACTTTGTGGATCCAAAGGACAAGGTCCTGAAGCAGCACGTATCCGAATGGGTGGATTTCCCCGCGGAGCAGACCGTAAGCGGCCCCGACATCTCTGTCGTGCTCTCCGATGCCTCCACTACAGATCCGGGCACCGTGACCACACAGATCCAGACCCTGGTGGTCAGAAAAGGAAAACACTTTTTTGACAAGGACGGCAATTTTGCCATAGCAGGTCCCTTCGAGACCCCGGATGCCGGGATCCAGTACTTTGACAAGGACGGCTTTATCCAGACGGGATGGGTCATCTACGACGGTATCTGGCACTATTTCGACGAGAAATCAGGCATTCTGAAATACGCCTGGAAGTATCTGAAGGAAGAAATAAAGGTCAGGAGCCAGGAGACCGGCAAAAAGGTCACCATCAAAAGCGGCCGCCACTTCTTCGATGAGAACGGCGACCATGTAACGGACAACGTCATTATGACCCCGGACAAGGGCCTGCAGTTCTTCAACTCCGACGGCGTCCGCAAGGTGGGCTACCAGAGGTGCAACGGCTACTGGTACTATTTCGAGAAAGAGACCGGCGCCATCATCGACGGCTGGAAGTATGTGAAGAAGGACAAGGCGGCCGTCAACTATAAGACCGGCGGCACCTACACCTTCAAGGCCGGCTGGCACTTCTTCGATTCCCAGGGCCACCATTTCAAGAACGGCCTCTATAAGACCCCGGACAAGGGCACCCAGTACTTCAACGCCTACGGCGTCCGCAAGGTGGGCTACGTCAAGATCGACGGCAAGTGGTACCACTTCAAGAAAGAGACCGGCATGGACAAGGGCATCGTCTGGCTCTCCGCCAAAACGGTGAACGGGACCACCTTCGGAAAGGGCAGCCATTACTTCAACACCTCCACCGGCGTCCATGTGACCAACGCCTGGGTGGATTACCAGGGAAACAGATACCGCCTCGGCAATAACGGCGCGGCACTGACCGGCTGGCAGAAGCTGGACGGAGCCTACTACCACTTCAACACCAAGGGCGTCATGGAAAAGAGCAAGACCGTTTCCGGCATCACCCTGGGCTCGAACGGAAAAGCTTCTGTATCCAACGCCCAGGCCGAAATGATGATCCGGGTCCAGTCCATCAGCAGCAAGACCAACTGGCTCTGCGTCACGGACAAGGACAACCACAGGGCAGGCTTCTTCAAGGGCTACAAGGGCAACTGGACCCTGGTCAAGTACTGGCCCGTAGCCGTCGGCGCCTGGTACCAGGGCAAGAGCAAGACCCCTTCCGGCACCTACCGGGTGGCCTACCATCAGTACCGCATGACCCACCTGACATCCTTCTACTATGTCACCTGGACATCCGCCGGCGTAGGCTATCACTCCAAGCTGTATTCCATCAATGTCTACAGCCCCAACAATCCCATCGTAGACAATTCCATGGCAGTCCACATCACCAACGGCTGCATGCGTCTGGATCTGGGCAACGCCCAGTGGGTCTATAACACAGTTCCCAACAACTCCGCCGTATATATTTACGGCAGGTAAACAGCAGCCAGGCACAGGAAACGCCGGAGCCTCATGGCTCCGGCGCCTGTATGCCCCGCTGCTGCAAATGCACCTTCCATCTTCACAGCTTCTTTTCCACAGGATCTCTTCAAAGGACCTTAATTTACATCACTGATAAACAACTCCGCACAGTCTGAACTGGCTTTTGAGGCTGAATCTGTGTACAATAGAAAAGGAATTTTTTTCAGACAGCAGAAACAACCAGAAGCAACATAAACAAGAATGCCGCAGTATCCTGCGGCAGGGGGAAAACATGAAACAAAAGATAGCACTGTTACTGACCGTCATCATGACAGCTACTTCCATGCCCCTGGGCATCACGGCCGCAGATACAGCGCCGGAAGCACAGGTCCCGGTCCAGGCAGAAGAGACCGTCCCTGAAGAGGCCTCTCCCGCTCCCGGGCAGGCCGCCGAAACCGTCCCCGAGACCGCGGAGGAAACAAAGACAGAAGAAGCTGCCACTCCCGCAGAGGAGACTCAGAATACCGAAAACGAAACTCCCGCGCCTGCGCCTGAAGAAGGCACCGCGGAAAAACCCGCGGAAGAAGCGCCTGCAGCAGAGGCTCCCGCAGCAGAAACGCCTGTGGAAGAAGCCCCCGCAGCGGAAAACGCCCAGGCGGAAGCCGAGCCCGCCCAGGAGGAAGCGCCCAAATCTGCCGGCTGGTACCTGGAATCCGACGGATGGCACAACTATTACAATGCCACCGAGAACGGCCAGAGCGTGGTAAAGGAGCGAGAGAGCGAATGGTTCGTTCCCGCAAGAAAGACCACCGTCCGGGACGGGGACTCTTCCATGGTCCTGGAAGCAAAGGCCACCTATTACTTCGATGAAAACGGCGCCCTGGCCGTAGGCCGGGAAGTGGATACCGTAGCCTACAGAAACGAAATGGACGCGGCCACCCGCTTCTTCGACTACAAGGGCATTCCTGTCACGGGCTATGCCAGATACGGGGCAAAGACCCATTACATCGAAAAGAAAAAGGGCATGATCAAGGATGCCATGGTCAGCCTGTCAAAGGACTCCACCTATACTCTTTACAAGAAGAGCGGCAAGACCTCCAAAAAGAAGCTGCCTGCCGGCAAACGCTACTTTGACGCGGACGGCGTCATGGCCACCGGCATCACACAGACAAAAACGAACGGTATCCAGTTCTTTGATTCCAAGGGCCTCAACCAGACCGGCCTCATTTCCGTGGACGGCATCCTGCACTTCTACGGAAGCTCCTCCGGCATGGCTGTGGACCGCTTCGTGAAGCTGAGCCGGAACTTTACCGTAACAGATCTGACCACAGGGAAGAAGATCACTGTGGCAAAGGGAAAGCACTACTTCGATTCCAAGGGCCTCATGCTGACCGGCGAATACCAGACCAAAGATAACGGCATCCAGTATTCGGATCCCGCAGGCCTCAACCACACCGGCTACGTTTCCGTAAACGGCGTTCTCTACTACTTTGATCCCGATACGGGCAAGGTCACCAACACCTCCCTGACTCTGGACAAGGCCGCCACCATTACAGATACCGTCACCGGCAAGTCCGTAAGCGTCCCTGCCGGCACCCGCTTCTTTACCGAAGACGGCACCGTACAGAGGGGCTGGTATCCCAGCGAAGAGGACAAGCAGTTCTATTACGGCTCCTCCGGCCTTTCCATGACAGGCCATATCTCCGTGGACGGCGCGATCTACTTCGTCTACTCCAAAACAGGCCTTTTGAAGAACGCTTCCAGCACCCTGAGCAAGGATACCACCATCACAGACCAGGTCACAGGCAAGTCCGTAAAGCTCCTCAAGGGCGAGCGCCTCTTCGGCGAAGACGGCGTCATGGTGACCGGCTGGTATCCCAGCGAAGCGGAAAAGAAGTTCTACTACAGTGATAACGGCCTGACCCAGACCGGATATGTCTCCGTGGGCGGCGAGCTCTACTATATCGATCCTGCAGACGGTCTCTTAAAGGACGGCGGAAACACCCTGGCAAAGGACCTGACCATTACCGACCAGGTCACAGGCAGAAATACCACCCTCAAGGCCGGCACCCGCTACTTTGACGCAGAGGGCTCCCTGGTCCACGGCGAATATGCCACCAAGGACAAGGGCATCCAGTATTTCGATACCTACGGCAACGCCCTGTACGGCTACGTTTACTATGACGGCAACCTCCACTACATCGACAGAGAGACCGGCAAGCTGAAAAACGCCGTCAACAACGAGATCGACGGCCTCAAGGACATCGTCAACCAGGACAGCCCCACCGCATATGTACGTCTGACTCCCGGCGCCCGCTACTTCGACGAGAACGGCAACGCCGTCCGCGGCGAGTATCGCACCATCGACGCAAAAGATCCCGCCAAGAACAAGAGATACTACGGCACCATGTATTTCTTCGCTGACGGTGCCATGGGCTTCCGCTTTACCAAAATCGGCAGCGACTGGAAGTACTTCCTGAGGGAAGGCGGCATGGTAACAGGCGGCGACTTCGACTTCTCCTATGAAGGAAAGGCCCTGTCCAAGCCCACTTCCAAGGGCGCCTACTCTCTGGACGGCGGCACCTATTTCAAGAAGGGCCACTACTTCTTCGACGAGAACGGCGTCATGAAGACCGGTCTTCACGAGGTCAAAGGCACAGACGGCAGCGTAAAGAACTACTTCTACAACGATACCACCGGACGCCGCGTGGAAAAGGGCTGGGTCCTGGCCGGCGGCAAGTATTACTTCCTGAGCGACGACGGCAGCGTAGCTACAGACAGCAGCGGACAGATGCTGACCGGCGCCGTGACCAAGGAAGGCTTCCTGGTAGATCCCAGAGACGGCAAGACCTACATGATCGCCGACGACGGCTCCCTTGCCCACGGCTGGCAGAAGGTGGGCGATATGTGGTACCACTTCAACGAAAAGACCGGCGTCATGGACGGACAGTCCAAGAACCCCATCAACTCCTTCTGCACGGTGGACGACAAGGTGTTCTACTTCGACAAGAACGGAAAGATGGTCACCGGCCTGCAGAAGATCTCCGGCCACTGGTACTATTTCGACAAGAAGGGCGTCCGTCAGGACAACACCATGGTCTACGGCATCTCCTTCGACAAGAACGGCATCGCCACCAAGGCAGGCTTCGGCGGCCCCCACGGCAAGGGCGGCGCGGCCAATGTCACCGACGCCATGATCGAAATGGTCAAGATGGCCCAGACCAGAAACATCAGCACCAACCCCACCAGATGGTATGCCTTTACCGATAAGGACCACTGCCAGGCAGGCTTCTTCCACTACGAAAGCGGCGCCTGGGTCCTGCAGCTCTACTGCCCCGTCAGCGTAGGCGCCTGGTACCAGGGCAGGTCCAAGACCCCCACCGGCCGCTACGTGATCAATGACAAGCTTTACAGGATGACCCACTTTACCTCCTTCTACTATGTCTCCTGGACCAGCGCCGGCGTAGGCTATCATACGCCTCTGTATTCCATAAGTCTCCATTCCGTCTCCGCTTCCACAAAGCCTGTCGATCCTGTCATCGGCGGCTCGGGAGGACACAGATCCAACGGCTGCATGCGTCTGCACTATGCCAACGCAGTATGGCAGTACAACAAGCTTCCCAAGGGAACATGGGTCTGGATGTACGGCAAGTAAAAAGCATCATCCGGCTATGGCTTTTCGAAAGAAAGGCCATAGCCTTTTTCTCTCTAAGAAGCATAGGGGCATTTATGCGGGATCTGCGGATCTCAATGGGCATTTATGCGGGATCTGCGGATCTGACAGAAGGCCTCCTGTCTGGCCCATTTGTCTTCAGGCTTTCCCCTGCGCAAGCAAAGCAAAAAGGCATCTGACTCACACTGGTCAAATGCCCTAACGTCAAAACGTATTCCTACTGAGCCTTATAAAGCGCATCCATCCCGTCCATAAACTCAGTCCAATCGGGATTATCTCTTTTTTCTCTTTCTGTCCTGCGATACATATATTTATAAAGTTGTTTGAGAGTTTGTTTATCCCCTGCATTATGCTTCACTAGGTAATATATCATCTCATACATTTGAATAATCTGCAGAT
>DETN01000168.1:0-2952 GCA_002362155.1 Lachnospiraceae bacterium UBA3287 | reverse complement strand
CCTGGATAAGACGAATCGGCAGAAAGTCATTCGCTGAGAAATATATAAAGCCCTTTGCAGCCATATATGCAAGTGACAGCACCTCACCTCTGTCCTTCTTATTATCTCTCGCCGGAATGTATTGTGAATGCTGAGCAATCATGTTTATATATGTCTGCATCAACGACTGCTCAGTCACATTCATATTCTTATTGTAATGGACAGTGATTGGATTGCTTTTTGCAGATTTTTTTGTATCTACATAACTCTTCACATCATCCTGAACAAATTCATCATACACCGACTCATGTATGGAAAGCCCAGACAGTGTTGAAAATAGCGGATCCAACCAGATGCTGCGGAACATGTCAAACGACATTGGCTTTCCCTTTCCGCCTCTGTCAGGAGGAATAAAGAGATTAGCGTCCATAAAAATTGTGATAGATGGATCCTCAATCAGTTTTTCAAGGGCGCTGTTCTTATGGGAAATATCAACCTTCATCTTCATCTCCCCCCGCGAAGAAATCTTCCCAGTCAATATCTGGGATTCCCTCTTCAAATCCAAAATCAAACGGAGTCTTTCCGAACAGCGCAAGTAATTTCGCAAATTCCTCTATTTCAATAATTCCATCCTCGTAATTTTTTACAATTACCTCCATTGCGCTGGGAGAGATACTGATGCGGTTCGTTCTCTTAAGGAGTAATTCCGACATTTCCGGATCCATAGTTCTGAATATCCTGGCATACTCCCCAGCTTCATCCTGACCGTCTATTTTCATCAATTCATCATAGCAATTCCCTATCAACCCTTCTTCATATAAACGCGTAACAATAGCATGGTACGGCATCCACCATTCACCATGTAATCGCGCTATAAAACGAAGTTTTCGCTGAATTCCTGCATTATCAACGGATCCTGATGTAAATTCTTTTTCTGCCCTTCTTCTTAATTCATCAGCGGGAAGAAGCAATTCAGCTGCAAAGCGATCCGCTTTTGTCTCAGTTCTCGAATCTTCTTTTGCATCGCTGGTATAAGCTTTTCCAGTATGTGTAATATAATGATACCATTCGTGAGCAAGGGTGAAAATCTGCTTATCATAAGGGATCAGACTGTTCAGCCCAATAAATGTCATCTCTCCTTCATCAGTTTTAAACCAGGTAATCGTCCCATCAAAATGAGACTCTTCTTTGGACTGAAATGGATACTCGCATATATAGATCCCTTTTTCTTCAATTAATTGGGGCAGTTCTGCACCTATAGACGCATCCTGAGCAATGCCAAACTGTCTTCTCGCGTCTCTGGCCATCTCTTTGATCTCGCGAATTTCATCTTCGGTGAGAATCTCTTTATTTTTCATTGTGAAGCGCCTTTCTCAAAAGAACCTGTTGCTTTACAGCAGTCATCATATCAAACAGATGATCCAGGGCAGATTCTTCCTCTTCAGTAAGGTCACTCCCTCTAAATGCTGTAGCAACCATCGGAGTATCATCTTCAAGAATATCCTGTAAATCAAATTCCAGAACCTCAGCCAGAGAATTCAACTGTAGAATTGATGGCAGGAAATCATTTCTCTCAATTCTTCCGATCAGGGCACGATTAATGCCAGTTTTCCTTCCAACGTCATCCTGAGTCATATTAAGTGCTGTTCGTTTGTTTTTAACCATTACGGCAAGCTTTGATATTGATATTTTTTTCATGGGACAACACTCCTTTCATGCCTATTATGATATTATTCTTAACATTTGTCAATATTTTTTTTAAAATGCAGTTCCTAAATCGAGACTATTGCTATTAATATTGTCATTTGTGGTAATCACAACTTTCTTTGTTACATGTACCTTCCCGAAAGAAAAAAGAGGAGAAAAAGAGCGCCGTTCCGGAAATGAAACCGGACCGGCGCCCTGCATGGCAGTGTGAGAATCAGCCCCTGGGCTCCCTGCCCTCCTTAAACATGAGCATCATCTCATTGGTCAGGGAATAGTCGTCGGGCTGCAGGATCACTTCCTCCCGCTTCATCCAGACCCCTTCCTTAAGCTCGGAGGTGTCCAGGCGGATGGTGGTATCCCCGTCCACGTCGCAGTAAAAGCCCGCCAGGATGTCGTCCGCGATGGCCCATGGCTGCGACTTATAATATCTTATGTTCCTTACCTTCAGTCCCACTTCTTCCATGACTTCCCTTGCCACCGTCTCCTCGAAGGTCTCTCCGATCTCCGTAAAGCCCGCGATCAGGGCGTAGAAGGGAATGCTCCGGCCCGCGTACTTGGTCATCAGGATCCGGTCTCCGTCTGTGACTCCCACGATGACGGCGGGGACGATCCTGGGATAGATGGTCCTGCCGCAGGCAGGGCATACAATGGCCCTCTCCTTGTCGGATAATACGGTGGTATGGCCGCAGGTCCCGCAGAAGCGGTTGTCTCTGTACCAGGAAGAGAGCTGCAGGGCCGTAAGGGATACAAAGTACATCTCCTTGGGGCCATACCCCTCCTGTCGAAGGCTCCGGACGTCCTTATATACAAATCCTTTCCCGGAAAGGGAAGCCGGGCAGGGCCCGGGCGAAAGAAAGAAAGCGGTATCGTCCAGGGCAAAGAGATAGATGAGGCCTTCCAGGTCTCCCAAATCCTCTGCCGAAGGGAGGGAAAAGGCCCTCTCCCCCAGTCTGACCAGAAGGCTCCTTCCTTCAAAGAAAAAGACCTGGTCTCCTGCCCCGGGCCTTCTGTCCGTCCTGTATTCGTTATGCAGCCTGTGGGGCCCTATATCCTGTATCATGGCTCTCCTCCTTATGCGCCCCGGAACGTTTCTGTCGGGGCTGAGTCTCTTTTATGGATACTACAGGAAATCCCCATCCCTTTCAAGGCGCTCACGGATTCTTATTCATTTGTTCTTATTCATTCCTTATCATTCCTTTATCATTCCGCAGATCTGTAAACACTTTCCGCATCCGCCCGTCCCCTCCATCTGCTATACTTAGAATG
>DETN01000191.1:11612-12606 GCA_002362155.1 Lachnospiraceae bacterium UBA3287 | reverse complement strand
TCCGAGAAGTCCTGGTGGCCGGGGGTATCCAGGATGTTGATGCAGCATCCGCCGTACTCGAACTGCAGGACCGAGCTGGTGACAGAGATACCTCTCTGCTTCTCGATCTCCATCCAGTCGGAAACGGCATGTCTGGCAGTGGCCTTGCCCTTGACGGAGCCGGCCAGGTTGATGGCGCCTCCGTAAAGAAGGAATTTTTCCGTCAGGGTAGTCTTGCCGGCATCAGGGTGGGATATGATTGCGAATGTACGTCTTCTTGCTATTTCTTCGGCGATCTTATTAGCCATGAATACCTCTTTAAGAATGGTGAAGCAAAAGCCGATGCTGGATGTCCAGCACCGGCCTGCCGGGTACCATATATTTATACTCTGTATTTACGGGAAATTACGCAGTATTACTTAGTATTACTTATTGCCCTTCTTGTAGTTCTTGACATCCTTCATGGAGAAGGAAAGTCTTCCCATTCTGTCCTTGCCGAGGCAGACTACGGTGACCTTGTCGCCCAAAGTCAGTACGTCCTCGACATGCTCGATGCGGCGGTTGGCGATCTTGGAGATGTGGACCATGCCTTCCTTGCCGGGAGCGAATTCTACGAAAGCGCCGAATTCCTTGATGGAAACGACTGTGCCGTCCAGGACCATGCCTTCTTCGAACTCGGTGGTGATGATCTCGATCATCTTCTGAGCGTCAGCCATGCCCTTGGCATCGTTGCCGCAGATGGAGATCTTGCCGTCGTCATCGATATCGATGGCAACGCCGGTCCTCTTGATGATCTCGTTGATGGTCTTGCCTCTCTGGCCGACCACATCACCGATCTTCTCGGGATCGATCTGCATGAAGTTGATCCTGGGAGCGTACTTGGATACGTCCGGTCTGGGCTCAGCGATGACGGGTGTCATGCACTCGGCCATGATGAACTCACGGGCTTCCTTGCAGCGGGCAATGGCGCCTTCCACGATGGGTCTGGTCAGACCGTGGATCTTGATATCCATCT
>DETN01000191.1:0-11582 GCA_002362155.1 Lachnospiraceae bacterium UBA3287 | reverse complement strand
ATATCCATCTGGATGGCTGTGATACCGTCGTGGGTACCTGTCACCTTGAAGTCCATATCGCCGAAGAAGTCTTCCAGACCCTGGATATCTGTCAGCAGAACGAAATCGTCATCGGTGTCGCCTGTGACCAGACCGCAGGAAATGCCGGCGACCTGCTTCTTGATGGGAACGCCTGCCGCCATCAGAGCCATGCAGGAAGAGCATGTGGAAGCCATGGAAGTGGAACCGTTGGATTCGAAGGTCTCGGATACGGAACGGATCGCATAAGGGAACTCCTCGATGGAAGGAAGGACAGGGAGCAGAGCTCTCTCAGCCAGAGCGCCGTGGCCGATCTCGCGGCGGCCGGGGCCTCTGGAGACCTTTGTCTCACCTACGGAGTAGGCCGGGAAGTTGTACTGATGCACATAGCGCTTCTCGGTGATGTTGGGGTCAAGGCCCTCAACACGCTGGGCTTCGGACAGAGGAGCCAGAGTAACGATGTTGCAGATCTGGGTCTGTCCGCGGGTGAACATGGCGGAGCCGTGTACACGGGGAATGATGTCGATTTCCGCTGCAAGAGGACGGATCTGGTTCAGAGCACGGCCGTCGGGTCTCTTGTGGTCCTTGAGGATCATCTTGCGGACAGTCTTCTTCTCGTACTGGTAGACAGCCTCGCCCAGGATGGCAAGCCATTCTTCCTTGTCGGCGAAGGCTTCCTTCAGTCTCTCGGTCACGGCTGCCACGTTGTTCTCTCTGGTCTGCTTGTCATCGGTGAAGACAGCCTCTTCCATCTCTGCGGGAGGAACGATCTCCTTGATGGCTGCAAAGAGCTCTTCGGGAATAGCGCAGGAGACATACTCTCTCTTGGGCTTGCCCACTTCTTCCACCATCTGGTTGATGAGGGCGATGATCTCCTTGTTGACCTTGTCCGCCTCATAGATGTAGCGGATCATGTCAGCTTCGGGGACTTCCTTTGCGCCTGCTTCGATCATGATGACCTTTTCTGCAGTGGAGGCAACGGTCAGCTTGAGGTCGCCGTTATCCCACTCTTCCTGGGAAGGGTTGATGATCATCTGGCCATTTACAAGGCCGATCTGTGTGGCTGCGCAGGGACCGTCGAAAGGAATATCGGAAATGGAAGCCGCGGCGGAAGCGCCGATCATGGCTACCAGTTCGGGTCTGCAGGTGGGATCCACGCTCATGACCATGCACTCAAGAGTGGTGTCATTGCGGTAATCCTTGGGGAACAGAGGACGCATGGGCCTGTCGATGACGCGGCTTGTGAGGATGGCGTTCTCGCTGGGCTTGCCTTCTCTCTTATTGAACCCTCCGGGAATCTTGCCTACAGCGTAATACTTCTCGCTGTATTCCACGCTCAGGGGGAAGAAATCGATTCCGTCCCTGGGAGCCGCGGAAGTGGTGGCTGTGCAGAGCAGTGTGGTGTCAGCGTAGTGGATCAGGACACAGCCGCCGGCCTGTTTGCCGACTCTGCCGACATCCATGGTGAGTGTACGGCCGGCAAGTTCCATTGAGTAAGTTTTGTACATGTTTTTCTCCTTCTTCTTCTCTTCTTCTTTCACTTCTTCTTACAGGGCTCCGCCGGAAGGCAGAGACCTTTTTTGTCTTCTCTGGTGCATATGCTGAAAGACGGCATAAACCGACAAAACCGGTCTATGCCGTCCCCCCATATGCTGACAAAGCAATCCAAAAATTATTTTCTGATGCCGAGCTTCTTGATCAGAGCACGATAACCTTCGATATCGTTTCTCTTGTAGTAGTCAAGAAGGCCTCTTCTCTGGCCGACCAGTCTCAGCAGGCCTCTGCCGGAGTGGTGATCCTTGGGGTTCTTCTTGATGTGCTCGGTCAGTTCTCTGATCCTGTAGGTCAGGATAGCGATCTGGACTTCCGGTGAACCGGTGTCGCCTTCAAATCTGCCGTACTCTTTGATTACTTCTGCCTTTGTCTCTTTGGAAATCATGTTTTTCTCCTTCTGCCGCTTTCTGCGGCTCATTCGCCTGCCACTAAGGAAAGGTCGAGAATTCCTTGTCCCGAGTGACGGTATTCGCATAACGCAAGATATTGTATCACAGGGTATTTATAATGTAAATAATAAAAAGACGGAATTTTCAGCGAATTTTCGACTCGAATTTTCGACTTGAATTTTCGACTTGAATTTTCGATGTATTTTCTAAAACAGAATATTCGAAGTAGTCAATATATTTCGGAAATATCATTTTTCAAAAGAGCAGATTACTATTTTATTTCCGCAATACTTTTCTGACGGACACAAAAATACCGGGATGCTGCTGCGTCGCTTCCCGGTACCCTTTTTCATAAGATAAGGCGGATCAGGCAAGTCCGTGATAGGCCCGGCCCTCTTCCAGATCCTTTTCCATCTGGGCCTTCAGCTGTTCCAGGCCATCGAATTTCTGCTCAGGCCTTTTAAAGCTGAGGAGCCTGACTTCGGCTCTTTCTCCGTAAAGGGAGCCTTCAAAATCATAGAGGAAGGTCTCCGCCACAGCCTCCCCGTTATCGGAAACGGTGGGCTTTACCCCTATGTTGGTCATGCCCTTATAGGTCTTCCCGCGGACGATCACCTGAGAATAATAGACTCCGAAGGGAGGAAGGAGCTTGATGGCGGGCGGGATCTGATTGATGGTGGGGATCCCCAGGGAGCCGCTGCCGATCCTGCTTCCGTGGCAAACGTTGTCCAGGATCCTGTAGGGATAGCCCAGGCAGGCCGCCGCGTCCTCCATCCGTCCCTCCCCGATCATCTTCCGGATCAGGGTGGAACTGATGGGAGTGCCCTCATAATTCAGCTTGTCGATCATTCTGGTATCGAAGTGATAGTGCCTTGCCAGTTCCTGCAGCAGCATGAAGTTGCCCTTTCCCTTCCGTCCGAAGGAAAGATCGGGCCCTGCCGCCAAATAGGAGGCATGGAGCTGTTTTAGAAGAATGTTCCTGACGAAGTCTTCCGGCTCCGTAGCGGCCGTTTCCTCGGTGAAGGGGAATTCGATCAGGATATCTACGCCGTATTCCTTGAAAAGACGTCTTTTTTCTTCCCTTGTGGACAGTTCTTTGCCGTTGCCCAGGCCGAAGAAAATCTCGGGAGAGGGATCGAAGGTAAAAACGCAGGACTTCAGGCCGTCCTCTTTCTGCTTTGCCAGGTCCTCCAGGATCAGTCTGTGTCCCCGGTGGACGCCGTCGAACTTGCCGATGGCCACCGCCGTTTCCTGCACGCTGTAAAAATCTGTCACATCCGTAAAAATCTGCATCTTTGTCCTTTCCTTAGTCCTGGGGAATGAACATCCTGACAGGATTGTAGCGCTTGTCCTCTCCGCTCCACCGATAGATACCGTAAAAGCATCCTTCATGGTCGCAGACCCTGTAGCTGCCTTCCCCGGAAGGCCTGAGGGAGGCGTATTCGGGAAGGAGCTGGTTCCTGTAAAGAGGATTGCCGTTTTTTAAATAGCGGAGATTCTCCCCGCTGACCCGGATGTAAGGGGCCTCGGAAAAGAAAGACTCCACGGTCCTGACAATGCCTGCGGCACCGTCCGGGGCGCTTTTTACGGCCTCCTCCACCTGGGAAAGCGTTCTGGCGTCCTCCAGGCAGAAACTCCCCACCCTGGTCCTGAGCAGGGAATCCATGACGGCGGGACAGCCCAGCCTTCTTCCGGCATCCTCGCACAGGGTCCTGATATAGGTCCCCTTGGAGCACACCACCCGCAGGGTCACCAGGGGCATGTCGATCTTCTCCACCTCCAGGTCCAGGATCTTTACCCTTCTGGCTTTTCTCTCCACGGTCTTTCCGGCTCTGGCCAGCTCATAGAGCTTTTTGCCCTGCACCTTGATGGCGGAATACATGGGAGGGATCTGATCGTAGTCGCCGATAAAGGAGGCGCAGGCCTCCCGGATCATATCCTCTGTGATGGAGGAAAGAAGCTCCGGGGGAGCCTCCTCCAGGACCTGTCCCGTCATATCCTGGGTATCGGTGGACAGGCCCAGCCGCATGACGGCCCGGTATTCCTTGTCCCTGTCCTCGATCAGAGAGGCCAGTTTTGTCCCGTTACCCAAACATACAGGAAGCACTCCCTCCGCCATGGGGTCGAGCGTTCCTGTATGACCGATCTTTCGCATATGTAGAATGCCGCGCAGCTTTGCCACGACATCGCTGGAGGTATAGCCTGCCTCCTTGTAAACATTCAGCATTCCGTTCAGCATAATCCCTGCTTCCTGAGCTGGTCTCCGGCAGCTCCGATCAGCTTTTCCAGGGCCTTTTCGCCGTCCCCGTACATGGTACAGCCGGCGGCTCTCACGTGGCCCCCGCCTCTGAAATTCTGGCAGATGGCGGCGACGTCCACATACCGGTTGGACCTCAGGCTTCCCTTCCACTCGCCGGTGGCTGTGGCATAGAGAAGAATGGCGCAGTCCGCGCCCTCCGTCAGAGCCAGCTGGGCGGAGATGCCGTCGATATCCTTCTTGGCAGCCCCCAGGCTGTGCTGGGTCTTCCAGTCCAGAAGGGAGGCGATGACCAGGCCGCCGTACTCGCTGCGGGCTCTTTCCAGAGCGATCCCCAGGAGTTTCTGCTGGGTAAAGGTCTTCTCGTAGAAGACCTCCCTGACGATGGCCGGATAATCAAAGCCGTAGGTCATAAGGCGGCCTGCGGTCTGCATGGTCCTTTCGGAGGTGTTGGAATAGCGGAAGACCCCCGTGTCGGTCACCATGCCCACATAAAGGGCCTGGGCGGTCTCCCGGTCCACCAGGTCCGGATCCATGGTCAGATAGGCCATTTCACAGGCGCTGGAGGCGTTTCCGTCCACGAAATTGATCATGCCGGTGCCGGGATTGGACACATGATGGTCGATATTGACCGTCAGGTCCGCCCTGTCGAACATGTCCTGGGCGTCTCCCAGCCGCTCCCTGCCGCAGTCCAGGGCAATGAAGGCGTCGTACTTTTCGGCCCTGGGCTTATAGTCGTAAATGATGGTCTCCGTACCGGGAATATTGCGGCGCAGGGCGTCGGAAAAATCTCCCAGATAGACGTCCACCTGCGCTTCCGGCATATTCTTTCTCAGATACAGAGCCATGCCCAGACAGGAACCCACACAGTCCCCGTCCGGGCCTATATGTCCGCTGATGGCGATGGTCTGCCTGCCGCGGACAGTCTCAAGAATGTTCATTCGGAGATTTCTTCTCCTCTCTGCTCTTTCGCAAGGCGGTCCTGTTCTGCGACCTCGTCGATCTTCTTGGACATGGCCACGCCGTAGGCGATGGAGTCGTCGAAAAGGAAGGTCAGCTCGGGCGTATTGCGCAGGTTGACCCTGCGGGCCAGTTCGCCCCGGATGAAGCCGGAAGCGGACCGGATGCCCTCCATGGTACGCCTGCCGGCATCGGCATCGCCGTACACACTGATCCAGGCCTTGCATGTCTTCAGATCAGGCGCCACATTCACAGCCACTACGCTGGTCAGGGGACTGATCCTGGGATCTTTCAGATCCCCGCGGATGATCTCCGACAGGGCCTTCATGACCTCGTCGTTGATCCTGCGGTTCTTTACACTGTTTTTTCTCATTCTCTGGGTACCTCAACAAGGTCAAAGCATTCCATGACGTCGCCCACCTGCATCTTGTCGAAATCCTTGAAGACAAGACCGCATTCGAAGCCGGCACGGACTTCCTTGACATCGTCCTTGAATCTCTTGAGGGAGGCCAGGCTTCCGTCGTAGATCAGTTCCTCGCCGCGGCTCAGTCTTACCCTGCAGCCGCTGCGTACGATACCGTCCAGAACATAGGAGCCTGCGATGTTGCCCACTGCGGATGCCTTGAAGAGGGCGCGGACCTCGGCATGGCCGATGACCCTTTCCTCGTAGACAGGCGCACGCATGCCCTTGAGGGCCAGCTCGATGGCATCGATGGCCTGGTAAATGACCTTATAGAGACGGATGTCCACGCCTTCGTGGTCAGCCATGGACTTGGCTGTGGCATCGGGCCTGACATTGAAGCCGATGATGACCGCGTTGGAGGCGATGGCCAGCTGGACGTCGGATTCGGTGATCTGGCCTACGCCGCTGTGAATGACCTTGACAATGACTTCGTCGTTGGAAAGCTTCAGCAGGCTGGCCTTCAGAGCTTCCACGGAGCCCTGTACGTCCGCCTTGATGATCAGGTCGAACTCCTTGAGCGTGCCTTCCTTCATCTGGTTGAACAGATCGTCCAGGTTCATGCGCATTCTGGTCTCTTCCAGAAGCTCTTCCTTATGCTGGTTCTTGTAGGCTTCCGCATAGGTCTTTGCTGTTTCGTTGTCGGGATGGGCCAGGAATACTTCGCCGGCACTGGGAACATCCGACAGACCCAGGATCTCCACGGGATAGGAAGGTCCTGCTTCCTTGACCCTGCGGCCCTTGTCGTCGATCATGGCACGGACCTTGCCGGAGCAGGCGCCTGCGGAAATGAAGTCGCCCACATGCAGGGTGCCCTTCTGTACCAGGACATTGGCAACGGGACCGCGGCCCTTGTCCAGCTTGGCTTCCAGGACCAGGCCTCTGGCCAGACGGTCAGGATTGGCCTTGAGCTCCATCATCTCGGCTGTGAGCAGGATGGTCTCCAGAAGGTCTTCGATGCCTTCGCCGGTCTTGGCGGATACGGGAACGAATTCCGTGCTTCCGCCCCAGTCGGTGGCGACCAGCTCGTAGTTGGTCATTTCCTGCTTGACCTTTTCCACGTTGGCGTCGGGCTTGTCGATCTTGTTGACTGCAACGATGATCTCGACGCCGGCTGCCTTGGCGTGGTTGATGGCTTCAATGGTCTGGGGCATGACGCCGTCATCGGCCGCAACCACCAGAACGGCGATATCGGTGGAGCTTGCGCCCCTCATACGCATGGCGGTAAAGGCCTCATGTCCGGGCGTATCCAGGAAAGTGATGACCTGACCGTTGATCTTTACGGTATAGGCGCCGATGGCCTGGGTGATGCCGCCGGCCTCGCCCCTGGTCACGTTGGTGGATCTGATCTTGTCCAGCAGGGAAGTCTTACCATGGTCGACATGGCCCATGACGCAGACCACGGGAGGTCTGGTCATCATGGTCTCTTCCTCTTCCTCGTCTTCCTTGAGGAGTTCCTCGATGACGTCCACGACTTCTTCCTTCTCGCACAGGATATCGTAATCCATGGCGATGGCCTCTGCCTCTTCGTAGGAGACCTCGGAGTTGACTGTCATGACCTTACCGGACAGGAAGAGCTTCTTGATCAGCTCTGCAGGCTGCAGATGCATGCGCTCTGCCAGATCGCGGATGGACAGCTTATCGGGAATGGTAATGGTCTTGATCTGCTCTTCGACCTTGTCTTCTGCTTTCTTTTCGGGACGGATGAACCTGCCGGGCTTGTTCTTCTGTTTTTCCTTATCGTCGGAATAGATCAGGTCCTTCCTGGAGCGGTTGTCGCGCTCCTTGTTCATCTTCCTCTTGTTTTCGTCGCGGTGCTTCTCGGGATCTCTTACGAAGCTGCCGTCAGCAGGTGCAGCGCTTCTGCCGCCGCCTGCGGGCCTGCGGCCTGCGCCGGTCCTGTCGGCAGCAGGTGCACCGGGACGTCCCTGTCCGAAGGGAGCCCTCTGCCTGTCGCCCGTCTGACCCTGTCCCTGGGGACGGAAGCCGCCTGCCTGACCGGGCCTTGCGCCTCTGGTCTGACGACTGTCACGATTGTCGCGGTTAAAACCGGGGGCAGTGCCCTGACGGGGTGCGCCGTCGCGCCCGAAGGGGCGGTCTCCGCCCTGGCGGGGTGCGCCGTCACGGCCGAAGGGACGGTCTCCGCCCTGGCGGGGTGCACCGTCACGGCCAAAGGGACGGTCTGTTCCCTGGCGCCCTTCGCGGGCGGGGCGGCCGTCACGGCCGAAGCCCTCGCGTCCTGCCGGGCGGCCATCCTTCTGGTCACGGCCTGCAGGGCGTTCTGTTTTCTGGCGATCCTGTGCCTCGGGTGCGGGAGCTGCGCTCTCTGCCGTCCTGGTCTCGGGAGCCTGGGCCCTTACGGGCTCTTCCCTGACAGGAGCCTCTTTTTCAGGCGCAGGTGCAGGCGCTTCTGCTGCGGGAGCGGCTGCCGGTGCAGGCGCTTCCTGAACGGGTGCCGGTACGGGCGCTTCCTGAACGGGAGCGGGCACCGGTGCCTCTTTTTCAGGCGCCTTGGCTTCGGGCCTGGGCGCTGCCTTTACAGGCGCGGGTTCTTTATGGAAATCCACCTCCATCACTGTGGGAACGACGGTGGGCCGGATCGGACGGTACTGCCTCTGGGCCTCCAGAGAACCTCCCTGGTTCCTGCGGCCTGCAGCTGCCTGGTTCCTGTCCTGCGCTGCTCCCTGACGGGGCTTTCTGTCAGCGGGGCGGCCGGCGCCGTCTTTGCCGGGAGCCTGAGAGCCGCTCTTCTGCTGACGGGGTCTCCCGTCCCTGCCTGCGTCTCTGCCGCCGCCGGCATTGTCATATCTGCCGGTGCCGCTGCTGTAATTGCCTCTGCTGTTTCCCTGACGTCCGCCCTTGGAAGCCGAGTTGCCGCCGGTCACAATGATAATGTTCTTTTTCTTTTTGGGTTTCGCTGCGGATTCGTCAGGTTTTCCTGCCGGTTTCTTTCTGGCGGCATCAGCTGCAGCCTTCTTACCGGGATCCTCGCTATTGCCCTCTCTGGATAAGTTCTTGTCTTCGGTCAACTTCTATGCTTCCTCCTCAATTACTTTCTGCGTTTCCGCGGCCTCGTCGATCTTCTTAAGGATGCTGCCTGCAAATCCCTGGTCCAGGACTGCTGCGCAGGTCCTGTCCTCCTTGCCTATGGCATTTCCCAGACTCTCCTTCAGGCCGTAGATACGGCAGGGAACTTTATAATAGTCACATTTATTTCTGATCGTGTCAGTGCTTCCCGTACTGGCGTCGGCCGCAATGATCACAAGCTTTGCCCTGCGCTCCTTAACGGCTTTCTCGGTCAGGAATCCTCCGCTGGTCACCTTGCCGGCCTTGGCCGCCAGTCCCAGCATGGAATATATTTTATCCTGCATTCATTCCCTTTCTGCATTTTTATTTTTCAATGCTCAGGGTCAGTTCTTCCCAGATCTCCTCGGATACCTGCATCTTGAAAGCTCTGTTCAGGGATTTCTTTTTGCGGGCAGCCGCCAGACAGGCGGGATCGTCGCAGATATAGGCGCCCCGGCCGTTGGCTCTTCCTGTCCTGTCCAGAAGGATCCGGCCCTCGGGTGTCCGGATAATGCGGATCAGAGATTTCTTTTCCTTCATCTCTCCGCATCCGACACACTGCCGCATGGGTATTTTCTTAGGCATTTCTGTCCTCTGTCTTATTCTTCGGGAGCTTCCTCATAGGAATCGGCCTCTCCCTCTTCCTCATCGTAAGCTTCCTCGTCATACTCGTCTTCGTACTCTTCGTCGTCATCGTCCATGAGATAGTCCTCATAACGGAAGCCGGGGGCATCCTTGGCCTGGGTCTCGGACTTGATGTCGATCTTGTAGCCTGTCAGTCTGGCGGCCAGGCGGGCGTTCTGACCTTCCCGTCCGATGGCCAGGGACAGCTGATAATCCGGAACGACGACCTTTGCGGTCTTTTCGTCGGGATCCGCGAATACCGCCACGATCTTGGCGGGGGACAGGGCGTTCTGGATCAGGTTGCCGGGGTTCTCGTCCCAGTTGATGATATCGATCTTCTCGCCTCTGAGCTCGTTTACAACGATGCCCACGCGGCTGCCGTTCTGGCCGACGCAGGCGCCCACGGGATCCACGTTGGGATCGTTGGACCATACGGCGATCTTGGTGCGGCTGCCGGGCTCGCGGGCAATGCTCTTGACTTCCACGACGCCGTCCCTGATTTCGGGCACTTCCTCTTCAAAGAGGCGCTTGACCAGATCGGGATGGGTGCGGCTGACGAAGATCCTGGGTCCGCGGGGAGTGGTCCTGACTTCCAGGATATAAACCTTGATGCGGTCTGTGGGATTGAGCTTCTCGCCGGGGACCTGTTCCTTCTCGTTCAGAAGGCCGTCGGCCTTGCCCAGGTTGACGCTGATGTTCTTGCCGATCTGGCGCTGGACGATACCGGTCACGATGTCCTTCTGCAGCTTGACATAATAATTGTAGACAACGCTGCGTTCCTCTTCGCGGATCTTCTGCAGAATGACGTTCTTGGCGTTCATGGTGGCGATCCTGCCGAAGGACTTGCTGTTGATGTCGACCCTGACCGTGTCACCGATCTGGACGTTTGGATCCAGCTTCCTTGCGTCGTTTAAAGAGATCTCAAGGATGGGATCCATGACATCGTCATCCAGCTCCACGACGGTCTTGTCCGCGTAGCAGTAGTACTCAAAGGTCTCACGGTCTACGCCGGCTGTGATGTTATCGGTGCTTCCAAAGTGGCTCTTGCAGGCTGTCAGCAGGGCGTTCTCAATGGCTTCGAACAGGGTCTCGCTGCTGATGATTTTTTCTTTTTCCAGGGCCAGAATGGCGTCTTTCAACTCTGTGTTCATCGTATCTCCTTTTCTTAAAAGCAGCCCCGAAGGGCATGATCAGAAATCGATCGTCAGTCTGACGAGGGCTATGTCTTTCCTGACCACTTTTATGTCTCTTTCTCCGGGGTCTTCCGCTTCGCTGCCCTTCTTTTTCCGGGAGGGTGCGGGCGTGTAGGCAATCGTAAGGGTGTCCGCGTCAAAATCCTTCAGATATCCGGTAAACTCCTTGCTTCCGGTGTCCGGATTGGGCCTGAAGGTCCTGATCTCCACCTCTTCACCGATGGAATTGGCAAAATGACGGTCCCGGGTCAGGGTCCTGCCCAGTCCGGGGCTGGAGACTACCAGGGTATATTCCTCCGCAATGAAATCCTCTCTGTCCAGTTCGTCCGACAGGGCCCGGCTGACTGTCTCGCAGTCGCCGATGTTGACGCCGTCCTCCTTGTCGATATAGACATTGAGGTAATAGTCAGACCCTTCCTTTACGAACTCCACGTCATAGATCCAGATGCCGAGGGGCTCCGCGATCGGAGTCACCAGCGCTTCCGTACGTTCCTCATACTGCTGCTTTCTGGTATTCTTTTTTGCCATCGCTTTTCCTTTTGCGGGGCTGCCGGCTCGGCCGGCCGCCTGCTTAAAGACATAATAAAAGTGGACTTGCGAAAGTCCACTTTTACATTAACTGTTATCTAATTTCACTGGTACATTAACACAAGGGCAGGGAAAATGCAAGGGATTCGGAAAAATAAAATGTGAAAATTCTGAATTTTCATAAAAACAGCCAAAGTTCCCGAAATCTGCCCCCCATCTGCCTCTGCCCCTTTATCCTGCAGAGGATGGTCAGGCTTTCCTTGCGGCCTGTCTCTTAAAGGTGCCTGCGGCCTCAAAGACCAGGACCACAGCCAGGACTGCCATGGAAACGGCAAAGACCAGCTGGAAGTAGTCGCCCCATGCGGCCGTACCTGCTCCGATGAGGCCGAACTTGGCCTTAATGGTCAGGACCAGGGAGGACAGTGTGGCGATGAGCATGAAGGCCATGGGGAAGTAGAACATCCTGTTGTTCTTTCCGGCTTCGCCCAGCCATGCGCAGACGGCCATCAGGGCAATGCCTGCCAGCAGCTGGT
>DETN01000135.1 GCA_002362155.1 Lachnospiraceae bacterium UBA3287 | reverse complement strand
CGTCGCTGCAGGAAAAGTAAAGGCCCTGTCGTTCCCTGGAGCATGGGAACGCATCTCATAATAAGAAAGGAGGAAGCGGGACAGCAGGTACACGGACTTTCGTGGAAAGAAAAAAGACCGCGTTCCTCCACGCCCATGCGGTGCAGCTGCTCCTATGGACGTGGTATCCCGCGGATTATAATGAAAAATATCATTACCATCAGCCGCCAGTTCGGATCCGGCGGCAGCATCATCGGACAGAAGGTGGCAGATCGTCTTGGCTTCTACTACTGCGACAAGGACATGATCATCCGCACGGCTCTCGAAAGCGGGACCCTGACCGCGGAGGAAGTCCGCTACTACGACGAAAAGGTCCCCAGAAAATTTGAGATCAGCCAGAGCCTGTTCGACTTCTACAGCGAGCCTCTGGACGAGCGCCTTTTCAGGGCCCAGTCCGCAGCCATCCGCAGGGTGGCCGAAAAGGGCAACTGCGTCATCGTTGGCAGGAACGGAAATGTGGTCCTCCAGCAGTTCGACAGGACCCTGCATGTCTTTATCTCCGGATCGGAATATTCCAGAATGCGGAAGATCCAGGAGGAAATGCCCGGACTGACCGACGAGATGGCTCTGGACAGGATCCGGGAAGTTGACAAGGTCAGAAACAAATACTGCAGGTACTATACCAAGACCGAGTTCGGAAACGCGGCCTGGTATGACATGTGCCTGAAGAGCTCCACCCTGGGTTACGATCTCTGTGCAGACCTGATCTGCGAGGCCGCCCTGCGGGAGTGATACAGTCAGAAAGAGCCTCTTCCTTCCGGAACTTCCGGCAGGGAGAGGCTCTCTTTTAATGCTTAAGGAGAAAGATCCTGACAAGGTAGATGATAAGCAGGTGGGCCGGATAGAAGACATAGAAGAGCTGCTTCAGGCCCCTGCCCTTCTTTCCGTTATAGCAGAGGATGGGGAGAAAGCCCAGAAGGCCGAACCAGTAGATCCCCATGTTTCTGAGAAGGACGTGACAGACGGCCCCTGCCAGGCAGCGCAGGGCATGGGCCTTATTCCTGAGCAGATAGAAAACAAAGACAAGGCCCGTGCCAAGCATGTTGTAGTCAAGGCCCAGAAGCAGGGACAGTACCGTAAAAGCAAGGAGCAGAAAGACCCCTGCCGCAGTTCCCGCCCGGGTCTTTTTCTCTGTCAGCTTTTCGAAGCAGGAAAGTCCCATAAGGGCAAGGAAAAAGGTGAACATGATGTTCTGGTGGGAAAACTCCAGGACTTTCCCGGTCACCACCAGGTCAAAGGGGACTTCACTGATCAGGGCAAAGAGGCCCATCCGCATCAGATACTTTCCGCTGTCCCGGGTATGGGCAAAACCCTCCGCCAGGCAGAAGGCAAAAACGGGCATGGCTATACGGCCTATGATCCGCATCCAGGTCTGGCCGGGAAAAAAGTTGTCTCCCACATGGTCGAAGAGCATGCTGATCATAGCCAGAAGCTTGAGGGTCGTCCCGTCCAGAAACCGGTAAGATCTGACTTTGCTTTCTGCTTCCTGCATAAAATTATCCCTTTCCTTTTCAGATCATGAGGGCACATCGATGCGCGTTCTCCATACCACAGTTCAAATCACACCAGGATGAATCCTCTCCATCCCCTGACCGAATAGTAGGAGTCGGCCCCGTTATGGAAGGTAAATACCGTCCCGTAGCGTCTTTCGCAGAAGAGAGCTCCCCCAAGGCTCCGGATCTTATCCGGCGTACTGATCCAGCTGGAGGTCTTCAGGTCATACTCTCCCGTCTCCTGCAGCCGCCTGTAGAGGGCCTCCGTAAGAAGACTGCAGCCCATGTCCTCCGCCATGGAAAGGGCGCTGCCCGAAGGAGGATTCTTTTTGCGCTTTTTCAGGGCCTCTTCGTCATAGCACAGGCTCCTTCTCCCTGCAGGGGTCTCCGCCGAGCAGTCCAGAAAGATCAGCCTTCCGCTCTCTTTGTCATATCCTATGGTATCCGGCTCCCCGCCGGTCTCTTCCATCCGCCGGAGGATCTCAAGGGCTCCCTCGTTTCCCCGCAGGCGGACTTCGATCTCTTCCCAGGCAAGGTCCAGATGTCTGGACATGTTTGCAGAAAACCGCTTCTTTAAAATATCGATCATTGCAGACCTCCTTTTTTATGGCATCCTTATTCTTTTCCGATCATTGTAATGACCCAGTCTCCCCGGACCGCATCATAGGCGCTGCCGCAGTAAGGGCAGTTCCTTTCGTGCACCGCGTTAAAGGACGCGCCGCAGGAAAGGCACCTGACCGCGTGGAAGGAAAAGCCCGCGTCTGTCCGGACGCCCGCTTCCCTCTCCATCCTGACCAGGATCCTCTCCTTTTTCCTCCGGATCTTTTCTCCGGCATAGACATTATCTGCAAAAACGCTGACCAGCACCCGGATTCTTCCCTCCCGGACCGTCATTTCCTTAAGCTTAAAGCCTCCCCGGTAATCAAAGCCGATCAGATCGTCAAAGCCGGGAAGCCCTCTTTCCCCCTGATAAAAGTTCAGATTTCCCCGGTCATCGGAGTACAGGACCGCCCCAAGGAGGGAGACCAGCTTACCTTCAAAGAGTTCCACGGAGAAATCGGGGTCATACCTTCTCATCCCCTCCTCCAGTCTGCGGCGGGAGGAATATACTCCCAGCATGGGAAGGGCGCTGCCGGCCAGGGCAAAGAGCTTTCCGATCATGAAATAAGTCCCGATCATAAAGACAGAAAAGGTCAGGACGGCCGCTGCAAAAGCGCCTAAAAACATATGGCCCAGGAGCTGCAGCCAGATGGGATAGTCGGGCCCAAAGCCCCGCATGACTATACTCAGGAGGGACATGGCAGGGAACAGGATGCCTGCAATGATCCCATACCGTTTCCTTTGCCTTTCATCGAAGCCGTGCCGCCAGATCACATCCTCCGAGAAATAGCAGGAGGAGATCCGGGGATAGAGGCCGCTTACGGAAAACCGCATCCCGCAGAAGGCGCAGCCCTTTTCCAGGCCGGAGGCCAGGGAGGGGCTTCCGCAGGCGGGGCAGGATACCGCAAAGTCTTCCCTCCCCCTGTGGTCCACGACCACTGCATGAAATGTCACGGGGCTCTCCCATCGGAGTTTCTTTTTCCCCTGAGAGTTCATGGCATATTCCCGGATCCGCTTTGTCTCGCGGAAGGCCCGGCTGGCATGAAAGGGCTGAGGAGAATCCTCCGGAGTCATGGATACGGATCCCCGCACGGCATCGTCTGTGAAAACATACTCCTCATGCAGGCAGACCCCCTTCCGGGCCAGTCTCTTTTTCCTGGCCTCCAGGCCAAAGCGCAGATCCTGGGTGATCATATCCGGTTCTTTCCCCTGGCCGGTCTGCATCAGATACCGGTCCGCAAGGAAAACGTTCTTATCTTCAGAGCCCACAGGCACCTCCCTAAAGTCGATCTCACCTATCCTGTCACAGTCCCTGTTCTCAGACAGTGTAAAAGGCTTCCTTTATCTGCCCCGATCAGGAATTATTCCGATACGGAGGCATCCACGTCCGGTGTCATATCCAGCCTGTATTCCGGATAGGCCTTCTTTATTTCGCCGGAAATGATCCGCAGCCCTTCTTTTGGATCGATGTCAAAGCTCATGACCACGTCGAAGCTCATGTCCTTGGTCTCCGTATCCACATAGAAGCCGTGCATCTGGATGGCCCAGTCATGGGCAAGGACCCTCTCCTGTACGTCGTTCTGGATCCTGGCGGCCTGGGAATCCCCCGTATTGTAGGAATAGAGGCCCACGGCGGTCAGAATGACGCCGGTTTCCCTGTAGACCCTTTTTTCCAGCTTTCTGGTAAGACGGTCCACCTCGCTGACGGTCATGTGGTCGGGCAGTTCGATATGGACGCTGGCCAGGTTCTTATCAGGCCCGTAATTATGGGTGATCAGGTCGTAGGCGCCTCTGACCTCCTCTTCCTCCGTCAGGATCTTTTTGATCTTGTCCGTCACTTCCTTTTCCGCCCTGGAGCCCAGGATCTCATTTAAAGTCTCCATCATCATTTCCACGCCGGACCTGATGATGAATACGGATATGACGACGCCCACGAAGGCTTCCAGAGAGATGCCTGAGATCTTGAAGATGACGGCGCAGGCCAGAACGGAAGCGGAAAGGGCGGCGTCGGACATGGCGTCCGAACCGGACGCCACAAGAGAGCCGGAATTTACCTTTTCCCCCTGGCCTTTGACATAACGGCCCAGCAGGATCTTGACCAGCACGGCGGCCCCGATGATGACCAGGGAAACCGCATTGTAGTCCGGCAGTTCCGGATGAATGATCTTCTTGACGGATTCCACAGCGGAGGTAATGCCGGCGTAGAGAACGATGCCGGATACGATCATGGCGCTCAGGTATTCGATCCGCCCGTAGCCCAGGGGATGCTTTTTATCGGGAAGCTTCCCTGCCAGCTTTGTCCCCACGATGGTGATGATGGAGGACAGGGCGTCGGACAAATTGTTGACCGCGTCCAGGGTGACGGCGATGGAGTTGGACAGGATCCCTACGACGGCCTTGAAGGCTGCCAGAAATACGTTTGCCAGAATGCCGATGATACTGGTCCTGATAATGACTCTGTCCCTGCTCATTTCCGGCCTTTCGGCCATCTTTTCATTGCTCATTTGTTTTTTCTCCTGTAACACTGATTTTCTCAGCCGGTCTCCTGCCG
This sequence comes from Lachnospiraceae bacterium UBA3287, assembly GCA_002362155.1. Lineage (GTDB taxonomy): Bacteria > Bacillota > Clostridia > Lachnospirales > Lachnospiraceae > CAG-791. Next base: position 9,210 of record DETN01000135.1, on the reverse strand, counting down.
GCCTTTTTTTATATCGTCGGCTTCCCGTCATACCAGGGCCTTTTTCATCCACCGGCCCCTGTAGAGGCGGACAAGGAAGATGGCCCCCCTGAAGCAGAGCTCCGCTGCCATGGCAGTCCAGAAACCGGGCAGTCCCATGCGGGGCACCAGGACCATGGCCAGGCCGATCCGGACGCACCACATGCTGAAGAGATTCATGATACTGGGCCGGAGGGTATCTCCCGCTCCCCGAAAGACCCCTGCGCAGCAGATGGATGCCCCGTATAAGGGTTCCGAGATCAGCTCGATCCGAAGGACCCTGGTCCCCAGGGCCGCCGCCTCTCTGCTGACTGTCAGGAGGGAAAAGACCAGGGGGGCCGCAAGGTACATAATGACCCCGGTCAGGCCCATCATGGCCATGCCCAGGTATACGGAGACCCTGGAAAAGCTCTTTGTCAGGTCCCGTCTGTCCGCCCCTATGGTCTGGCCTATGATGGCCGTGGCCGCTGCCCCTATGCCGTAGCCCGGCATGTAGCAGAGGCTCTCCGCCGTGATGGCCAGGGAATGGGCCGCCACCGCCACGGTGCCGAGGCCCGCCACGATCTTGGTTCCCGCCACATAGGCGCTGCACATGAAAATCTGGTCCATGGAAAGGGGCAGGGCGATCCTTACCGCATTTGCCAGGGTCTTTCTTTTCCACTTCCAGCTTCCCCCGCCCTTCAGGGAGATCTTTTTATTTCTGAAGGAGAGAAAATACAGGGCCGTCAGGGAGATGATCATCTCAGACAGGGCCGTGGCAAGGGCAGCTCCCACCACCCCCAGGCCTGCGCCGGGAAGAAAGATCTGAAGTCCCATAAGAGAGAGGGTCCTGGAGGGCAGGATCATCAGGAAATTCAGAATGACGTTCAGAAGGCAGAGGATGGCCGACAGAGAGCTGGGGGTCTTCATGTCTCCCGTAGACTGCATCATGCCGTTGGACATCTGCCGCAGCAGGATAAAGGGGATGGAAAAGCAGTAGATCCGGAAGTAGGCCGTGGAATCCCCCAGGATGGCCTCTTCCCCGCCCAGCCAGTAGGGCACCCGGCCCGAAATGCAAAGGCAGACCAGGGAGACCCCAAGGCCTGCCAGGGCCGCTGTCTTCAGGCCCTGTCTGAGCACGTCCTCTGCCTCTTTTTCCCGCCCGGCTCCGATCAGCTGGGCCGCCTGGACATAAAAGCCGGCCGCTATGCCGATACAGGAGCCGCCGATCAGCCAGGTGGAGGAGGATACAAGGCCTATGGAGGCCGTTGCCGCCGCTCCCAGGCTTCCCACCATACCGGCGTCGATATACTGCATGGCGATCGTGGTCAGTTGGGCCAAAATCGCGGGAAGGCTGAGCGAAAGGACCAGACGGATCTTTTCCGCCCGGCTCACTTCCTTCCTGTTAAGAATGCTATCAAGACTGGTCTTATTATTCATTGAAAACTGCAAGTGCCCTTACAAATGGGCCTCTGAAAGTCTGGATCTCCCGGAAATCCCCGGAAGAAGCTGCCGGTCCCCCTGAAATAGGTATTTACACAGAAGGAGCCGGCTCCGAAAACATCTGCATCAGACGGAAGGCATCCTCCCCGTAGGCCGTCACATGGCGGACGTTTGCATTGTACCTGGTCAGGGTCAGCCTGGTCTCCTCCTCCGAAAAGGAGGCAAAATCCGTCCGCCCTGTCATCTCCTGGGCGCACAGACGCAGGTTGATGGCGCAGACCTCGATATTGAACCCTTCGTCGCTCCTGAGTCTGTTCCAGACCAGGCGGATATCCTCCGGGTCGTCCACGCTCAGTCTGTGGTCCGTCTCAAGGCCCAGGGAGGCATAAGAGGCAAGGCCCTGGTCCAGGGCGTAGTTTACGGCCAGAAGGCCCGTACGGCCGAAGATCTGGCCGTAACCTGTGGAACTGTCCTTTCTGGAAGTCAGGCCGGTCCATACCGCCAGGTCCGCCAGAGGGTCCATAAGGTCTGTCTGGGTCATCTCCTTATAAAGAACGGCCTTTACGGCGGCAGGAGGGACCTGGTATCTTCTTCCCACTTCTTCGATCCATCCACTGTACTTTGCAAGGATCTCCATGGCTCTTTCCTGACTGATGACTCCGATCATTTTTCTTCCTCCTGCTCTCTGCCGCATCTTACGCCTGCGCATTCCAGACCATTCTATCAGAAAAAAAGGGAAAAGGGCGGAAAAGAGCAAATAAAAACAGAAGGCAGCCGCCCCGCGGGGGACCCTCTGCCTTCTGCAGAAATCTGACTTAAATACTTTGGCCTGCCCTGAAGGCTTCCTCCATGGCCTTTGTGCCTTTCACCTCGCCCTTCTGCCAGACGCCTTCGCCCCAGATGACCCCCCGGACCCGGTCGCCCAGGCTTTCGAAGATCCTGGTCAGTTCCTCTCCTGCCAGGGAAAGGCCTTCCTTACCGTCGTGGCCCGTAATGATCAGGTAGGTATCATGGCCTCCCAGATCCTGCCACCTGGGCAGGAAGCGGTCTATGGTGGTCTTGAGCATGCCGTTCATGGAAAGGAAATAGACAGGGGTGGCGATGACCAGCACGTCCGCTCCCTGGATCTTATCCAGGATCTCTTCCATGTCGTCTTTAAGGACGCAGGAGCCGGTCCTGAAGCAGGCGTAGCAGGCCCTGCAGAATCCGATCTTCTTCCCGTACAGGGAGATGATCTCCGCCTCGTGGCCGGCTTCCTCCGTTCCCTTCATGAACTGGTGGCAGAGGATGTCGGAATTTCCATTCTTTCTGGGGCTGGCGGACAGGATCAGTACCTTCTTCATGCCATGAGCCCCCTTCCCAGAGCGTAGGCCTCCGCCGGATAAGGGCTTCTTTTTGTCATGGCGGGGCTTCCGCAGCCGTATCCCAGGACCATGCCCATATCCTTAAGGCCAATATACCTCACCAGGGTCTTATAGTGGGATTCCAGCGCCTCGAAGGTCCAGTCGTCGCTGTTCCAGGCCACCGTCAGCAGGGCGGATTTCAGATGCCTTGCCGAAAGAGAGCTGTTATAGGCGCAGAAGCGGTCGACCACCGTCTTCAGCTGGGCGCTCATGCCGTAGTAGTAAAGAGGGGTGGCGAAGACGACCATGTCGGAAGAAAGGATCTCCTCCCGGATCTCTTCCACGTCGTCCTTTAGCACGCAGGGCCCTTCGTAGCCGCATCGGACGCAGCCGGTGCAGGGATGGATATTCATATGGCAGACGTCCATCACCTCTGCCTGATGGCCCGCATCCCGGGCTCCCCTTACGAACTCACTGACCAGAAGGGACGTGGATCCCTTACGGTTGGGACTTCCCATTAAAACAAGGATTTTCATATATTCCGCCTTTCTGCTCCTTATGGAAGGGAATCTTTTTCCCTTTCAGTCCCGGCCGATCTTCTGGTCTCCCACGGACCATACGTGCTTTTCTCCGGCTGCCTGAGGCCGATTCTGGGCCATGACGCCGGAAAGAGGATGAGGCCTGTAGGATTCTTCCAGATAATTCATGTCTTTCTCTGTCAGCGCAAGATCCACCGCCTTTGCCGCCCCTTCGATGTGAGAGAGCTTTGTGGCTCCCACCACGGGAGACGTCACTTTTGATATCAGCCAGGCCAGAGATATTTCTGTCATAGAAACGCCGTACCTGCCGGAAAGCTCTGCCGCCCGGGAGATGATCTCCCTGTCCAGATCTGCCGCAGCATCGTACTTGAACCTGGCGTAGGCGTCCTCCGCCGCTCTTTTCGTCCCTCCTTCCCCGGGCCTTCTGGCAAGCCTTCCGCCGGCCAGGGCGCTGTAGGGGGTAAGGGCTATGTTCTTTTCCCTGCAGTAAGGCACCATCTCCCGCTCCTCCTCCCTATAGATCAGGTTGTAGTGGCCCTGGACAGAGACGAACTTATGAAAGCCTTCCCTTTCGGCCAGGGCGTTGGCCTCGGAAAGCTGCCAGGCAAAGCAGTTGGAAATGCCTATGTATCTGGTCTTTCCCGCCTTTACCGCCCGGTCCAGGCCTTCCATGATGTCATACAGAGGCGTGTTATAGTCCCACATATGGTAAATATAAAGGTCCACCCGGTCCATGCCCAGGTTGGACAGACTGGTATCGATCATGCGGGAGATATGTTCCTGGCCGCTGACGCCTTTTTCCATCTCCTCCTGAGTCCTGGGCAGGAACTTGGTGGCGATGACCACCCGGTCTCTTTCGGCAAAGTCCCGGATCGCCCGCCCCAGATACTGCTCGCTGGTGCCGCTCTGATATGCGATGGCAGTATCGAAGAAGTTGACGCCCAGGTCCAGGCCTCTTTTGATGATCTCTCTGGAGCGGTCCTCGTCCAGGGTCCAGGTATGCTGGCCTCTTGACGGGTCCCCGAAGCCCATGCAGCCCATGCAGATGCGGGATACCTCAAGATCCGTGCCGCCAAGTCTTGTATACTTCATTCTCTTCCTCCGGGATCCTTCCCTGATGCTTTTAAGGCGCTCTCTTTTAGCGGTTCATTCTTGCACAGTTGCCGATCTTTTCCCCTGTCAGGAAATACTCATAGGTGGGGAACTCGAAAAGGACCGGCTTGAAGGTGTGGTAGTCGATCTTTTCCTGACCGTTCAGGACGGATTCGTCGGCATAGGTGGCAAGGATCCTGCAGATAAAGTTGTCGAAGTTCTCCAGCTCATAGTTGCCGTCCACTTCGCACTCGATGGATACTTTTGCATCGTCGATCAGGGGAGCGCCGTTCTCTCCCATGGTCCATGCAAAGCACTCCGATTTATCGGTCTTAAGGCCGCTGACGGTGCCCATGCGGTCCGCTTCCTTAAGCCAGGAGGCGTCTACCACGTTTACGGACAGCTTATTGTTTTCCCGGATCCCCTTATTGATGTAGTGGGCCTGGACCAGGGATACCATGAGATGAGAGTGGGCCATGATGCCGGCGTGGGCCGCCAGGGTCCATGTGGGCTTTCCGCCCGCCATTGCTCCGACCACGATCACGGGGCAGGGATAAAGTGCCAGTACAGGTCCGATATTTTTCTTTGCCATTTCAATTCTCCTTTGCTGCAGATATGCTTTTATGAAGGGGCCTCGCCCCGTATTCTGACTTCGTGTCAAATACATAATAGCAGTGTTCTGACACTATGTCAATATCTTTGCTCTGCTTCCTTTCTTTCCGGCCCCTCAGCCGCATGAGAAGAAGCCCCTTATTGCAGGAAAACTCTCATCTGCATATGTCATTCGCCGGCTGGCATGAGATATAATGGGATTCGGGCAGTACCAGAAGGCTGCAGAGTCCGGACTGACAAAGCATGAGGAGTAAAAACATCAGGAGGAAGGTATGAACAATCTGAAAGACATTATTACAGATTCCGCTGCACTTGCAGCTGGACTAAGGGCCAACGGAGAACTGCATATCAGCTATAAGATGTATACTTCCATTGAGCGGGCGCTGGCCGTTATAGTGACCGGCGACATTTTTCTCTCAAACGGAAGCAGATGGAACGACACCTATGACCGTGAAATGATGAAGGCCAAAAACTCTTTCGGCGTATGCATGTCCTGCTCTACCAGCGAAAATATCGCCATGTGGATGCTTTATTCCGGAGAGCACGGAAAACGGGGAGCTATGCTGGATTTTCCCCGTTCTGTCATGAAAGATATTCTGCAGAGCCGGACACTGGAGCTTGGCACCTTTAACAGCCGGGGGACCTTTGAGGCAAAGCATGAACTGACAGGGGATGATTTTGAAATATTCCTTACGGATGTTCTGTATACAGATGAATGTAAGAACGGAAGATTAAATGTCACTCTGAGAGACGATCATGCCACAGTGGATAAGAAAGTATTAAAAAACAAAGACATCTTTCATAAGAACTACGGCTGGTCCTATGAAAAGGAATGCCGGCTGATCGTGAGACTGTCGGACGATATGACCGCTGCCGCAAACAAAGAGCATCTGAGTACTGTCCGCATTAAACTGTCGCCTGCCTCAAAACGAAAGATGACGGAAGACCGGCTTTACAGGTCTCCGGTTTTTGCCGGAGGCGTATCAGCAGGAAAGGAAAGCGCACTTACCGGCGGAATAGAGTGGGATGTGTAAAAACTGATGAATTAAAGACAAAGAAAGGCCTTCATTCCGGAGTTGATTCCAGTTTTCGGAATGAAGGCCTTATTTATAAAAAGCTTCAGGATATGTTTTACTCTCCTGCAGGTCTCACAGAGCAACGTTCGACGCAGAGGCTTCGTTAAGGCCTTCGCCCGGCTGCTGATTCCTCTGCACTCCAAGATACTCCTTAAGGCTCTCCAGCTGGTCCAGGCATTCCGTGTATCCCGTGAAGTAAAGATCTCCCAGCTTTTCCACGTCCTTTTCCACCCGTCCGATCTCCACCGGAGCGGAAGGGGCGATCCGAAAGAGCCTGCCCTCTGCATGAAGACGCTCGATCTCGTCGAACTGGCGGTTATTCATCATGCTGCTGACGGAGAGCCTTTCTGCAAACTCCGGATATCTGCGGTAGAATCGGAGGGCCCTTCCGGAGACCTCCTCCTTTCTGCGGTAGGAAACGTCTCTGGTCCGTATGACCACGATCTTTTCATATCCCTCATTAAGGGCCCATTCATAGGGGACCTTGCAGACACAGCCCCCGTCCAGGTAGGGGACGCCCCCGATCATGACCATGGGGGATATATAGGGCAGAGTGGCCGATGCCCGGACGGCAGAAGCTATATCGTAGCATTTCCCCTTTTCGAAATACTCCGCCTGCCCCGTCTGACAGTTGGCGGCAACGGCAATGAAGCGCCTCTCCGGTCTGTAGAAGCGTTCGCTGTCAAGAGGCTCAATGATCCCCCGGTCCTCTGTCAGAAAGCCCACGTCCAGAAAGCTCCGGCTGTGGAGAAGGGCCCTGGCCCCCACATAGCGGCTGTCATGGCGGTAGCCCAGGTTCACTCTGGCGGAGCGGCCAATCTGGCCCGCCACATAGTTCATGCCCGCCAGGGCGCCGGCGGAGACGCCGATCACGCAGTCCAGGTTCAGGTCATGCACCATCATGGCATCCAGAAAGCCCTGGGTGTAGAGGCCCCGGAAGCCCCCGCCCTCCAGCACCAGGCAGGCGTGGATCAGATTTTCCCCCGCCTTTCCGGAAGGGATGTCTTCCATGCCCGAAAAGGGCTTTGTTTCATGCTTTTCTTTCAGTTCCTTCAGTCTTTCCAGTGTCTTCATTAAAAATGCCTTCTTTCCCGCTTTTGCGGACGCCCTGCATCCGGCTTCGGAACTATTGTACACGATTCCCGAAAAATGCGTTTACCCAGATCCGCTCTCCTGTCCCATTTCCCCGCTGCGAAAAAAAATGATCCGCGGGAGCCGGGAGAAAGCAGCTGCTGTCCATGGCCCCGGAAGGCGCAAAAAAAGGAGGCCCGGAAACAAAATTCCATGGAAAAAGTATTTTTCCTGTGTTACGCTTATGGACACTTAAGCGGGGCTCCGGCCCTTTATGATTCATATTTATTCCGGAAGGCAGGTATATAAGCATTGCAGGCAGAAAAACAGCATACCCATAAAAAGCACGGGTTCACCGGCCAGATCGGTTTTGTCATGGCCGCTGCGGGCTCTGCCGTAGGCGTCGGCAATCTCTGGCGCTTCCCTTATCTGGCCGCCAAGGACGGAGGAGGCCTCTTTATCCTGGTCTATCTGATCCTGACCTTTACCTTCGGCTTCACCCTTCTGACCTCCGATATCGCCATCGGAAGAAAAACGGGCAAAAACTCCATAAAGGCCTACGGGGCCATGCATCCCAGATGGAAGTTCCTTGGCATCGTCACCTTCCTGGTGCCGGCCCTGATCATGACCTATTACGCCGTCATCGGGGGCTGGATCCTGCGCTATATCGCGGTCTATCTGGCAGGACAGGGCCAGGCCGCGGCCGCGGATTCCTTTTTCACGGACTTCATCACCTCCCCCGGCCAGTCCTCCCTCTGCGCCGTCCTCTTCATGGTCCTGACCGCCTGGATCGTCTTCAACGGAGTGGAAAAGGGCATTGAAAAATACTCAAAGGTCCTGATGCCGGTCATGCTGGTCATGATCACGGCCATCGCCGTCTTTGCCCTGACCCTGCGCCATATCGGAGACGACGGAGTGACCCGGACAGGTCTCCAGGGCCTTATGGTCTATCTGACCCCCAGCTTTGAAGGACTGACATTAAAGCGCTTCCTTCAGATCCTTCTGGATGCCATGAGCCAGATCTTCTTCTCCCTCAGCGTATCCATGGGCATCATGATCACCTACGGCTCCTATATCAAAAAGGATGTGGACCTGAATTCCTCCATCCACCAGATCGAGTTTTTCGATACCGGCGTGGCCCTCCTGGCCGGCATCATGATCATACCCAGCATTTTTGTTTTTGAAGGCGTGGAAGGCATGAAGGCCGGCCCCGGCCTCATGTTTGTCTCCCTGCCCAAGGTCTTCGCCTCCATGCACGTCATGGGAAGACTGGTCGGCCTGGCCTTCTTCATCATGGCTGCCTTCGCGGCCCTGACCAGCTGCGTTTCCGTACTGGAGACCATCACGGCCAACTGTATGGAGATCTTCCATACCAGAAGAAAGCCCACCACCATCGTCCTGACCCTCATTTATACGGCGGCTTCGGTCATCGTGGCCCTGGGCTACAGCTTCTTCTACGTGGAGATCCCCCTGCCAAACGGCTCTGTCGGCCAGATCCTGGACCTGATGGATTATATCAGCAATTCCTTCATGATGCCCTTCATCTCCATGCTCTCCGCCATTCTGATCGGCTGGGTCATCGGCCCCTCCTGGATCACGGAGGAGATCGAGCAGGGCGGAAGGACCTTCGGCATGAAATATCTCTACGCTGTCATGATCCGCTATATCGTCCCTGTCATCATGTTCATCCTCTTCCTCCAGTCCACGGGGATCCTGAACTTCTGAAAACAAAGCGGCTGACCTGGAAACAGCCCTATCGACTGCATTTTAAATAACGGTCCTTCCCGCCTGATACGCTCAGGCGGAAAGGACCGTTATTCTTTTTCTGCTTTTCTTTTCCCGTATCTCTTTCTTGGGAAGCCCTGCCGGCCCCGGATCAGAGGATGGGGATCTTTATCTTCATATCCGACGTGGGATAAGCCGCGCAGGCATGGACATAGCCGAAGTCTTTATCCGCCTCTCTTCTTCCGTCTCCCTCCGGGCATACGAAGTAATTTCCCGACAGGACCTTTGTCCTGCAGAAGCCGCACTCGCCGC
>DETN01000107.1 GCA_002362155.1 Lachnospiraceae bacterium UBA3287 | reverse complement strand
CCCCTAACGGCGAGCTTTTCCTGGCCCAGTCTGCCTGGGGGCTTTTAAAGAACCCCAGGATCGGCGTCCGCCCTGTCAACCACCCTGGCGTAAAGGTGGCAAAGTCCATCTGGAGAGGGACCAACGCCATGGAATCCTGGAGCTTTAAGGGATGCACGGGCGAAAAGGCTGTGATCGAAGTTTACAGCGAAGCGCCTTATGTGGCTCTCTTTGTCAACGGATTCCGCATCGGAAAGAAAAAGACAAAAGGCGGAAAGGCCGTCTTTACCGCAAAGTATCAGCCCGGAAACATCGTGGCCGCAGCCTTTGACGAGGGCGGCCTGGAGATCGGAAGGTCCTCCCTTCACTCCGCAGGAAAGGCATCCCTGGTGGTCCGCCCCGAAAAGGAAAAGGCGGCTCCCGGTGAGATCCTCTATATCCCCGTGCAGGTGGAAGACAGTAAAGGCATCGTAGAGTGCAACGATGACCGGAAGGTCACCGTGACCGTGGAAGGAGGCGAACTCCTGGCCTTCGGCAGCGCCAATCCCCGTACGGAGGAGCGCTATGACGCCGGCACCTTTACCACCTACTACGGAAGGGCTCTGGCCGTTGTCCGGGCAGGTGAGTCCGGGACTGTCAGGATCACCGCGACGGGCGGGGAAAAGGCAGAGGCCGAGATCCCTGTAAAGGGAGCATAAGCAGAGTTCAGACTGGCGGAGAAAGCAAAGAAATATCAGGGGAGGCGGAAGGAGCAGGAAAGAATCCTTCCGCCTTTCAGGAACAGTGAAGCAAAAAACAGATAAACGGAAACAGAGAAACAGAAAAATCAGATTTAAACCGCAGGAGGGAGCCTATGAGACCGGTTCGGCTGCAGACAGAATATTTAACAGAGCCCCTTGGACTTGGCATCAGAAGGCCGGAGCTTTCGTGGAACTGCCAGGGCGGGACCTTCCAGAGCGCTTACCGGGTGGTGGCCAGGAAGGCAGGTCCGGACGGTCGGGAAGGAGAGATCCTGTGGGATTCGGGTAAGGTGGAATCTCCCTCCATGACCCATATCCCCTACGGGGGAGCCCCTCTGGGCTCCAGAGAGAGGGTGAACTGGACAGTGACCCTCTGGGACGAGAAGGGAGAGCAGGGGGAGGAAGCCTCTTCGTGGTTCGAAACGGGCCTTCTTTTCCCTTCTGACTGGGAGGCCGCCTGGATCAGCGGAGACTATAAGCCCAAAAGGAATAAAAGGTATCCCGCAGACTGCTTCCGTAAACGCTTTAAGGAAGAAGGAAAGATCGTATCCGCCAGGCTCTATGCCACGGCCAGAGGGGTCTACCGCTTTAAGATCAACGGAAAGCCCCTGGAGGACTTTATCCTGGCCCCCGGCATGACAGACTACCGCAAGCGGATCCAGTATCAGACCTATGACGTGACAGGGCTTTTAAAGGCAAAGAATACCATAGAAGCCATGCTCTTCGACGGATGGTTCCGGGGAAGCGCCGCGGCCTACGGGGTCACCAATGTATTCGGATGTGAGACCAGCCTCATGGCCCAGCTGGAGATCACTCTGGAGGACGGGAACGTCCGCACCCTTTGTACGGATCGCACATGGGCCTGGTCCGATGACGGCCCGGTCCGCTTTGCGGACCTGAAGGACGGGGAAGTATACGACGCCTCCATGGAGCCCTCCTACAGCGGAAGGGCAAGAGAAGTCAGGGGACCGGAAGGCGTCCTGATCGCCGCTTCCGACAACGTGCCCGTCAGGGAGCATGAGCGTTTTCCGGCAAAGCTCCTGCCCGGCCGGGTCCTGGACTTTGGCCAGAACATAGCGGGCTACCTGTCCTTTGACATAAAGGGCAGGAAGGGCGAAGCCCTCCGCATCGTATGCGGCGAGGTGCTGGATAAAAACGGGAACGTGGACCTTTCCGGCGTACAGGAAGAGCGGCCCGTAAAGGGCTGGAACGGCCTGTCCCTGATCCGCAAGCTCATGACCGGGAAGACGCCCGGGGTGACGGAGCCGACTCCCCGTCAGGAGATCCTCTTTACCTGCTCCGGCGGGCAGGACCATTACAAGACCTCAGCGGCCGTCTTCGGCTTTCGCTACGCCCAGGTCTTCGGAGGAGCAGAGATACATCCTGAGGACTTCACCGCCATCGCTGTCTATTCCGACATGGAGGAGACCGGGACCTTTGCCTGCTCCAGTGACCTGGTAAGCCGGCTGGTCAGCAATACCAGGTGGAGCATGAAGGGGAACTTCCTGGACCTGCCCACCGACTGCCCCACCAGAGAGCGCCTTGGCTGGACGGGAGACGCCCAGATCTTTTTCGATACCGGGGCCTATCTCATGAACACCGCCCCCTTCTTCCGCAAATGGCTGCGGGATATGGAGGACAACGTTTATCCGAACGGCCTGATCTCCGCCGTCATTCCCTACAGCGGAGTGGAGATGATGTATAAGGCCACCGGCTCTTCCGTGGGCTGGGCGGACGCAGTCTATCTGATCCCCTGGCGCCACTATCTCCGCTACGGGGATAAAAGGATCCTGGAGGCCTCCTGGCCCATGATCAAAGGCTACGGGGACTATCTCTTAAAGAACCTGGGACAGAAGGATAAAAAGGAAGCAAAGAACAATCCCCTTAACGAATTCACCTATGAAAAGGGCGTCCATCTGGGCGAGTGGCTGGAGCCGGAAGAGTTCCGCGATACTGTATACGGCACAAAGGCAAAGCACCCCGAGGAATGCACCGCCTACCTGTATTACAACATGACCACCATCGGAAAGATCGCTGACCTTCTGGAAGAGCCCCATGAGGCCTATGACAGGGCCGCAGAGGGAGCAAAAATGGCCTACCTGCGCTTTGCGGACCTGGATACGGACCGTCAGGCCAAACTGGTCAGGCCCCTGGCCCTGGGCCTTCTGGAAGGAAATACAAAAAAGAGAGCCCAGGAGCGCCTGAAGAAGGCCGCGGAAAACTATAATTACAGGGTCGGTACGGGCTTTTTATCCACTCCCTTTATTCTGCCTGTCCTGACAGAGGCGGGAGAGACCGAAACGGCCTACCGCATGCTGGAAAATACCGAAAAGCCCGGCTGGCTGGCAGAAATACTGGAGGGGGCCACCACCATCTGGGAGAACTGGGAAGGAGACCTTTCCCGCAACCACTACTCCCCCGGAGCGGTCTGCCAGTGGCTCTTTGATACCTGCGCAGGCATACGGGTGGAAGGGGAAAGACACTTTGTCATAAGCCCCGTTCCGGGAGGGAGCCTTACCTTCGCGGAGGCTTCCTATCTGAGCCCTTACGGCAGAGTGGAAAGCCGCTGGGAGAAGAAAGAGGGAAAGATACTCTATGAGATCCATATCCCCGAAAACTGCAGTGCAGAGGTGCGTCTCCCCGGCATGGAGAGCATGAGCGTGGAAGCAGGGAGGTATTCCTATGAACAGACCATTTAACTGGGCCTTTATCGGCACCGGGACCCTGGCAAAGACCGTAGCCAGGGAGATCACAAAGTCCGGAAGGCACAGGGTCGTCAGCGTCTATTCCAGAAACCCCGAAAAGAGAGGGAAGTTTGCAAAGAAATTCGGGGCTCTTTCCGCAGAGACCCCGGAAGAGGCCATGACAGCCCCTGGGGTGGACGGTGTATATATCGTCACGCCCCATACCAGCCACAAGGACTACGCCCTTATGGCCCTGGACCTGGGAAAGCCGGTCCTCTGCGAAAAGCCCGTGACCACAGACAGGGCAAAGGCGGAGGAGATGATCCGGAAAAGCCGGGAGAAGGGGATCTACTTTACCGAGGCCATGTGGACCTGGTTCTCCCCCGTGGCAAACCAGGTGAAGGCCTGGCTGGATGCGGGAGAATACGGAGAGATCGAATCCGCCTTTTTTAACTACCACTTAAGGAGCATGGGCTATGCCCCCAGAGTGGCCGATCCCAATCTGGCGGGAGGAGCCCTTCTGGATATAGGCATCTACGGCCTGACCTACGCATACCGCCTTTTCGGAAAGCCCGAAAAGATCCGCTGCCTGGGAGACCTGCAGGGGGGAGTGGATACGGGAGAGAGGATCAGCCTTTACTATCCCGGAGGCAGGGTCTTTACCGTAGACAGCTCCATCGTGAACCTGAAGGGTCTGGAAAGGATGGTCCTTCAGGGAACGGAGGGATCCACCTCCCTCTGGTTCTTCCACGGGGCCCGGAAGGTAAAGCTGAAAAGGAAAGGGGGAAAGAGCCTGGTCTTTAAAGGGGACGGCTCTTACCTTAATGAATTCGATATCGTCTCCTCCGAGATCCGGGAAGGTCTTACGGAGAGCCGCTGCGTCCCCCATCAGGCTACGCTGGACGTAATGGAGATGATGGACGAGTGCCGCAGGCAGCTGCATCTGGTCTATCCTTTTGAGAAAGAGAAGGAAGAAGAAAAGGATCAGGAAAAGTGATAAAAGAAAGAAATAAATGAAGGACAGGCAGAAGAAAGGGAAGGGAGACCGTAAGCAGCATGAGATATGACAGCATAAGACCCGGCAGGATATGGCTGGATACTTCCGGAAAGCCCATCCAGGCTCACGGCTTTTCCGTCTTCTGGAACGAGAAGGAAAAGCTCTGGTACTGGTACGGAGAGAACAAGGAAAGGACCGACGGTAAGGGAAATATCTGGCACTGGGGCGTCCGCCTCTATACAAGCAGAGACCTTATGAACTGGGACGACAGAGGCCTGATTATTCCGCCCCAGCCAAAGGACCTGACCAGCCCTCTCCATCCCACCTACTGCATGGACAGGCCCCATATCCTTTACTGCGAAAAGACAGGACTGTACGTGGCCTGGCTCAAGATCATGGCCGGCGAGGTCAGCCAGTTCATGAGTGTTCTGACCTCTCCCCACTTCGAAGGACCCTATACCTTTGTCCACAGGATCATAAAGCCCCTGGACATGGATACGGGAGACTTCTGCCTCCACGCAGACGAAGACGGAAAGGCCTATATATGGTTCGAGAGGCCCCATTTCCAGCTGATCTGCGCCGATCTGACAGAGGACTATACGGATGTGACTGGGAACTACAGCGTCCATTACGACGGCCTTCTTCCGCCTCTGACAAGAGAAGCCCCCACCTACTTTGAGAGGAAGGGAAAGCGGTATCTGTTTACCAGCGGCACCTCGGGCTACTATCCCAATCCTTCGAAGGTCTGTATGTTTGAGGACCCCCACGGGGAATATACAGACCTGGGGGATCCCTTTATCGCAGACAGGAGCCATACCAGCTTCTCCTCCCAGATCACCAGCGTCATAAAGCTGCCGGGGACAGATCAGTATATAGTCTGCGCGGACCGCTGGATGCCCCAGTGGTATGTAAAGCCCCTGGCCGGGCAGATCATTTCCGGCATGGAGAGACATTTCAAAGACTATCAGCCCGACACCTCTCCCAGAAAGGCGGCGCCTCTGCCGGGGACGGAGCAGCGGCATAGGGAAAATACCTCCATTTCCCGCTACGTATGGCTTCCCATCGAGTGGCAGGGAGACAAGCCTGTCATCCGGTGGAGAAAGAGCTGGAGGCCGGAGGAGCTCGCGTAACAACGAAAAACAGTCAGGATTCAGAAATGAGTCCTGACTGTTTTGTTGAATGGAAAAGAGGTCTTTGCCCCCTCTTCCGCGGGAGGCTGCCCGGCCGGTCCGGCAGGGCAGCTCTGGAAGGATATAAGGGATTTCAGCTGGATAACTGAAGCAAGTACTTATTTGACGAACTCAAGAGTCCACTGCTGGTTCTTGTCGCCTGCGTTGTAATTGACCAGCTTCAGATAGCCTCTGGTGCTGCCGTCGGGGGCTACGGCCAGGTTCCTGTTCTGAGCGGAACGGAGGATGAATTTGCCGCCGCCCACAGGGGTCACATAGAACCTCTGGGTATCGTCGTTGGTCTTTGTCCAGGAACCGATCTTCTGCCCGGCCGCCACTGTCTTGGAGGTCCAGACGTTCATCACGCCGCCTTCTCTGTGCATGATATCGATTTCATACTTTCCGCCGGAGATATGGCGGAAACGGAAGGTCTGCTCGACAGAACCGTCTCTCTTATCCAGAAAGATGGGCTTGTACTGGAATTCCTTCCAGCCCCAGGCGTAGTTCATCATCTTGCCGGTGCCCACGTGCTTCAGCCTGTAAACGCCGCCGTTCTTTAAGGAAACGGTAACGGTGCATTCTGCCCTGCTCCTGCCGTCTCCGGAAGCGGCTGTGATCTTGCAGAGCCCTGCTCCGACAGCTTTGACCAGGCCTTTGCTGTCTACCGTGGCTACGCTTTTGTCTGAGCTGGTCCAGGTGACGGTCTTATTGGAGGCGTTGGAAGGATTGACCGTTGCACTTAAGGAAGCACTTTTGCCGAAGTCCAGGGACAGGCTGGTCTTACTGATGGAAAGAGAGGTGCTCAGGACCTTGCCCGATACCGTGACGGTGCAGGAAGCCTTTGCCTTTGTATTGGCTGTGCTGACAGCTGTGATCGTCGCCCTGCCGGCCTTCAGGCCCCTGACTTTTCCGCTGCTGTCCACAGTCGCCACACTCTTATTGGAAGTTGTCCAGGTAATGCCTTTCTTTGTGGTGTTGGAAGGCTTGAAGGTCACATTCAGCTGCACTGTGCCGTTGATATCGACATTGGCAGTGGAGGGAAGGGTCAGACCGGTGGGAACCACATCTTTCTGGAAGCCAACGCCCAGATCGATATAGCCCATAAACTTTCCGAGGCTTTCCAGTTGTGCCTGCGTCGTTTTTCTGAGAACGCAGTAGCCATAAGGCTGGAGGTTTGGTCTGGAGTTGAACCAGGAATTGGAAGCGCCTCCCTCGCTCAGGATGACCGTCGATCCGTTTACCTTTTCCACAACGGCTACGTGACCAACTTTAGGATGCGTCGTGGACGGGTACCAGACGGCGATGGCCTTGTGCTGCAGCTTTGCGCCTCTGTAAAGCTTCTTAAATCCCAGAGACGTTCCTTTTGTCCACCAGTACTCGGCTCCCCAGATTAAGTTGACGTTTGTTTTATTAGTCAGTTCTCTGGCTCTGGCTGAGGCGAACCAGGCGCAGCCGGATGGTCCGTAGGCGTATTTGCCATATCCGCTCTGGAGCCTGTCATCGATAAAAATAGTATTGTAAGGCGCCTTATTGATGCTGATCGAAATTCCATCTAGGCCATTCTGGTAGACGACCCCTTTGGTACAGCTCGTGGCAGCAAAGGCGCTGCATGGCCAGGCCAGGCCGGCCAGCATCGTAAGTACTATAAGCATCACGGCAAGAAGCGAACGTTTCGTTTTCATTTTCGTTTTCATTGGTAATCCTCCCTTGACAGTAATGGTGCAGTCCGTCCGGGCTGCGTTTTTTGGTGACTGAGCCAGATCCCTTCACCGGCTTTTGCTGCCCTTATTATGGAGGAAGGCCCCCTTTCCGGTCATGTACATCTTCTTACAGCTTCATACAGGCCCATTTTTGTAATTTTTTGTAATTTACACACACGAAAATCCTTTACGTGTATAATGAAAATGTTCTTTAAAGCCTCTTGGAAAGGAAAAATGTGCCGATATGAAAAGAAAAGTCTGGCAGGGAGACGTACTCAGATTTATCCGCCGCCATGTCTCCGGGACCAGAAACCTGGATTTTCAGTACCTGTCCGAGGAGATCACATCCGCTTCTCTGGCGCCGGCCCGGATCAGCGAGATCATCAACGTGTCCAGATCCGGCCATATCGGAAGACCTGAATTCGATGGCAGGGAAGCTCTTTTTTATGACCGCTTTTTTGCCGGAAAAGATCTGGCGGTGATTTCCGGAAAGCTGAAAGGCTTTGTGGAAGAAGAAAAGCTGGACTTTCCGTCTCCCCTGGGAACGGAGGAGGATACGGACGAGACCTATATCCGCCGCTTTCTCCGGTACGGCCTGTCAAACCTTTATACGCCGGACACGGAGGAGGGTAAGGAAGAGGCGGATGAAAGCGGTCCGCTTCCAGACATTTCCGAAGGCCGGTCAGGTCCTGCTCCGGAACCTGTTCTGAATGGGGGCCCGGAGAGAGAATACAGGGAGGAAGATAATACGGAGGCTTCCGTTCTCGCTTCCGGGGAACGGAGTCTGGCCTCTGTAGTCCGGCAGAACTGGTTCGTCCTTTTCCTGCTTGCTTTTTTCTTTCTGGTTTCTTCCATGTACCTTTTTGCTTCCGGTATCAGCCTGACGGAACTGTTTCTTGGTCTCTTTCATCTGCCTCTGCCGGCTTTTGCCCCTCTGGCCCTGCTTCTTGCCATACTTCCCAAAGCGGCAGGCCTTTGGGAAGCGTCCGCGGCATACCGACGCTATAAAAAACAGTCGGAAGGAGCCGGCAGCTTTTGGACCATAGCCAAGTTCGGAGCAGAAGACACCGTAGTTCCGGGCAGAGGCGTTTTTGACGCGGGACAGATCAATATGCAGTACGGCCTTTTCAGCAACCTGACCGGCGCCCTGTGTACCATAGCCTTTTATCTCCATGCCTCTGAACTGGAGGGCTTTTCTTCCTTTGTTGCATCTCACCCGGCAGATGTCTTTCTGTTTCTCCTGATCCTTGCCAGCGCGGCCATCAGTATCTGCTGGGACTTCCTTATGCAGATGCGTCCCCTGCCGGAGGAAACAGACAGCCTGAGTGAGAATCCAAGCAACTATCTGATGGGGAGGCTCCATGTACTGGCGACCATGCTTCACCTGATGCTGACCCTGGTCTTTGACGGCGCCATGATCCTCTACCTTCTCTGGTACGGCTATGCAGAACGCTTTTCCCATCCCGTACTGAGCTATTCCTTTATATTTGTCATTTGTACGATTGCCTTTTATCTCTGGTTTGCTTCCGTATCGCCCCATGCCAGGGCTCTGAAAGTCGACTGCGGCTGGCTCATCCATATGATCCCGGTCATGTCCGCTATCACCCTGTATTATGTTTTCCGCGATTTCGCCCTTTCACCCTCCTCCGCAGTCTGCCTGGCCGCCGATCTCCTTTGCCTTTTTGTGTGGAGCCGGTACCTTCCGGCGGGGCGGAATGTGGTGCAGGGGACTTAGTCTGAATGGCAGCCCTTTGTATGCCGGTTCCCGCAGGACCGGATCCTCTTTACGAACCGCAAACTTCATATGAAGCATAAGCACGGATCCCCGTAAACCGCTTCTGCGGTCTGCGGGGATCTTTGCTGCAGGTCCGTATATAAAAATGTATATAAGGATGCAGAGCGTGCAGGAAGCCTCTTCTTCGAAAAAAGGATGAAAAAGGCTTTGATGGAAAAATCGAAAGGTCGTACATGATATAATGGAAATGAAACGGAAAAGAAGGAAATACGCAGAACCGGAAAGGGGGTTTTTGACATGGCGATGAAATTTAAATATGTAAGGATCCAGGGAACGGAACTGGCGGAAAATACCATGTATGCCAAGGGAATCTTCAGCATGTGCGTACAGCTGGTCCGGAACGATGTGATGGAACAGGAAGACGCGGATCTCTTCCATGAGATCGACTCCTGGATCGCAGAGGTCCTGCCTTTCCCGCCTCAATGCAGAAGGCAGGAGAGCGTGGTATGCTTTTTCAAGACAGAGAAGGAAAAAGAGATGATGCGTATGGTCCAGCCCCTTATGTGGCTTCTGGAAAAATACAACCATCCCTTCTTTGTGGTCTATACCAACAGTCCGGGAGAAATCGTCTACGAGGATGAATACCAGATCGTGGTAAAGGTCCCGGGCTTTCTGCAGATCGAAAAGCTGCAGGAGTCCTGGAGTCCGGAGGAAGAGGAGCAGGAAGATAAAGAAGATCAATAAGGTGGAGGAGAGGCCGGATGCGCCCGGGCGGGCGCATCCGGCAGCAGTTCTTTCTGCTGACAGGAGAGTCATATGGGTTCGCAGCACTTGTCACAGGAGCTGGTACAGAAAAAAGCAGGTCTGACCTTTAGAAATGCAGAGCGCATATGGAAGCAGTTTCGCAGGGGGATGATACTGCAGGAAGAAATGTACAGCTCTTTGTACGGGGAAATGGTAGTAGAGGGCGTCTTCGACTTTCTGAAGGAAGGCGGCCTGAAGATGGATCTGAAAGAAGACCGTTTTGAATGCTTCTTAAAGGACTGGGAGGCTTTTCAGAAGGGCCTGCAGCAGGAGGGAGGCATCCCTTCCCCCTGGCTCTTTACAGAGCATGGGAAAGAAGCGGCATGCCCTGAGGATCACAGGCATGTCCTGCTTCTTCTGGACCGGCTTCATCTTCCGGCAGAATATTTCAGGCCTTTCCGGGCAAATCCCGATGCGGCCCGGCCGGAAAGAGTATATGTCCACGGATATGGTCCCTGCACCGCCTGGTATATTAACTATACCTGCAGGGATGACGGAGACCTTCTGTCGGACCCGTCGCCTGTGGGAAAGACCTTTACCCTTACAGACCACTATGGCCTGAAGGCGGTCCTGACCGTAAGGAAGGTGCGAAGCGCCAGCTACTGGAAGGAGCCTGACTATGACGCGGAATATATACTTTCCCATCCGGAGGCCTTTCCGTCGGGGATCGAGTATCATACGGTGGGCTCCATTGAAGGGTATACAGAGGTTCCCAGAACAAACGATACGGACATAAGGATTTGGGTTGAGAAAGGGAAAATAAAAAGCATCAGCTACTCCGAATACATTCTGGACAACCGGGCTTTCCGTGATTTCCCCCTCTGGCAGCCCTTCCTTAAAGAGCAGAAAGCTTTCGGAGAAAGGCTGCAGAGCCTGTTCAGGGCCGCAGCGGATGAGCTGATCAGAGATTTTTCGGAGTAAAAACATAGAGACCAGGCGGGAGATGCGCCGCAGCCGTGGAGAATTGCCGGGTGCGGATGAACGGATGCGGCAGGGGACATGCCGGTTAAGGGAAGGAAATCCGGACCCACTGACCGGTGCCATCCAGAAGGCATTCCGTTTTCATAACGACTGCCATATGTACGAATCCTTCATGGACGGCAGACCCTTCAGTGAAAAGTGTTATCGGCGGTACAGGAAGAATGAAGATGCTTCGTCTGCGGGCATCCGCCTGGATGACCTGGATCTTAAAAAGGTCAGAATTGCCTTTTTCACCGTTCTTTCGCAGGAGACTGGCGGTTTACGGTCCATGTACAGAAGTCAGAGGAGGAAAAAGAGTGCAGCAGTCCTGTCCTTCTGAAGGAAAAGGGGGGAACCTGTCCGGTTTCCGGGACTTAAGACGGGCCCGCGGCAAAGGCGGGGACCAGGAAGGGGAAGATCCTAAGAACTGCGGGGCTTTGCCAGAAAACAGATGAAATATTCAGATGGAATATTCAGATGAAATACTCAGATGAAATACGAAAGAGGGAGGTGCAGTCTGTGCATCTCCCTCTCTTTGTGTGGGGGCCGCCCCCTCATCTTATTCCGGCTGGCCGGCATCCCCCTGCAGGAGATCTTCCAGGTCAGAGCCGCTGACAGTGACAGTGCAGGTATCCTCCAGGGGACTCACATATCTGTTGTAGAAGCCTCCGGCAGAAGAGAAGCCGGAGAGGATCCTGGGAGGCAGAAGGCGGACCATGACAAATTCCGACAGCTTCAGATCCATGTTCAGGGTATCGGCAATAAAGTCAGGCTTCTGGGGGACCAGACAGTCTGCGGCGCTGTATTCAAGGTCGCCGGTATCCGGATCTGTCATGACGTTTTTAAAGCCCACAAAGTAGATATAGCTTCTGGAATCCCCCGAGGTATTGGCGTAGCTGACCTGGAAGAGGCAGAAGAGATGGTTATGGATCTGGGCGTTATCCGTATCCGAGGCAGCCAGGATCTGGCCAAGAGCGGTCAGTCCCGCCATCTGTTCGCCGGATGTATACTCATCGCTGATGTTGGAAACGGCAATGTCCCTGGCCTTTTCCATGATCTCTTCCATGCCGCTTTCGGAGATATCCCCTATGCTGCCAGGATAATACTTAAGGCCGGATACCCATGCCGTCTCCTGGGTCCTGGTCAGTTCGATTCCATAGGATTCCTTCAGTGCTTCCTCATCGTACCAGGATTCCACGGTGATGGTGACGGGATCTCCGTTCTTAAGGCCGGAGGAAGGAGAAATCTCGGCGTAGAGTACGTCGCTGTAATCTCCAAGATAGGAGACATAGGCCTCTCCGTAGGGCTCTGCGCCGTCAAAGTAGATTTCCAGGTCTTCGAAGGGATCATAGGAAACGATCTCCTTCAGACCTTCCACGGGGATGGGCTCCAGGAACTTTTCCGTATCCAGGATGACGAAGTAGCGGTCCAGGATCTCCCGGCCTCCTTCTCCCAGACTGACTTCCGGCTGCAGGGTGTCGCCGTTGGACAGGTGATCGTAGCTGGATATGTTGATTTCCATATCGGCCAGGACCTTCTCTGCATCTGCAGCAGTATCTTCTCCCTCCTGTACTTTACGGCCGGTCTTGCCCGCCTGGTCCTCCATCCGGTCGTACAGGTCCGTCTGGAAGGTCTCCCAGTCAAAGATATTCTGTACAGTTCCGTATCCGTCAAAACCGGATACTTCCACCTGGAGATATTCGGAAAGATCCATAGAGACAGGATCAGGCTTTCTGTTTCTGACGATCATCACAACGGCCCCAATGCCCAGGGTCAGGAGGATCACGGCCAGGACAAAACCGATATCGGGACGCCGGTACCAGGTCTTCCTGCCCTTAGGGGAAGGCGCTCCTTCAGGCCCTTCCGGCTGCCTGCCAGACGACTGGTTCGAATTCGCTCCGGACCAGCCCCAGAGATCCTCATAGGAATCATCCCCTTCGGGGCCGGGATCAGGGCCGGAGGCCTGCCCCTGGCCTTCTCTTTCGCTGCTTTCTTTCCTGTCGGGACCGGGTCCTTCCCGGTCCGCCTGCTTTGCTCCTTCCTTAGAGGCTTTGCCGGCAGCGGGCAGAAAGGCAGTGCAGACGAAAAAGAAAAACACAAGGACAGCGGAGGAAAGGGCCATGAAGAAACCGTCTGTCACATCCAGTACGGCAGTTTCAAACAGATCGTTTACTGCACCGGTTACGGTATAGACAGCGGCAAGATAGATTCCCAGGACAGCGGAAAAGAGGGCTGACCAGCCGAACCTTCCCAGAATGGCTGCTGCGAAGGCAATCAGTCCAAGAAGTATAACGGCGTAGTATCCATAGCCCTGGGCCCCGAAATAGGCCTTTACCTGCTGGTCGGGAAAGCTGTCTGCAAGGAATATCATGACTCTGCTGTAGTCATAGGGAGTGCAGTCCCCTTTGGACAGGACATCCACCACTTCCTTTTCATTCTTCAGGACATCTCTGAAGTCCTGAAGCTGATCCCGGGCCTCTGGATCCCCCTGGTCCTCCAGGGCGTCTCCGAGCAGTCCTGCCAGAGCGGACAGACCGTCCGCTGCAATGTCGTTGACGGAATTGCCCCAGTTCACAGCGGTGGACAGGCCTGGATGGACATGGACCCAGGGCCGGGTCATGGTATAGGCGGAAAAGAGAATGGATCCCGCAAGCAGAATGGTCAGCAGCGACTTTGGTTTCATAGATATCGCCTCCGGTCTTTTCCGGAAAGGGGCCGATGTCCCGAACGTCAGGGCCAGTCTTTCCGGGAAGGAAAATGAATCAGAATAAAATATCTTAAGAATTATATTATCATAGCACATTTGCACTCCGGAGACCCTCTGTTTCTTTTACGATTGACAGAAAATGCATTCAGTGCATTCAGAGTAAAGGCATTTGTAATGAGTGCATTCGGGAAATGCATTGAGGCGCTGAGGACAATAAATTAGGAGGAAAGATATTCAGACAGATAAGCAGGGCATCTGCCCTTCGCCTGAATTTTCCGGCTCTTCAGACTGGCAGACTTTTTTCAGAGAAACAGGCAGAATGAAAGACAATACAGGCAAAATGCTGTATGAAATATATTTCAAGCATATTTCAAACATTTTCAAGTATTTTCATGCATATTTATACATAGTCCTGCACTTTTCAAATGGTTTACAAAGTAATATGGATTTGCTAGAATAAAATATGTGATTTGTGACTGGTAATGCAGGCAAGACTCACAAGGCGTTTGGCCAGAGGTCAGACGGTTTTTGTGTGTCAGGCCTGTTTTTTGTTTTTATAGCATACCGGATACAGATTTCAGGGGAATTTATAGGGGAGATTTGTAAAGAAGCGGTTTAGATAACAGGTATGGATAAGAAGCTTGTAAACGATGAAATGATAGTGACCAAGGCTCTCAACAACAACATGGTCCTGGTCAGAGACAGCGAGGGTATAGAGCGGATCTGCCAGGGGAAGGGGATCGGCTTTCAGAAAAGGGCCGGAGACAGGATCAGATGGTCCCAGGTGGAGCGGTCCTATATTCCGGAGAACGAACAGGACAGAAGACACTTCCAGCAGCTCTTCTCCGAGATCCCGGACGAATACTGGGAGATCGCCGAGAAGGTGGTGGAGTACGGAAGAGACCACTACAAGATCAAGGTCTCGGACAGGGTGATCCTGCCCCTCTGCGACCATATGGCGGGATCTGTGGAACGCTATCAGAAGGGAACGGTCCTGTCCAATCCCATGCTGTGGGATATCCGCAGGGTCTATTCCGACGAATTCCAGATCGGCAAGTATGCCCTAAGGCTTCTGGAGGAGCGCTACGGGGTGGAGATGAGGGAGGACGAAGCGGCCTTTCTGGCCTATCATTTCGTCAATGCCGAGTTGGGATCCATGCAGGGCATCTCTCCGGATTCCATGACCCGGCTGATCGTGTCCGTACTGGATATCGTGCAGGAATCCTTCCAGGTCACCTTAAACGACGAGGACTGGAACTACCAGAGGTTCGTGACCCATCTGAAGTTCTTCGCCGCCCGGATCGCCCAGAGGTCCGGCTATCAGGACGAAGCGGACGACGAGCTCTACGAGGAGCTCTCGGAGCGCTACCGGCCGGTCAGGAACTGCGTGGACAGGATCGCGGACTTTATTCTGATCGGCTACCACTATGACCTGAGCATGGACGAGAGGCTCTACCTTCTGATCCATATCCAGAGGGTGACCAAGCGTTACATGAAAAAGAAAAAAGCTTCTCCTTCGGAGAACACCTGACAGCGGCTGTATGCGGCCCGGCGGGCGTAAGAACATTCTTTGCCCAGCCCGGCCGCCGGCAATATTGCACCATTAAAAGCAGACTTTTGCCGGTCTTACATGGGGGATGACGGGAAAGGCTGCGCAAAAAAACCTTAGGAAAAGGGGGAAAACAACATGGCACTGGATTATGTATCCACATCAAAACAGATCGTCGATGCAGTCGGCGGATCTGGCAACATCGCCACAGCGACCCACTGTATGACGAGACTCCGTCTGGTCCTCAACGACGAGAGCAAGGCGGACGACGCCAAGGTCAACAAGATCAAGGGCGTCAAGAGCGTCATCAAGCAGGGCGGTCAGTATCAGATCGTCATCGGCAATGAGGTTTCAAACCTCTTTAAGGAATTCGAGAAGCTGGG
>DETN01000161.1 GCA_002362155.1 Lachnospiraceae bacterium UBA3287 | reverse complement strand
TTTCGTGGAAAGAAAAAAGACCGCGTTCCTCCACGCCCATGCGCTGCAGCTGCTCCTATGGACGTGGTATCCCGCAGATTATAATGAAGGAAAAGGGACTATCCAGAGGGGAGTTCGAATCGGTGAAAAAGGCCGTGGGAGGTCTGGATAACATGATCGATCAGGGGTGTAAAGACAAAGACCTGCTGGCACTGATCACCTGGATCGCCGAAGAAGACAGGGCACAGAAGGTCCTGGAGAACCAGTCTGTCCTGAAGCTTCCCATTGTCCGGAACGGGCGGCAGGCTACCATAGGCTGTCAGCCGGAGATCTGGAAGACATGGTCATGACCGGGGCTTCCCGGAAGACAGTCCCGGGAGAGCAGTGACCCGGGAAGCCGAAACGTAAATGGCAGACGATTTACAGGGCATCTGCCCTGCGTATAAATGACATTTTTAACAGACAGAAGATGTATCCATCATATGCTGTTCATGCTTGAAAGGAGCTTTCAATGAGTGCGAAAATTTCGTCCCTGTCAGTGATCTTTATGGTGATTTCCTGCTCCATCGCCACGGTGGTGCCATTTCTCCTTCTGGTCTATTTCAGAGTCAGAAAAAAGGCGGATATCCTGCCTTTCTTCGTGGGCTGCCTGATCATGTTCGTCTTTGCCCTGGTCCTGGAATCTCTCATGCACCAGGCCGTGCTTTCTTCCCCGGCCGGCGCCCTGATCCAGGGAAATACCCTGCTCTATGCCGTTTACGGAGGACTGGCCGCCGGTCTTTTCGAAGAGACCGGAAGGCTGTTTGCCTTTAAGACCCTCCTCAGGAAGAGGATGGACAAAGACGCCAACGCCCTCATGTACGGGGCGGGACACGGGGGCCTTGAATCTGTCCTTCTGGTGGGCATGACCATGATCAACAACCTGATCTGGACGGAGCTGATCAACAGCGGAAATACGGCGGTTCTGACAGGGAGTCTGACCGGAGAGGCCCTCTCTCAGGTGGAAGCCAGTATACAGACCCTGATCGAGACCCAGCCCCTGGATTTTTTGATGGGCGGCATAGAGAGGCTTTTTGCCATTGCCCTGCACATTTCCCTTTCCGTCCTTGTCTGGTTCGCCGTCAAAGAAAAAGGAAAGTTCTATCTCTACCCCATGGCCATCCTGATCCATGCCCTGGTGGACGGTATGTCTGTCATCATAGCGGCGGCAGGGTTCCCCACCGCGGCAGTGGAAGCAGTAGTGGGCACCATGGCTCTGGCAGCCGCCGTCCAGGCAAAGAAAGTCTGGACAGAGTGCAGGAAAGAAGACGAGGTTTAATGACAGACGCAGCCTGCAGTACTACAGAGAGACCACGCTGTGTGCAGGTCTCCTTATGCTTTCTGTCATGACACTTAAAAAGGCAGACTGCCGGTCTGCCTTTTTTAGCGTGAACACTGCCGTATCGGGAAAACGGAGCAGCTGTTTTTGCCGGATGAAAACTAAGTCACAGACAAAGAGAGGTCTTTCAGTTCAGCTTACCAGTCCGAATCCCAGTCTGTATCCCCGCTGTCCCAGGAGTCAAAAGAATTATCCCAGGTGTCTGAATCATCAAAGCTGCTTCCCCAGTCCGAGTCCCAGTCATCTCCGCTGTCCGAAGAATCAAAAGAATCCGCCCAGGTGTCTGTATCCTCAGAGCTGCTGCCCCAGTCCGAATCCTCATCATCTCCGCCTATATAATAATAATCTACATCATCATCTACATCTTCTTCATCATCATCTTCATAGTAGTAATCGGGGAAATCATCTTCGTCGTCCCAGCTGGATCCGGAGCCGCTGTAGTAGTATTCGTCCGGGCCTTCAAATTTCTGGGAAAAGGCCGAAATAGTATAAATGAGAATGGATATTACCACAAAAGCTATAAAGGCTAGGGCTTTCGGGCTTACTTTTCCGGACGGCTCCATACGTCCCGAAGTCTTTTCCGGCACCCTTACCGGAGTCTTTTCCGGCACCCTTAACAGAGTCTTTTCCTGTATACTTCCGTCAGGAGAGATTCCCCGCAGACGGCATTCAGCCATCAGCTTCAGAAAGAGTTCTCTTACAGCATGGGCTTCATCCGGTCCCTGATAACGGATGGCCCTCTGCCCGTCGGCCTTGTTTTTGTAAACGATAAAGTCATTCCCGTCCCTGTAAATTCCGTAAGCCTTGGGCTCCCGCTGATCCTCCCCGATGAAAAAACGCATCCTGAGGAGCGGCATATTCCGCTCGGCACAGTATTCTTTCAGTTCTTCAATGGTTCCGGGTGTATAGATACGCTGCTCTGAATCCGCGACGAATCCTTCGTTCGGTGCGCCGCAGTTCTGGCAGTATCTTTCTTCTGACGATACAACAGCCCCGCAGTATCTGCATTTACTTGTTGATGCCATCGTTTATTCCTTCTTTTTTATTCTGTCTGATTCTGGGTTCTGCACCATGAACCTTACCAGATCGAACCCTTATTCTGCTTCCGGCGTCAGATAATAATAAGATGCGTGTTCTTTTCTGTTCCGTCATGGATGCAGGAATATTATAATAGTTGTAGTTTACTGTTGCAACAAAGGCGTAAACAGTATAGCTGTCTCCCGAATTCCTGCTGCTGTCTGCAAAGGACGGTGCGGCGGTCAGGAAAAGATCTAAAAGGCAAGACAGGAAAGGATTCCGGCACAGGTCCGGAAATCTGTTTATAACAATAGAAGGAGAAAGTGCGTAAATGATTGCCGGGATGACATATTACGAGATCTGCTGGTTCTTTTTACTTTATTCAGCCCTGGGATGGGTGGTGGAAGTGGTCTACTGCACCCTGGTCTCGGGGAAGATCAAAAACAGGGGCTTTCTGAACGGTCCTGTGTGTCCGGTCTACGGGTTCGGCATGCTGGCCCTTCTGGCCTGCCTGCACCTTGTCATGGACGGGGTGGGGGAGGGAGGCGCCCGCGTGGAGGACGCCGGAGGCTTTGTCGTTTTTCTGGGGGCCATGGTCTTGGCCAGTACGGTGGAGCTGATCGCAGGCCGCCTGCTGGACGTGCTCTTTCATGCCAGATGGTGGGACTACCGGATGCGGCCCTTCAACCTGAACGGCTATATCTGCCTCCAGTTCAGCATCCTGTGGGGGCTTGGCGGGGTATTCGTCATCAAGCTTGTCCACCCCACTGTGGAAGCCGTATCCACGGACAGGATCCCGGAAAGGTACGGATGGATCTTTCTTGCCTTCTTTTATGCCGTCTATATGGCGGACTTTATCGTGACCGTCCTGGAGGTCCGGGGCATGAACCGCTACCTGAAGGAACTGGATGAGGTCCAGGCCCGCATGCACGTCTTCAGCGACGCCATGAGCGAAAAGATCGGAGGAGGAGCCTTAAAGACCCAGAACGTCATCGCCGAAGGCAGAATCCAGGGAGCCCTGGCCAGGGCAGAGCTGCGGGATAAGGCAGCGGAGAAAAGGGAAGAGATCCTTGACAGAGCCCGGGAGACCAGAGAAGGGCTGGGCGAAAAGGCACAGGCCGCCGCGGACCGGGCAAGACGCGCCAGGGATCTGGGCAGAGAAAACTATAAAAAGGCAGTGGAACAGAGGCGCAGGATCACGAAAAAGATCCTGGGACCCAGATTCTTCGGCACAAGGCGTCTCCTGGAAGCCTTCCCTGATCTTTCCCACAGGGACTATGACGAATATATAGCCCTGCTCCGCATGGCCCTGGACAGAGAGGAAGACCCTTCCTCAGAAGACCCCTTCATGGATGATTCCTTCTTTGAAGACACACATGAGACAGACCAGTCATCCCGAAATGCCCGCCATAACCGTAAATGAAAACGTTATATTATAATGATAAGAAACCGTCATGATGGAAGAATGGACCTCGAACCGGACATGGAGAGGTGAAAAATCAGGAGGAGGCAGCGGGAAATGAAAAAATCAGCTGCGGCGGTACTTGTGTTCCTGATGGCGGCAGCGGTATTATCCGGAGCCGGCGGATCCGGTCTGGCATTTGAAAAGCCGGAAGTCCGTAAGGAAGCCAAAAAGCAGGAAAAAGAAAATGAAAAGACTGAAGAGGACGCGGGCAGGAGAAAAGAGAGGGCAGGGGAAATTCTTTCTTCCATGACGCTGGAAGAAAAGGCGGCCCAGATGCTGATGCCGGCCTTCCGGACCTGGACAAATGGGAAAACGGCCCAGGATGTCACGGAGCTGAACAAGGAACAGAAAGCTCTTATAAAGAAGTACCCCTTCGGAGGCGTTGTTCTCTTTGCCGAAAACCTGAAAACTGCTGATCAGAGCAGGGATCTGATCCGTGAAATACAGGATGCCTCTTTGGAAGGTTTTTCCCGGGCAGCGCTTCTTATAGCCGCAGACCAGGAAGGCGGACGTGTAAGCAGGCTTGCCTATGGCACCCAGATGCCGGGAAACATGGCTCTTGGCGCATCCGGTGATCCTGATGCGGCCAGGCAGGAAGCGGCCCTTATGGGAGAAGAGCTTTCCTCCCTTGGCTTCAACCTGGACTTTGCACCTGTCATGGACGTAAACTCCAATCCTGCCAATCCTGTGATCGGCCTCCGCTCCTTTTCGGATGATCCCGGGACCGCAGGAGCTTTCGGCGCTGCCTTTACACAAGGCCTGCACAGCCGGGGCATCATTTCAGCCATGAAGCATTTCCCCGGCCACGGGGATACCGATACGGACAGCCATACCGGACTGCCGGTCATAGACAAATCACTGGAAGACCTGCGCCGGTGCGAGCTGATCCCCTTTGAAAAGGGCCTGCAGGAAGCGGACATGGTCATGACGGCCCACATCCTGTATCCTCAGATCGAAACTAAGACCTATGTATCCAGGCAGGACGGAAAAAAGATCACCCTTCCGGCGACTCTTTCCAGTACCATCATTACGGGGATCCTTCGTGAGGAACTGGGTTTTGACGGGGTTGTGATCACGGACTCCATGAAAATGGCCGCAGTGGCAGCTCATTTCGATCCCATGGACGCGGTACGCCTTGCCATAAATGCCGGCGTCGACATGATACTGATGCCCGTGGATCTGTCCACAAAGGAAGGCATCGCATCTATGGAGGATTATATTTCCGGCATTACAGCCATGGTCGAAAAAGGGAAGATCAGTGAGGAAAGAGTGAACGAAGCTGTGACCAGGATCCTGATCCTCAAGGACAGGTACGGACTTCTGGATGCAGACAGCCTTTCTTTGCCAGAGGACTCTGCCGGAAGCAGAATGCACCATGAGGAAGAATGGAAACTTGCTCTTCGCTCAGTCACTTTGCTTAAGAACCGGGACCAGGTACTTCCCCTGAAGGACCGGGAAAAGATCCTGATCGCCGCCGACGACAGCTCCCAGGTCAATGCCGCTGCCTATGCGGCATTGAAAGCCAGGGAAGAAGGGATTCTTCCGGCAGAAACGGAGATCCTGACACGGGTCTGCGCCGAAATGACGCCGGAGGAAGCAGGGAAGATTCCGAAAGGAGTGGATTCTGTCATAGGCATTTCCGCCGTTAACGGTCTCTCTGCCCTGAATCCGTCAAAAACAGACGGTGCAGGGACTGCATGCCTGAAGGCCCTCTTTAAGGCGGCGGAGGATAAGGGGATCCATACGGTCCTCATCAGCAGTCAGCTGCCTTATGACGTGGCAGCCTTCCCGGAGGCCGATGCCGTCCTGTGCTGCTACAACGGACGGGGCATGGATGAAATTCCTGAGATTCCGGACTTCCCGGAGAGTGGGACAAAAGAGTACGGCCCCAACCTTCCCGCAGCCCTTTATACCGCTTTCGGAGGCAGTACGCCGGAGGGTAAGCTTCCTGTGAACATCCCTGTTCTTCTGAAAAATCATACCTTCGGAGATCAGATCCTCTTTGAACGGGGGAAAGGCCTTTCCTACGACTGAAAACAGATACTGACAGGCCCCGATCCTTTCTGATCTGAATCTGAGTGCGGGCTGTCCGGGAGAGGATTCCATGCCCCTGTTGCTGAAATAATATACCGGAGCAGCATGTTTACGGGAAGAGTAATGACGGGGGAGAAATAAGCGGATACCAAAAGAGCGGAAAGCCTGTTTGCAAAGCTGAGGGATCATCTGAAGGAGCGGAACATAAGAAGCCTGAATATACAGGCACGGAACGCCGATGCGGCAGTCCGATATCCTGGTGCCGCGTCTTCGGAAGATGAAAAGGAAGAAATCATCAGAGACTAATACAGAGTCAGAAACAGTTTCATAGTACAGACATAAAAGGCCGTCATTTGGCGGTCTTTTATATTTGCCATAATCCCGGCTGGAGGTTATAATCAAGTTTTGAAGTTCCAACCAAAAGTATACAAGTACCAAAAGAAAGAAAAACAGTTCAGATATAAAGGAAAGATATGAAAAAAGATTTTCAGCTGCCTGTAAAAAAGCCTGCTCTGATCGATCTTGGCAGGATCGATGAGGTTCTGGAAGGGATTGACCTTTCTCAGGATCCTCCAGAGGACGAGCATTTAAGACAGTATTATTTTATAAAGAAGACCCGCATGCTGGCGGATTCCCTGAAGGCGGACAGAGGAAGGGACCTGACCTTCCACGTCAATACCTTCGGCTGCCAGATGAACGCCAAGGACTCGGAGAAGCTCTCAGGTGTTTTAAAGGCTTCCGGCTTTACGGAAACAGAGGAAGAGGACGCGGATTTCGTCCTGTTCAATACCTGTACGGTCAGAGACAACGCGGACCAGAGGGTCTTCGGGCGTCTTGGCAGGATCAGCCATTTCAAGAAGGCCAACCGGGATATGAAGATCGGTATCTGCGGCTGTATGATGCAGGAAGCCTCCAACGTGGAAAAGATCAAAAAATCCTATCCCTTTGTGGACCTGATCTTCGGCACCCACAACATCTACCGCTTTGCCGAATACCTCTTCCAGGTCATGTCTGAAGACCGCAAGGTCATTCAGATCTGGGATAAGACAGACCAGGTGGTGGAAGATCTTCCTTCCGACAGAAAGTTCTCCTTCAAGGCCGGCGTCAACATCAGCTTCGGCTGCAACAACTTCTGCACCTACTGCATCGTGCCCTATGTCAGGGGACGGGAGAGGAGCAGGGACGCCAGAGAGATCCTGCAGGAATGCGAGCGCCTGGTAAAGGACGGGGTATCCGAGATCATGCTGCTGGGCCAGAACGTCAACTCCTACGGCCATGACCTGGAGGACGGCATCACCTTCCCCGAGCTTCTGGAGGAGGCGGCCCATATCGAGGGCCTCAAGCGCCTGCGCTTCATGACGCCCCATCCCAAGGATTTCTCCGAAGAGCTGATCCAGGTCATCAAAAGGAACCCCAACGTGACCAGGCACATCCACCTGCCCCTCCAGTCCGGTTCCACCAGGATCATCAAAAAAATGAACCGCCACTATACCAAAGACCAGTATATAGCCCTGGTCAGACATATCCGGGAGGAGATCCCGGACGCCGCCATTACCACGGACATCATCGTGGGCTTCCCCGGGGAGACTCCGGAGGACGTGGACGATACCATCGACGTCATCAGAAGAGCCCAGTTCGACAACGCCTTTACCTTTATTTATTCCATAAGGAGAGGCACCCCCGCCGCCGGCTGGGAACAGGTGCCGGAGGAGGAGAAGAAGACCCAGTTTGGCAGGGTCCTGAAGGAGGTCCAGGAATCCGCAAGGCGCCAGTCCGAAAAGCTGCAGGGAAAGACCATGACGGGCCTTGTGGAAGAGGTCAACACCCAGACCCAGGGCTATGTGACCGCCCGCCTTTCCAACAACATGATCGTACATGTCCCTGGGGACGCCTCCATGATCGGATCCTTCTATCCCATTCATCTGGAGGAGTGCAGAGGCTTCTATTATTTCGGCACTGTCTGCGGAGACAGATGCTGAGACAGAAATACAGACAAATTTTCAGAACAGGATGATCTATGACTGATATCGATTTTGCCAGCTTATCGCCCATGATGCAGCACTACCTGCACACCAAGGAAGAGTACCCGGACTGTATCCTTTTTTACAGGCTGGGAGACTTCTATGAGATGTTCTTTGACGACGCAGAGCTGGTATCCCATGAACTGGAGCTGACCCTGACGGGCAAGCAGTGCGGCCTCAAGGAACGTGCCCCCATGTGCGGGGTTCCCTACCATGCCGTGGACACCTACCTGACAAGGCTGGTGGCAAACGGCCACAAGGTGGCCATCTGCGAGCAGATCGAGGATCCCAAGCTGGCCAAGGGCATGGTCAAGCGGGCTGTGATCCGGATCGTGACCCCCGGTACCAACCTGGATATGGAATCCCTGGACGAAGGGAAGAACAACTATATCTTCTGCATCTGCTACGAACCGGGAAGCGCCGCTTCGGGCATAGCCGTTTCGGACGTATCCACCGGAGAATTTATGACCACCCAGATCGGAGGCGCCCAGAAGATCTATGACGAGATCGTGCGCTATTCCCCATCGGAGATCATCTGCAACGACGCCTTTATGATGAGCGGCGTGGACATAGCGGACCTGCGGACCAGGATGGGCATCGTCATCAATACCCTGGATGCCCATTACTTCGACGAAGGAGCGGCCAGAAAGCTCCTGCTGCGCCATTTCCGCGTCTCCTCCCTGATCTCCCTGGGACTGGATGACTTCAAGGCCGGACAGACGGCTTCCGGCGCCCTGCTCCAGTACCTGTACGATACCCAGAAGAATTCCCTGGGCAACATCACCCATATCTCTCCCTATTCCGCGGGCAGATACATGCTGCTGGATTCCGCCACCAGACGGAATCTGGAGCTGACAGAGACCCTGCGGGAGAAATCCAAGAGAGGATCCCTGCTCTGGGTGCTGGACAAGACAAAGACCGCCATGGGCGCCAGGCTCCTCCACCGGTTTCTGGAGCAGCCCCTGGTGGACCGCATGGATATAGAGGAAAGACTGGACGCCGTGGAGGCCCTGGGAAAATCCTCCGTGGACAGGGACGAGATCAGGGAATACCTGGCTCCCATCTATGACCTGGAGCGTCTCATGACCAGGGTCGCCTACAAGTCGGCCAATCCCAGAGACCTGATCGCCATGCGTAATTCCCTCCGAATGCTGGGGCCCATCCGCCAGGTCCTTATGACCTGGGAGGAGGGAGAACTGTTCAGGATCCGGGAGGATATCGACGAATTTAAAGACCTTCTGGCCCTGCTGGATGCCTCCATCGAAGAAGAACCCCCTATCCTGGTCAGGGAGGGCGGCATCATAAAGACCGGCTACAACGAGGACATCGACCACCTGCGCCTGGCCAAGACCCAGGGCAGACAGTGGCTCATGGACCTGGAGGAAGAGGACAGGCAGAGGACAGGCATCAAGAACCTGAAGATCAAGTACAACAAGGTCTTCGGCTACTATTTCGATGTAACGAATTCCTTTAAGGATCTGGTCCCCGACGACTACATCCGCAAGCAGACCCTGGTGGGGTCGGAGCGCTATACCACCGCAAGGCTCAAGGAGCTGGAGGATACCATCCTGAATGCGGAGGACAAGCTGAACGGTCTGGAGTACGACGC
The DNA here is from genome assembly GCA_002362155.1 of Lachnospiraceae bacterium UBA3287. Classification (GTDB taxonomy): domain Bacteria; phylum Bacillota; class Clostridia; order Lachnospirales; family Lachnospiraceae; genus CAG-791. Next base: position 17,729 of record DETN01000161.1, on the reverse strand, counting down.
CTTCTGCCAGGTCAGAGACGCCGTGGGAGAGAGGATCGAACAGATCCAGAAGGCGGCCAGGGCCGTGGCCCTGCTGGACGTCTACTGCTCTCTGTCCCTGGTGGCGGAAAGGAACCGCTACGTAAGACCCAGGCTCAACGAAAAGGGATCCATGAAGATCCGGGACGGCAGGCACCCTGTGGTGGAGCAGATGCTGTCCGGCGACTTTATATCCAATGATACCACCCTGGACAACAAAAAGAACTGCATCGCCGTCATCACGGGCCCCAACATGGCGGGCAAGTCCACCTACATGCGGCAGGTGGCCCTGATCTCCCTGATGGCCCAGATCGGCAGCTTCGTGCCGGCATCCTCCGCAGACCTGTGCGTCGTGGACAGGATCTTCACCAGAGTCGGGGCTTCCGACGATCTGGGATCCGGCCAGTCCACCTTTATGGTGGAGATGAACGAAGTGGCCAACATCCTGAGGAACGCTACTTCAAACAGCCTTCTGATCCTGGACGAGATCGGCCGGGGCACCTCCACCTTCGACGGCATGAGCATTGCCTGGGCCGTGATCGAATACATCAGCAACAAGAAGATCCTGGGAGCCAAGACCCTCTTTGCCACCCACTATCACGAGCTGACAGAACTGGAGGGCAAGATCGACAACGTATCCAACTACTGCGTGGCCGTCAAGGAAAGCGGAGAGGATATCGTATTCCTCAGAAAGATCGTCCGGGGCGGAGCCGACAAAAGCTACGGCATTCAGGTGGCCAGACTGGCAGGCCTGCCGGACATGGTCATAGAAAGAGCAAAAGAGCTGGTGGACCAGCTCTCCGACAACGATATTACGGAGCAGATCGCAAAGATCGAGACAAAATCCGGAAATGCCGTAAAGGGGGCCGCTAAGAAGGTCAGGCACTACGACGAGGTGGACCTGGGCCAGCTCTCCCTCTTTGACACATCCACAGACGAGGATGTACTGAAGGAGCTGCGGGAGGCGGACATTCAGAACATGACGCCGCTGGATGCCATGAACACCCTCTTCCGGCTGCAGAGCCGGCTCAAGAACCGGTGGCAGGCAGACTGAGGGGCATATTTATAAAAGACAGACGCATGAGATCCGAACGGAAAGGAAAAAAGATTTGGAAATTCATGTACTCAGCGAAGAGACCATTAACAGAATAGCGGCCGGAGAGGTGGTGGAAAGGCCCCTCAACGTGGTCAAAGAGCTGGTGGAGAATGCCATAGACGCGGGCGCCACGGCCATTTCCTGCGAGATCAGGGACGGCGGCATCACCATGATCCGGGTCACGGACAACGGTTCGGGCATTGAGCCCTCCCAGATCGGGACGGCCTTTCTGCGCCACGCCACCAGCAAGATCACAGACGAGACGGACCTGGAGAGCCTTCTGACCCTGGGCTTTCGGGGAGAGGCTTTATCCAGCATCGCGGCAGTGGCCCAGGTGGAGATGATCACCAAGACCAGGGACAACCTGACCGGGATCCGGGCCACCAACCAGGTGCTGTCTGCGGAAAGCGGCGACCAGGTCAGACTGGATATGGAAGAGATCGGGGCCCCGGACGGGACCACGGTCATTGTCAGGAACCTTTTCTACAACGTGCCCGTCAGAAGGAAATTCCTGCGCCAGCCCCAGACGGAGGCCGGCTATGTGACCGACCTGATCGAGCACCAGGCCCTGTCCCATCCCGGCATTTCCTTCCACTACAAGGTCAACGGCCAGGACAAGCTCCATACCACGGGTTCGGGAGATCTGAAGGAGCTGATCTACCGGATCTACGGAAGAGACATAACAAAGCGGATCCTGCCTCTTTCCGTGCAGGAAGGAAACCTGAAGCTGGAGGGCTTTATCGGAAGGCCCGAGATCAGCCGCAGCAGCCGCAATTTTGAAACCTTCTTCGTTAACGGGCGCATGCTCCGCAGCGATATCCTGTCCAAAGCCCTGGAGGAGGGCTACCGGACCGACCTCATGCAGCACCGCTTTCCCTTTGCGGTCCTGCACCTGACCATGCCTGCGGAGCAGACGGACGTCAACGTCCATCCCTCCAAGATGGAGATCCATTTCGCCAACCGCCAGGAAATCTATGACTTTGTGGACAGAGCGGTCCACGGGACCCTGCATAAGGTGGAACTGATCCCCGAAGCCACTATCCATACCGACAAAGAGGTGCGGGAGGAAAAGAAGGCGGAGGCAAAGGAGAGGGAGACCCTGTTCAAAGAACAGGGGAAGGCCCAGCCCTTTGAAAAAAAGCGCCTTCAGCAGGAGGGAAGACAGGATGTCTATACCTCCTCTCAGGGAAGAAAAGGCCTGCAGGACGGCAAAAAGGCCTACGAGGTCTTCAAGGAGCTGGTGGAAACAGCGAAAAATGGCCCGGAAGGAGAAGAGAAGGCGGAAGATATAAAGAAGGCTGAGCCCCAGGGCCCTTCCCTTATTTCGGAGGAAGGATTTGTCTTTGAGGACAGACGGATCCCTCCGAAGGAGGAAAAAGCCCATGAGAGATCCGGGGAGAATCCGGATGAAAAGGCATCTCTACCCGCTTCCTCCGGGGCGGAGGAAGGTGAAGCAGGAAAGGACAGAGATCCTGAAGAATCTTCTGCCGGCGCAGAGGGTCAGCCCGCAGAAGGGCAGGGGGCTTATGTGCAGCAGAGCCTTTTTGAAAGCGTGGATCCTGCACTGCCCCAGGACCACATCATAGACAGAAAGAACGAAAAGAAATACCGGATCATCGGCCAGGTCTTCGGGACCTACTGGCTCTTCCAGTATGAGGATAAGATGCTGATGATGGACCAGCACGCCGCCCATGAAAAGGTCAATTTCGAACGCTTCATGAAGTTCTTCAATGACAATCAGGAGGGACCGGCCCCTTCCCAGATGCTGGCTCCGCCCTGCGTCATTACCCTGACGGGTAAGGAAGAGGGGGCCTATCTCCAGTATAAGGATACATTCCATGCCATGGGCTATGAGATCGAGGATCTGGGAGGCGGCTCCTATGCCATAAGGAGCGTTCCCTTGGCCCTCTACGGGTCAGAGCCGGATGACCTGCTCCACGAGACCCTGGAGGAGATCATGGACGAGAAGATGAAGGGGACTCCCAGGTCCATCCTGACCCGCATCGCCACCATGGCCTGCAAGGCCTCGGTCAAGGGCAGCACGGTCATGAGCGTGACGGAAGCCCAGGCCCTGATCGAAGAGCTCATGACCCTGGAGAATCCCTATCACTGTCCCCACGGCCGCCCCACCATCGTGATCATGACCCAGAGGGACATGGATAAGAAATTCAAGAGAATCGTATAAATATGTCAGACAAAGCAAAATTACTGATCATAGCAGGCCCCACGGCCAGCGGAAAATCCGATACGGCGGTGGAACTGGCCCTCAGACTGAACGGTGCCGTCATCTCCGCCGATTCCATGCAGGTCTATAAGGGCATGGACATAGGATCCGCCAAGGTGACCAGGGAAGAGATGCGGGGCGTTCCCCACTACCTGATCGACTGCATGGATCCTTCGGAGGAATGGAACGTGGTGGAGTTCCAGAAAAGAGCCAGGAAGGCCATAGAGGAAGTACAGGCAAAAGGCATGCTGCCCATCCTGTGCGGGGGCACCGGCTTTTATATCCAGTCCGTCCTCTATGACATAGATTTTACCGAAATGGAGGACAATTCCTCCTACCGGCAGGAACTGCAGCAGCTGGCTCTGGAAAAAGGTCCGGAATACCTGCACAGCCTCCTTTCCGAAGCGGATCCCGCGGCGGCCGAGGCCATCCATCCCAACAACGTAAAAAGGGTGATCCGGGCCCTGGAATTCCACCGGGAATCCGGCGGATCCCGCATTTCGGACCATAACAGAGAGCAGAGGGGGAGAGACAGCGCCTATGACGCCCTCTTTTTCGTCCTTACCATGGACAGGAAGCTTCTGTATGAAAGGATCGACAGGAGAGTGGACCTGATGATGGAAAAGGGCCTGGTGGAGGAGGTAAAAGCCCTTGGGGAAAAGGGACTGACCGCATCGGACGTTTCCATGCAGGGCCTGGGCTACCGGCAGATCCTGAACGCCCTGTCCGGAGAGATCAGCATGGAGGAGGCCGTCTACATCATCAAGAGGGATACCCGCCACTTTGCCAAACGCCAGCTTTCCTGGTTCCGCAGGGAGCGGGACGTAAGATGGATCTGTGTGGACCGGTATCCGGACAGAAAAGCCTGCATTGACGACATGGAAAAGACAATAAGAGAGGAATGGAAATTCTGATGAGCGACACAAGAGAAAGCATTTATAAGGCCTTTGGAATCTCCGACAGGGTCCTTGCCTTTGCGGAACCTGTCCTGGAGGGCCTGAAGGAGAGGTTCGACGCCATCGACGAGACGGCGGAATACAACCAGCTGCGGGTCATAAAGGCCATGCAGGAGGCCCATGTGGGAGAAGCCCATCTCAAGGGGACCACGGGCTACGGCTACGACGACATAGGAAGAGACGGCCTGGAGCAGGTCTACGCCTCCTACTTCCATACGGAGGACGCCCTGGTAAGGCCCCAGATCACCTGCGGGACCCATGCCCTGGCGCTGGCTCTTATGAGCAATCTGCGGCCGGGGGACGTGCTTATGTCAGCGGCCGGAAAGCCCTATGACACCCTGGAGGAGGTGATCGGCATCAGGCCCTCCAGAGGGTCTCTGGCGGAATACGGCATCTCCTATACCCAGGTAGACCTGGTAAATGACGACTTTGATTATCCGGCCATCGAAAAGGCCCTGGAGGACAAAAGGATCCGCCTGGTGACCATCCAGAGGTCTAAGGGCTATCAGACCAGAAGGACCCTGTCGGTCACGCAGATCGGTACAGCCATTTCCTTTATCAAGGAGAGACGGCCCGACGTGATATGCATGGTGGACAACTGCTACGGCGAATTCACAGAGCGGATCGAGCCCTCGGATCTGGGGGCCGACATGATCGTGGGCTCTCTCATTAAGAACCCCGGCGGCGGCCTGGCTCCCATCGGAGGCTATATCGCCGGCACCAGGGAGTGTGTGGAGAACGCGGCGGTCCGTCTGACTTCTCCCGGCCTTGGCAAGGAAGTGGGGGCTTCCCTGGACGTTCTGCCTTCCTTCTATCAGGGCTTCTTCATGGGTCCTGTGGTGGTGGCAGCAGCCATGAAGGGAGCCATCTTTGCCGCAAACTGCTACGAAAGACTGGGATTCGACGTCCTTCCGGACGGAAAAGAGGAGAGGCACGATATCATCCAGGCCATCACCTTCCACGATCCAAAAGGCGTCATCGCCTTCTGCCAGGGTATCCAGTCCGCCTCCCCGGTGGATTCCTACGTGGACGCCCAGCCGGCGCCTATGCCCGGCTATGACTCGGACGTGATCATGGCGGCCGGCGCCTTTGTATCCGGCTCCTCCATCGAGCTTTCCGCGGACGGCCCCATCAAGGAGCCCTACAGCGTATATTTCCAGGGCGGCATGACCTGGCCCCACGCCAAGCTGGGCATCCTCAAAACCCTTCAGAATATGCTTGACCGGGGTCTTGTCACTTTATAAAATAAAAAATGGATACGGGTCTTCTTTCCGGAGGAACCAGAAGAAATGCTGTGGGGCAGTAGATGCTTCATGGCTCTTTTGGGTTGAATCAGAAACTGCTTCTTTCCGGAAAGGAAGACAATTTGAATCATCAGGAATTACCCTACGAACGCTTTCTGGCCTGCGGGCCCGGGAGTCTTACCAATGCCGAACTTCTGGCCGTGATCCTTCGGACCGGGACCGCCAATGTCAGCGCTACGGAACTGGCCAGACAGGTCCTGACCAGCCGGGATCCGGACAATACGGGCCTGTCGGTCCTCTACGACCTGACCATGAAGGATCTGCTTGCCATGAAGGGGATCGGAGAGGTCAAGGCCGTAAAGCTGCTCTGCCTGTCGGAGCTGTCCAGGCGCATTTCCATGGAGAAGGCCTCCGAAAAGCTGTCCTTCTGCTGTCCCGAGGCGGTCTCCGACTACTATATGGAGCTCCTTCGGCATGAAAAACAGGAGAAGACCTTTCTTCTGCTCCTCGACAACAAAATGGCCCTGATCAGGGAGATCCTCCTGACCATCGGCACAGTAAACAGTACACTGCTTTCTCCCCGGGATATCTATATCAGGGCCCTGCGGGAGGGAGCCGTCAGCATTATCCTGCTCCACAATCATCCCAGCGGAGATCCCACCCCCAGCAGAATGGACATAGAAATGACCAATCAGATCTGGATGGCGGGACGCCTGCTGGATATAGAACTGGCGGACCACCTGATCATCGGGGACAACTGCTATGTGAGCATGAGGGAGTCGGGATATCTGGAGACAAGCGATGTCTGATAACCAAAACACAAGGAAACAGAAGATCAGAAGATTCGGGCAGAACCGTCCGGCCATCCTTTCCATCATCATGGTCCTTCTGACAGTCCTGGTGATCGGGCGGCTCTACGTCCTGCAGATCGTCCGGGGCGACGAGTATCTGGCCGAATTCCAGTCCAGCATCCGCAGAGAGATCGCCGTTCCGGCGGAACGGGGCAGGATCTTTGACCGCAGCGGAAAGCTCCTGGCCTACAACGAGACGGCCTACAACATCGTCATCCGGGACGAAACGACCCAGGAGGACGATACCGACGCCCTGCTCAACGAGACCATCCGCAATACCATCCTGACGGTGGAAAAGAACGGGGATACCATGACCGGGGACTTCGGCATCACCCTGAACCTGGGCGGCAGCTACCGCTTTGTGGACGAGGGGATCCTGCAGCAGCGCTTCCTGGCAGACGTCTACGGACACGCCTATATAGAGGATCTGTCCAGCGAGGAACGCACCAGGACCGCCGAGGGGGTCATCGAGGATCTGGCCGAGCGATATGAGATCGATACCAGCCACGCCTACTATACCGGAGGCTATTCCGGCAAGCTCCATCTGCTGGATACCGTCATCTGCCGCTATCTGATTTCCCTGAACTATTTTCAGAAGTATATTCCCGCAGTCATCGCTTCCGATGTCAGTCCCGAGACCGTTGAGGAGATCCGCCGCATGTCCGACTCTCTGTCGGGCGTTTCCGTGGAGGAGACCTTAAAGCGCGTCTACACCCAGGGGGAGACCATGTCCAACGTTCTGGGCTACACGGGCGAGATCTCGGCCGCGGAGCTGGAAGAGAAATCCGCGGAGGGAGAGGACTACCGCAGCGGCGACATCATCGGCAAGCTGGGCATTGAAGCCTCCATGGAGGAGGAACTCCACGGAACAAGCGGCCGCAGGACCATCAACGTGGATTCCCTGGGAAGGGAGCTGGGCCTGATCAGCGAGACCAGATCCACATCCGGAAGCGACGTCTATCTGACCATTGACTCCGAACTGCAGGCAGCCGCCTACCGCATTCTGGAGACCAGCCTGGCTAACATCATCCTGGACCGGATCCGGGACAGGGTGGAAGACTTTGTGATCGACGAGGAGATGTCTGCCAGCAAGATCATCATTCCCATCAGCGATGTGTACGCGGCATGCTTCAACAACATCCTGGATCTGGATGAATTCGAGACGGAGGACGCCACCGAAACGGAAAAGCAGGTCTATCAGGTCTTCCAGCTCTATCTGGACGGCGTCATCATGGGTCTGCAGAACGAGATCGAATTCGCCAGGACTCCCTACGGCGATCTTTCCAACGAATACAAATCCTACGAGAACTACCTGGTCACCTACCTCTACAACAACGGGGTCCTGATCAGAGACAATATCGATAAGACCGACAGCGTATATGTGGGATGGACCGAAGACGAGTCGGCCTCCCTTTCGGAATTCCTGGCCCATGCGGTCTCCGCCGGCTGGATCGATCCCTCCTACCTGAATGCGCAGTCCTCCTCCGACAGCGACGTCTACAAGGCTCTGTGCGATTATATCCTGGAAAACGCCAGGACCAGTTCGGGTCTTGCCAAAAAGATCTACCGCTACATGATCGTCAACGAAGCGCTGGATTCCAGGATGGTCTGCCAGCTTCTGCTGGACCAGGGCATCGTATCCCTGCCCGATGCAGAGCTGGAGAGCTTTAAGAACGGAAGAGAATCCGCCTATACCTTTATGGTCAACCGGATCAAGAACATGCAGCTGACCCCTGCCATGCTGGCCCTGGATCCCTGTACGGCCTCCTGCGTTCTGACAGATCCCAGGAACGGCCAGGTCCTGGCCCTGGTCTCCTATCCGGGCTATGACAACAACCTGCTGTCCAACGGGGTGGATCAGGACTACTTCAAGAAGATCTCCCAGGACGCCTCCAATCCCATGCTGGATTACGCCACCCAGCAGATCACGGCGCCCGGTTCCACCTTCAAGATCGTTTCCTCCACGGCCGGTCTGGAAGAGGGCGTGCTTACCCTCAGGGACCGCTTCTCCTGCGGAAGAGGCTTTACAAAGATCGGCAAGGGCGTGGGAAACGAAGAGGATCCCTCCCCTGTATGCTGGGTCTATCCCAGCTCCCACGGGTCCCTGGCCCTTTCCAGCGCCATCACCCATTCCTGCAACATGTATTTCTATGAAGTGGGCTACAGACTGGGGCAGAAGGACGACAGCGGCAGCTTTTCCACCGATAACAGCTATAATTCCGCCAGAGGCATCGAAAGACTTCAGAAATACGCCGCCATGTACGGCCTGAACCGCAGGTCCGGCGTGGAGATCGAAGAGGCCGCTCCCCATGTGGCCACAGGCGACTGCGTCCGTGCCGCCATCGGCCAGGCCGACAACGCCTATTCCACCGCGGGCCTTGCCAGATACGTTTCCACCATTGCCAACAGGGGCACCTGCTACGATCTGACCCTGGTGGACAAGATCATCGATCCCCAGGGAACGGAACGGTTCAATTCCGCCGAGATCACCGGAGGCGTCGCCCTTTCCGAAGACTACTGGAACGCCATCTACGAAGGCATGCGGGGCGTCGTCCGCGACCTCAACTACTTCTACAGACTGAGCTTCCAGGTGGCGGGCAAGACGGGTACTGCCGAGAACGCTTCCAACCGGCCCAACCACTCCCTCTTTATCTGCTTCGCGCCCTACGACAATCCCGAGATTGCGGGTGCCACCAGGATCGCCTACGGTTATACATCTACCTACGCGGCCCAGGTCACCCAGATGATCCTGTCCTACTATACCGGAGATTCCAGTCTGGATTCCATTCTTCAGAACGCGGAGCTCTACGGCAACATCAACGTGGACTGATAAGGAGAGCAGGATGTTTGAGAATTTTTCCATCAGAAAATTTGATTTTCTTCTGACCGTCATGGTGCTGGCCCTGACCCTGATCGGGATCCTGGCCATCCGAAGCGCCGCTCCCTCTCTCATGGACCGTCAGGTCATGGGACTGGGCATAGGGATCCTGGCCCTGATCGCCGCGGCGGTCATCGACTACAGAAAGCTTCTGGATTTCTACTGGGGCTTTTATGTATTCGCCGTTCTTATGCTGGTCTCGGTCCTCCTTTTCGGCTCCACCGGAGGCGGCGCCCGCAGATGGATCTCCCTGGGCGGGCTGACTTTTCAGCCTTCCGAGGCGGCCAAATTATTATTGATTTTATTTTATTCTGCCCTCATAATAAAATTGAGGAGAAGTGTACACTGGCTTCTGATGCCGGTGATCGTCCTTGCTCTGGCCGTTGCTCCGGCCTTTCTGATCGTGAAGGAACCCGATCTTTCCACGGCTCTGGTCTTTATGATCATTGTCTGCAGCCTCCTGTTTGCGGGAGGTCTTGACTACAAGATCATCTTCGGAGCCATAGCTGTGATGATTCCCTGCGCGGCCCTGCTGATCTTTATGATCCTGCAGCCGGATCAGACTCTTCTGAACACCTATCAGCAGAGCCGTATCCTGGCATGGATTCATCCGGAGGAATACGCTTCTACCACCGCCTATCAGACCATCAAGTCCATGACGGCCATAGGGTCCGGAAGACTGATGGGCAAGGGCTACAACACGACGACCATCAGCTCGCTGCTGAATACGGGTTTTATTTCGCAGGCCCAGACCGACTTTATCTATGCCGTGATCGGCGAGGAATTCGGCTTCATAGGCTGCTGCCTGGTCGCGCTTCTGCTCCTGGGCATATGTGTCAGATGCTTTTCCATTGCTTCCAGGGCAAGAAACCTGAGAGGACGCATACTGGCCTCCGGCATCGGGGCCTGGATCGGTTTTCAGGGCTTCATCAATATCTTTGTTACCATAGGGCTCCTGCCCAATACCGGCATACCGCTTCCTTTTGTCAGCTACGGTCTGACCAGTCTGGTCAGCCTCTTTGCCGGCATAGGGTGTGTGCTTTCGGTGGGCATGCGCGGATAAGGGGCAGAGGATCTCCGGGGGGACGTCCGAGGCCTGACATTGTATCATACGGATTGGGGTGATCCGTAAAAATAATCAGTCATCATGTTGCAGCATTCATAAGTAAGCGGGGTTTGGGGAAAAATGAAAATTGCTTTAATTGCACACGACGCGAAAAAGAAACTGATGCAGAATTTCTGCATCGCCTACAGAGGGATCCTCAGCAAGCACGACGTCTATGCCACCGGCACCACAGGCCGTCTGATCGAGGAAGTGACCAACCTGAATGTCAGAAAGCTTCTGACAGGCCATCTGGGCGGCATGCAGCAGGTGGCTGCCATGATCGAACACAACGAGATCGACCTGGTCATTTTCCTGCGTGATCCCGACAATCCGAAGTCCCACGAGCCGGACGTCAACATCGTGATCCGTATCTGTGACAGGAACAATATCCCGCTGGCGTCCAATCTGGCGACGGCAGAGCTTCTGATCAAGGCCCTTGACAGAGGCGACTATGAATGGAGAGAAATGTATAAATAAACATTATTTATGCATAAACATGCAGAAATGGCGGCGTTAACTTTTTTTGCGTGTTGTTTTTTGATTCTCATTCACTTATAATGAATCTATCATCCATCAGGATGAAATCTTCAATAACCACAAAAGGTAGGAGGACATAGCCAATGGTTCAGCTTATTGTAGGAGACAAGGGAAAAGGAAAGACCATAAGCTTGCTTGACAAAGTCAACAGCGAAGTGAAAGAGGCACTCGGCAGCGTCGTCTATATCGATAAAAGTACAAATCATATGTACGAACTGAACAACAGGATCCGCCTGATCAACGTCAGCGATTTCAGCCTTGAGAATACGGATCAGTTTATCGGTTTCATCTGCGGCGTCATTTCACAGGATCATGACCTTGAACTTGTCTACATCGACAGCTTTCTGAAGGTAGCAAAGCTTTCCGAGAATTCAGATTACGCATCTGTCATCAGAAAAATCGAGGCCATAGGCAAAAAGTTCGATGTCAACTTCACCATCTGCATCTCTGTAGATATCTCTGATCTGCCCGAGAGCATCAGGGATCTGGTTGCACTCTCACTCTGATTCATCCGCTGTTTACAGCCCCGCAGCATCTGCTGCGGGGCTTGTTTTTTGGCCCGGGCCGGGTGAAGGCTGCGTCCTGATGCGTCCCTGACGGTATCCTGCCAGTTTCTCAACTATTTCAGAAACATTTAACAATTATGTATAAATTGCATCCTTTCCGTTCCCGTGATAAGATTAATAACTGTACCAACCCTGCACCGGACAGACTCTGGAAGGAGAAAAGCATTGGCGTCTCTTAAAAGCGGATATAAAAACACAAAAAGAAAACGCCTCGGCCGGAGAGGCTTCAATCTGAATGTCAGCCTGGTCATTTTTGCCGGCATTCTGTTTTATTTGATCAGTCAGGTCTTTACGATCATGACCTCCAAAAAAACGGACGTATACGAGGTGCGGACCGGTTCGCTGGCCGACGATCTGATCACCCGGGGCATTGCGGTCCGCGAGGAAAAGATCGTGGAATCCGGATATACGGGCATCATTAACTTCTACAATAAGGAAACGGAGCGTCTGGGATACGGGGCCCTGGCCTATACCATCGACGAAAAGGGACTTCTGCAGGAGTATCTGAGCAAGTATGCCGATCTGGAGAAATACTATACCGAATCCATCCTGACAGAGTTCCGCCAGGATGCCATAGACTTTACGGCGGATTTCGACAGGACCAACTTCCAGACCATCTATGACTATAAGAATTCCATCCAGTCCGCTTCCCTGAAGATCACCAACCGCAGCGTGCTGGAGAGCATCCAGGACATGTCCTCCGCCGATATCCATACCTGCTATTCCGAAGTGACGGGGGATATCGTATACGCGGTGGACGGCTATGAGAACAAGACGGCGGACACCATCCGGAAAGAGGATTTCAACGAATCCGCCTATAAGAAAAAGGAAGTGGCCAACAACCAGCAGGTGAGGGAAGGAGATCCCATCTTCAGAGTCTGCGACAACGAGACCTGGTCCGTGGTCATCAGGGTGGATACCCCGGAACAGGCCCTGGCTCTGGAAAAGGAAGGAAATATCAAGATCAAGTTCCTGAAGAACGGGCTGGAGTCCTGGGCTTCCGTATCCTCCCGCGTGGACGAGGCGGGAGACTGCTTTGTGACATTGACCTTTACCAATTCCATGGTGACTTTCTGCACGGACAGATTTATCGACGTGGAAGTGGTGACCAACAAAAAGACCGGCCTGAAGGTGCCCAATTCCTCCATCACCACGGGAGAATTCTTCCTGATCCCCAAGGATTTTCTGACCACCGGCACGGAAGGCAGAAAGGGCGTCTACCTGCAGGTCTATTCCAGCACGGACGCGGAACCCACCATAGAGTTCGTTCCCACGACGCCTTATTCGGAGAATGAGGAGTATTATTTCCTGGACGGATCTGTCCTCAAGGCAGGAGAAATCATCCTGAAAAAGGATTCACAGGACCAGTTCACCCTGGGGGACGTGGCCCAGCTGACCGGCGTTTATTACATCAATAAGGGATATGCGGACTTCAGAGAGGTCTCCATCCTCTATCAGAACGAGGACTTTGCCATCGTGGAGCCCCACTCCATCTATGGCCTCATGGAGTATGACTATATCGTCCTCTATGCCAATACCATCAATCCCGAGGAGTTTGTAAATCAGTAAGGAGGACCTATGTCCCAGAACAATATTGCAGAAAATCTGAAAGCTGTAGAGGAAAGGATCCAGGCGGCCTGCCGCCGGTCCGGAAGAGACCGGAAGGACGTGCTTCTGATCTGTGTCACCAAAACAAAGCCGGTCTCCCTGCTGGAAGAAGCCTACCGGGCGGGAGAGAGGGCTTTCGGAGAGAACCGGGTCCAGGAGATCGTGGACAAGTTCCCCCAGCTGCCCGGGGATATCAACTGGCATATGATCGGCCACCTGCAGAAGAACAAGGTAAAATACCTGATGGACAGGGCGGTCATGATCCATTCGGTGGACAACGAGGCCCTGGCCGCAGTCATCAGTAAGGAAGCCGTAAAGGCGGGCCGGGTCATGCCGGTCCTCATAGAAGTCAACGTGGCGGGAGAGGAAACCAAGTTCGGCGTAAGCCCTGAAGAAACGGAAGCTCTGATCCGAAAGATCGCGGATCTGCCGGGGCTTAAGGTATCGGGCCTTATGACCATCGCCCCCTATACGGAAGACCCGGAGAAGAGCCGGCCCTTTTTCAGACAGCTCCGGGAATTATCGGTTGACATAAAAAACAAATCCATTGATAATGTGTCTATGGATCACCTTTCCATGGGAATGACCGGTGATTACGAAGTCGCCATCGAAGAAGGGGCGACGATGATCCGTGTAGGCACCGGAATCTTCGGTGAAAGGCAGTACGCAGTGCAGTGAGGAGCCCTGATAATGAGTGTAATGGACAAACTGATCAACGCAATGAAGATCAATGAAGATCCCTATGACGAAGACGAATATTATGATGAAGATGATCTCGACGATGAGGCTGTGGAAGAGGTGGTAGCGGAAGAACCTGCACCTGCCCGTCCCCGCCAGTCCAGACCTGCAAAAAGCGATCAGGCCCCCAGACAGAACAGACCGTCCGGCCAGACTGCGCAGGCCAGAGCATCCAGACCTGTAAAAGAGGAGAGAACCATGCCCAGAGACAGAGATAATGATTATGAAAACACTGCTCAGGTAAGAAGACCCTCCGGCGGCCCTGCCCAGAGAAGAACTCCCCAGGCAGCCCAGAGAGTGCCTCAGACCCGGGAAGGACAGACAGCCAGAAGCGTCAAACGGTCCATGACGGAAGCCGGCATGGAAGTGTGCGTCATCAAACCCACTTCCGTCAACGACGCCAGGGAAGTGACGGACAATCTTCTGGTAGGCAGCACCGTAGTCCTGAACCTGGAAGGTCTGGACGTGGATATCGCCCAGAGGATCATTGACTTTACATCCGGCTCCACCTATGCCATGCGGGGAAATGTCATGAAGATCTCCCATTATATTTTTGTGATCACTCCCGCCAACGTGGATATTTCCGGAGACGTGGCCGCCACCACCAATTCGGGAGCGCCCGCAAACCTTACTTCCCCCTTCAGCAAAAAGTAAATTTCAGATAGAAGCTGTGTATGAAAAAGCCTCTCCTGTGAGATTTCATCGGAGAGGCTTTTTAATGGATATTTAAGAGAAAAGAGGACAGATGCGATCATGAGCGAAAACAGAAGACTGACCGTAAACAGGGACGGCAGCCCCTGCTACGATATCGTTTATACGGATTCCTTTGATTCCCTCCCTGCCGAACTGGAGGCCCTGGGCGGAAAAAACCGCAGGATCTGTGTGATCACCGACACAAAAGTTGAATCCCTTTACGGGCGGGAGGTCCTTGCCAGGGTCCTGGAGATATGTCCCGACGCCAGGATGTGCGTCATCCCCGAAGGCGAAGAGCATAAGAACCTGGACACCATGGCCGGCATCTACCGTTTTCTGATCGAAAACGGCTATGACAGAAAGACCCTTCTTGCGGCCCTTGGCGGGGGCGTCGTGGGAGACATGACGGGATTTGCCGCTGCTACCTATTTACGGGGCGTTGATTTTATCCAGATCCCCACCACGCTGCTCTCCCAGGCGGATTCCTCCATCGGCGGCAAGACCGGCATTGACTTCGAGGGCTACAAGAACATGATCGGGGCCTTTTGCATGCCGAAGCTGGTCTATTCCAATGTCGGCACATTAAAGAGCCTGGACGGCAGGCAGTTTTCCTCCGGATTTGCCGAGGTCATGAAGCACGGGCTGATCAGAGATGACAGCTATTACGAGTGGCTTCTGGAAAACATGTATGAGATCCTGGGACAGGAAACAGAGGTCCTGCAGGAGATGCTCCTTCGCAGCAATGAGATCAAAAAGGCAGTGGTGGAGGCAGACCCTCTTGAAAAAGGAGAACGCATGCTGCTGAACCTGGGCCATACCCTGGGCCATGCCATAGAGAAATACATGGACTTCACCATGACCCACGGGGAATGCGTGGCGCTGGGCTGCGTGGCGGCTGCCTGGATCTCCTGGAAGAGAGACCTGATCGAAATGGAAGACTTTTATGAGATCAGGGATATGTTCGTTCCCTTCGGACTTCCCATCTGCCTGGAGTCTCTGAATGTGGATAAGGTCCTGGACATTGCCAGATCCGATAAGAAGGCAGTGAACGGAAAAGTCCGCTTCGTACTCCTGAAGGGGATCGGGCAGGCCTTTGTGGACGAGACCGTGACCGACGAGGAAATCCGTCTGGCCCTGAAAGAACTCATCTTTGCGGAGGAAGGCTGATGGGATCATCTGAAGCAACAGTCAAAAGAAGCCTTCTGCTTCTGGAAACAGCAGCCATGGCAGTCCTGGTCCTGCTGGACCAGGTCACCAAGATCGCTGCGGAGGGAGGCCTTAAGGGAAAGGAATCCCTGGTCCTGATCCCCGGCGTACTGGAATTTTTCTACCTGGAGAACCACGGAGCGGCCTTCGGCGTCCTGCAGAACGCCAGAGGTTTTTTCCTCCTGGTGACCTTCCTGGCCATGGCGGCGGTCTTCTATGTGCTTTTTAAAATGCCGCCCGTAAGAAAATATCTGCCCCTCAGGATCCTGGTGGTCCTGATCGGCGCCGGCGCCATAGGCAATGTGATCGACAGGATCGCATTTTCCTATGTCAGGGATTTTATCTATTTTTCCCTGATCGATTTTCCCGTTTTCAATGTGGCGGATATCTACGTGACCTGTGCCACCATTCTTCTGGCGCTGACCATCCTGTTCTACTATAAGGACGACCACGACTTCGATTTCCTTTACAGGAAGAAAGGAAAGGATCTATGACAGGGACGGATGCCGCCGGCAGCCAGGAGAAAAAGACCGTTTTTACCATTACGGAGGAGTACGAAGGGATCCGCATAGACAGGGTCCTGGCGGCCCTTGTGGAAGACCGGTCCAGGTCCTTTCTCAAAAAGCTTTTTTCGGAAGGAAGGATCCTGGTGAACGGGAAGGAAGTAAAGCCTTCCGCCAAAGCGGAGGAAGGAGACCTGGTGACCATTTCCATACCGGACCAGGTGCTGCCGGATATAGAGGCGGAAGATATTCCCCTGGACATCCTTTACGAGGATGACGACGTACTGGTGGTCAATAAGCCGAAAGGCATGGTGGTCCACCCGGCCGCGGGCCATTACAGCGGGACTCTGGTCAACGCGGTCATGTTCCACTGCAGAGACAATCTGTCGGGGATCAACGGCGTCCTTCGTCCGGGCATTGTCCACCGGATCGACAAGGATACCACGGGGTCCGTCATCATCTGCAAGAACGATGCCGCCCACAGGTCCATCGCCGCCCAGTTGAAGGACCACAGCATCACAAGAAAATACTATGCCATCTGCTACGGGAGGCTGCACGACGATGATATTACCGTGGACCAGCCCATCGGCAGGGACTATAAGGAACGGAAGAAGATGGCCGTTATGCCCGGCGGCAAGCGGGCCGTGACCCATATCCACGTGCTGGAGCGGTTTAGAGACTACAGCTTCGTGGAATGCGTGCTGGAAACAGGCAGGACCCACCAGATCAGGGTCCATATGGCCTATATAAAGCATCCTCTGATCGGCGATGCGGTCTACCAGGGCAGGAGGACCTGTCCCTATGAGACCTTCGGCCAGTGCCTGCATGCGGGCGTTCTGGGCTTTGTGCATCCGGTCAGCGGACAGTATGTAGAGACTAAGGCTCCTCTTCCGGAGTATTTTAAGGAGATCCTGGAAAAGCTTCGCAGGCAGTCATGATCAATTTGCACTTTTGTCATATATCTAGTAGAATGATTTCAGGAATTCTTATGAAAACGCATAGGAAAAAGCAATCAAACAAGGAGGTAGTCTATGAAATTTTACAAGTGTGAAGGCTGCGGCAAGATCGTTGTTGTGTTCCGCGAGTCCAAATGCCCTACCAAGTGCTGCGGTGAAGCCATGGTAGAAGTCGTTCCCGGAACCGTTGACGCTGCCCGCGAAAAACATATCCCCGAGATCATCAGGGAAGGCAGCTGCGTCAAGGTCAATGTCGGCAGCGTGGCCCATCCCATGCTGGATGTCCACTATATCGAGTGGATCATTCTCGAGACCAATCAGGGCTTCCAGAAGAAAGACTTAAAGCCCGGAGATGCTCCCACCGCTACCTTCGCTCTGGCAGAAGGAGAGGAAGCTGTTGCCGCTTACGAGAGCTGCAACCTGCACGGCATCTGGAAGGCAGAGGCATAAACTCAGGCTTCTGTACAAAAGCCCGGAAATATGACCTGATCAGAATAAAAGAGGCTGCGGTTCATCCACAGCCTCTTTTTTCTGGCGCGGGCTGACGGCG
>DETN01000151.1 GCA_002362155.1 Lachnospiraceae bacterium UBA3287 | reverse complement strand
TTGTCCCCTACCTGCTTTTCTGTGTCCCGGTCCTTTTTGTTTTAAGAGTCCTGCTTCTTGGGACGGGCTTTGCCCGTTTTCTGAAGGACGTGTTCTTCCTTTCCTTTTTTACGGACGGCTTCAGGCTTTTCTGGTATATACCCTGCATCCTGTTCTGCTACCTGCTTTTTCCCTGTATCTGCGAGGCTCTGGACCTGGACGGGAACCCTGTGGGAAGAAGACTGAGGCTGGTCCTTGTGGCTGGCGCCGTTTTTCTCCTTGCGGATGTCCTGACGCTTTCCTTCACCGGCTTTATGGACAAAACCAGTATCATGCTGCTCAGGATCCCTTCCTTTATCGGAGGAGTATACTTAGGCATACGGTCCCAGAATAATGAACGTCTTAGCGGGGAGGGGCTTGCCTGGCTCCTTGGTCTGGCAGCCGCATCCCATTATGTATGCGCAAAAGGCGCCCTGCCGCTTCTTGGAAGGCCGGCCATGGCGGTCTGTACACTTTTCTGGCTTCTTCTGACCGTCTTACTGATAGAGAAGGTCCCGGAGAAACTGAGGAAAAGCCTTCCCGGCAGATTTTTACGCAGCTGTGTTTCCTGGTGCGGGGAAAGGACCCTGGAGTTTTACCTGGTCCATGTGGGAATCCGGGAGATCATGAAAAAATCCGGCTTTTCCACAGGCAGATATATGGTGTATTTTCTGATCCTGGTACTTTCTATCCCCGTATCGGCCCTTCTGCACCGGGTGTCGGGATCCATCCTTAAAAAACTGCCGGACGGCAGAGCATGACAGGACTGCCTGCAGGGCATCTGATCCATATTCGAGGTATATATGAACAAGTTTACAAAACTGGAAGAGATCAGAGGGGTTGGAGAGAAGACTTCAGCCCTTTTTGCGTCCCGGGGGCTATTTACCGCCGGGGACCTGATCGCCTGTTACCCAACGGGCTATGACCGCTATGACGATCCGGTGAATGTTGCAGAGGCCAGGCCCTGGCAGATCGTGACCCTGTCCCTTTCCGTCATAGGAGGAGGCTCCACAGCCCGGGCGGGAAAAAGGACCATCACCCATTTCCAGGCGGGTGACCGCACAGGAAAGGTGCGTCTTTCCTTTTTCAACATGCCCTACCTGAGGGGGACCCTTTCTCCGGGCTCCAGGCACATTTTCAGGGGCCTTTTAAAGACCACAAAAACAGGTCTTTACTACATGGAGCAGCCTCAGATCTTTACTCCGGAAAAATATGCCGCCGTGCAGAATACCATGCAGCCCCGTTATTCTCTGACAAAGGGCCTGAAGAACCAGACCCTGGTAAAAGCCATACGGCAGGTCCTGGAGGGCTACGCCTTTCCCGCGGACTATCTGGATGAGAAGGAGAGAAAGGAATACGGACTGATTGGCCAGGCAGAAGCAGTAAGGAAGATCCACTTCCCCCTGACGGAAGAGGATGTGCGCTCAGCCAGGAGAAGGCTCATTTTCGACGAGTTCTTTTCCTTTATCCTGACCGTCAGACGCCAGAAGGCCCAGGCACAGGATACGGAAAATCTCCGCCCCATGAAGGAGGTCCCCCTGACACAGGACCTGATCGGAAAGCTGCCCTTTCAGCTGACACAGGGCCAGCAAAAGGCCTGGAAGGAGATCCAGAAAGATCTTTCGGGGCGCCATGTCATGAACCGCCTGCTGCAGGGCGACGTGGGATCCGGAAAGACCATCCTGGCTTTCCTGGCCCTGATCATGACCGCCGGGAACGGACGACAGGGGGCCCTGATGGCGCCCACCGAGGTCCTGGCCGGCCAGCACATGAAGGCCCTTTGCGAAATGGCGGAAAAATATGACCTTCCCGTTCATCCCGTCCTTCTGACCGGTTCAGTCAAAGCCAGGGAACGGAAAAAGATATACGGTGAGATCGCTTCCGGAAAGGCGGACATCATCATCGGGACCCACGCCCTTTTCCAGGAGGCTGTGGAGTACCACGATCTGGGCCTGGTGATCACGGACGAGCAGCACCGCTTCGGCGTCCGGCAGAGAGAGGGACTGGCAGACAAGGGAAAGGAGGTCCCCGTCCTTGTCATGAGCGCCACTCCCATCCCCAGGACCCTGGCCATCATCCTCTACGGAGATCTGCAGATCTCCGAACTCAGAGAGCTTCCCGCCGACCGCCTGCCCATTAAGAACCTGGCCATGGAACAGGGACAGAGGGACAAGGCCCTTCGCTTTTTATACAGGCAGGTCCTGGAGGGCCGCCAGGTCTATGTGATCTGCCCGGCTGTGGAGCCTCCGGATCCCGAGGACATGGAAGATCCTTCCGGGCTCATTTCTCCGGGAACTTCCGGAGAAATGGAGAATGTCACCGACTATACCCAGATGCTCAGAGAAGTATTTCCGCCTCAGATCCGCATCGACTCCCTGCACGGCAGAATGAAGAGTGCGGACAAGGAGGCGGCCATGGAAAGGTTTGCCGCCCATGAAACGGACATCCTGGTATCCACCACCGTCATAGAGGTGGGCATCAACGTACCCAACGCCACTGTCATGCTGGTGGAGAACGCGGAGCGCTTCGGGCTTTCCCAGCTCCATCAGATCCGCGGCCGGGTGGGAAGAGGAAAGGACCAGTCCTACTGCATCTTTCTCTATGCACAGGGAAAGGACAGGCCGGAGCGCCTGGACATCCTGGTAAAAAACAACGACGGCTTTACCATTGCGGAAGAGGATTTAAAACTGAGAGGCCCCGGAGATATCTTCGGTGTCCGTCAGAGCGGGGATCTGGGTTTTATTATGGCGGATATCTATGCCGACTCCGGCGTCATGAAACTGGCGGCCGCCTGCGTGGACAGAAAGCTTGCAAAGGACAGCGCATATGGAGCGGGAATCGTGAAATCGGTTGACTTTAGGACTATCTGAACGTATGATAAAACGGATTATGAAACATTCAACCGGATGATAAAGGGGCTTTTACAGTACTGCAGTAAGATATGAAAAGCCGCCTGCCCCCTTGTCCGGCATTCTTTAGGGAGACATTGTTATGGCGAAAGTAGCGGTGATCACTGACAGCAACAGCGGAATCACACAGCAGATGGGAAAGGATATGGGCGTTACGGTGGTGCCCATGCCCTTCATGATCGGGGGAGAGACCTATTATGAAGGCGTGACCATGAGCCGGGAGGAGTTCTTCCAGAGGATGGGCAGCGGGGAGAAGATCATTACTTCCCAGCCCAGCCCCGGAGAGGTCATGAAGATCTGGGACAGGGCCCTGGAAAAGAATGATCAGGTGGTCTATATCCCCATGTCCAGCGGACTTTCCGGCTCCTGCCAGTCTGCTCTGATGTTTGCGGAAGATTATGACGGACGGGTCCAGGTGGTCAACAACCAGAGAATCTCCGTTACTATGAGGGCTTCTGTACTGGACGCTCTGGCTCTGGCGGAAAAAGGCTTTGACGCGGTCAGGATCAGAGAGATCCTGGAAAAGGAAAAGTTCGAATCCTCCATTTATATCATGCTGGATACCCTGGAGTATCTGAAGCGGGGCGGCAGGATCACACCTGCGGCGGCTGCCATAGGAACCCTGCTGCGGCTTAAGCCTGTCCTGCAGATCCAGGGGGAAAAGCTGGACGCCTATTCAAAGGCCAGGACCGTAAATCAGGGCAAGACCACCATGCTGGCCGCCATGAAGAAGGATATCAATGAGCGCTTTGGCGGGACAGAGACCGAGACCTGCCATCTGTACGCGGTTCATGCCAGCTGCCCCGATACCTTTGCTCCCTGGCGGGAAGAAGTAAGAGCTGCCTTCCCGGGCTTCCGGGTCTTTGACGATGTCCTTTCCCTGAGCGTATGCACCCACATCGGCCCCGGCGCTCTGGCCATCGCCTGCTCTAAAAAGCTGGAGATCCCGGAGCTGTAAATAAAAAACATGAACTGAACAGGATGGTTTTGCCGGAAAATCAGGGGAGCCCCTGATTTTTCCTGTTCTGAGGATAATGAGGAATACATGGCTGATAAGAATAAGACAGAAATCTATGACGCCTCCAGTATAAGGGTGCTGGAGGGCCTGGAAGCGGTCCGGAAACGTCCGGGCATGTATATAGGAAGCGTATCCACCAAAGGGCTCAACCACATGATCTATGAGATCGTGGACAACTCCGTGGACGAGCATCTGGCCGGCTACTGCGATACCATTAAGGTTACCCTGGAAGCGGACGGCTCCTGCACGGTGGAGGACAACGGAAGAGGTATTCCCATCGGCATGCACGAAAAGGGCGTCAGCGCGGAGCGCGTGGTCTTTACCACCCTTCACGCCGGCGGCAAGTTCGACAACACGGCCTATAAGACCAGCGGCGGCCTCCACGGCGTAGGCTCCTCGGTGGTCAACGCTCTTTCCCTGCATCTGACCGTCCAGGTACGCACCGGGGGAAAGGTCTATGAAGACAGATATGAAAGAGGCATTCCCGTTCTGGAGCTGGAGGACGGACTTCTTCCTGTGGCCGGCAGAGCCAGAGGAACAGGCACTCTGATCAATTTCCTGCCCGATCCGGAGATCTTCGAAAAGACCAGGTTCCGGGAGGAGGACGTAAAGAACCGCCTCCACGAGACCACTTATCTGAATCCCGATCTGACCATCGTTTACGAGGATAAGAGAGAGGGAAGCGAAGAGAAGCTGGAATTCCACGAGCCCGACGGCATCATCGGCTTTATCCGGGAGCTCAACAAATCCAAGGAGACCCTGACGGACGTGGTCTATTTCTCAGGCATGGCGGAGGAGATCTCCGTGGACGTGGCCTTCCAGTTCGTCAACGAATTTCACGAGAACATCCTGGGCTTCTGCAATAACATCCAGAATACGGAGGGCGGCACCCACCTGACGGGCTTCAAGGCCCAGTTCACCCAGGTGATCAATACCTATGCCAGGACCCTGAACATTCTTAAGGAAAAGGACGCCAACTTCACCGGCGCCGATATCAGGAACGGACTTACGGCGGTGGTCTCCATCAAGCATCCTGATCCCATCTTCGAAGGCCAGACCAAGACCAAGCTGGGAAGCCAGGACGCCTCCAGGGCTGTGGCCCAGGTCACGGGAGAGGAGATCGTCCGCTACTTTGACAGAAATCTGGATACCCTGAAAACTGTGATCGGCTGCGCCGAAAAGGCGGCAAAGATCCGTAAGAACGAGGAGAAGATCAAGACCAACCTTCTGGGAAAGCAGAAGTTTTCCTTCGATTCCAACGGCAAACTGGCCAACTGCACCAGCCGGGACGCCTCAAAGTGCGAGATCTTCATCGTGGAGGGCGATTCCGCAGGCGGCTCCGCAAAGATGGCCAGAGACCGCATGTACCAGGCCATTCTTCCCATCCGGGGCAAGATCCTGAATGTGGAAAAGGCCAGCATTGACAAGATCCTGGCCAACGCCGAGATCAAGACCATGATCAACGCCTTCGGCTGCGGCTTTTCGGAAGGCTACGGAGATGACTTCGATATCACGAGGCTGCGCTATGACAAGATCGTGATCATGGCGGATGCGGACGTGGACGGAGCCCATATCTCCAACCTGCTTCTGACCCTCTTTTACCGCTTCATGCCGGATCTGATCAACGAAGGCCATGTGTATGTGGCCATGCCGCCTCTTTACAAGGTGGTGCCAAAAAAGGGCGAAGGAGAGTATCTCTACGACGACTATGCCCTGGCCAGATACAGAAAGACCCACAGCGGGGACTTTACCCTTCAGCGCTACAAAGGCCTGGGCGAGATGGACGCGGAGCAGCTCTGGGAAACTACCCTGGATCCCGCCCGCAGGTATCTGAAGCAGGTGCAGATCGAGGACGCCCTTCTGGCCTCCTCCATGACAGAGCTTCTTATGGGAGCGGACGTTCCTCCCAGAAGAGCCTATATTCATGATCACGCAAACGACGCAGAACTGGACATTTAAATAATGGCAAAAAAAGACACCAATAAAGAAAAGAATACGGCCCCCCTCATTCCCGAGGAGGACCGGATCATCAAAACAGAATACTCGGAGCTGATGCAGAAGTCCTTTATCGACTACGCCATGAGCGTTATCGTGGCTAGGGCCCTGCCGGATATCCGGGACGGCCTTAAGCCGGTGCAGAGAAGGGTCCTTTACTCCATGAACGAGCTGGGGATCCGGTCCGACAGGCCCCACAGAAAGAGTGCCAGGATCGTGGGCGATACCATGGGTAAATACCATCCCCACGGCGACAGCTCCATTTACGATTCCCTGGTGGTCATGGCCCAGGACTTCAAGAAGGAAGTCACCCTGGTGGACGGCCACGGAAACTTCGGCAATATCGAAGGGGACAGCGCCGCCGCCATGCGTTATACGGAGGCCAGACTGGAGAAGCTGACCGAGGACGCCTTCCTGGCAGACCTGGACAAGGACGTGGTGGATTTCGTCCCCAACTTCGACGAGACCGAAAAGGAGCCCTCTGTCCTGCCCGTCCGGATCCCGCATTTTCTGATCAACGGATCCGAGGGCATCGCGGTAGGCATGACCACATCCACCCCGCCCCATAACCTGGCGGAGGCCATCGACGCCCAGATCGCCTACCTGGATCATCCCGAGCTGACCACCCGGGAGCTGATGCAGTATATCAAGGGTCCCGATTTCCCCACAGGGGGCATCGTGGTCAATCAGGAGGACTTGGAGGAGATCTATGAGACCGGCACCGGAAAGATCCGTGTACGGGGCCGTGTGGAAACGGAAAAGGGCAGGAACGGCCATATCCATCTGGTCATCACCGAGATCCCCTATACCATGATCGGGGCAGGCATCGGAAAGTTCTTATCCGACGTGGCGGCTCTTTCCGAGAACAAGCTGACCAATGACATCATCGACATCTCCAACCAGTCCTCCAAGGAGGGCATCCGGATCGTCATTGAACTGAAAAAGGATACGGACGTAGAGAATTTCAAAAACATGCTCTACAAGAAGACCCGTCTGGAGGATACTTTCGGCGTCAACATGCTGGCTATCGCAGACGGCCGTCCCGAGACCCTGAGCCTTAAGGAGATCCTCCGCCACAACGCGGATTTCCAGTATCAGATCAATACCAGGAAGTATACCAACCTCCTGGAAAAGGAGAGAAAGAAAAAGGAGATCCAGGAAGGTCTGATCAAGGCCGTGGACGTCATCGACCTGATCATAGAGATCCTCAGGGGCTCCAGAGACCGGAAGATGGCCAAGGCCTGCCTGGTGGAGGGCGACATCACCGGCATAAAATTCAAGTATCCCGAATCCGCCATGATGGCAAAGGGCCTCTCCTTTACCCCGGCCCAGGCGGACGCCATCCTGGACATGCGTCTCTACCGGCTGATCGGTCTGGAGATCGAAGCCCTGATGAAGGAATACGAGGAGACCTGTGCCAACATTTACCGCTACGAGGACATCCTGGAATCCAGACGGTCCATGCGGGCTGTGATCCGCAAGGACCTGATGGCCTTCAAAAAGAAATACGCCAGGGAAAGAAGAACGGAGATCACTCAGGCCCAGGAGGCGGTCTTCAGGATCGGCTCCGCGGAAGAGGACAGAGAACTCTACTTCCTCATGGACCGGTTCAGCTACGCCAAGACCATGGAGCCTTCCCTGACGGAAAGAAACATGGAGGCCGTAAAGGAAAGCTATACCTGGTACTTCAAAGCCAGGAGCAGCGGAAAGGTCTGTATCTTTACGGAAGCCGGACAGATGCATACCGTCCGCATGCAGGACCTTCCGGCCAAAAAGCTCAGGGACAAGGGAACTCCCATCGACAACGTGTCCAACTATAAGACGGAGGCGGAGAGGACCGTATTTGCCTGCTCCCAGGAGACCCTTCTTGGGGGACGCTTCCTCTTTGTGACCGCAAAGGGCATGGTCAAGATCGTGGAGGGAAGCGACTTCGAGGCGGCCAGAAAGACCATAGCCGCCGCAAGGCTCCAGGAAGAGGACCGCATCGCGGCTATCCTGGAAGTAAAGGATGAGACGGCCCTGGTGCTCCGGACCGCAGGCGGCATCTTCCTCAAGTTCGCCCTGTCCGAAGTCCCTGTCCAGAAAAAGACGGCCATCGGCAATCACGGCATCAGGCTCTCCGGATCAGACTTCGTGGAAGCGGCCTATCTGATCGGCGAAGGGCATCCCGGCACGGTCACCGCAGACGGCCAGGAGGTGGACATCGCCAGAATGAAGATGTCAAAGAGAGACGGAAAGGGCACGAAAAAGCTTTAGTTGAAAGACAGGCGCCTCTCATGGTATAATGCTGACCTGCACGGAGAAGTACAGAAAAAACGGTTTTGTTTAAAGGTATATAAAATATGAGAGTTATCGCAGGAACAGCCCGCAGAATGAAGCTGGTCACCCCCGAGGGCATGGACACCAGACCTACCCAGGACATCATCAAGGAGACCCTCTTCAACATGATCCAGTTCGAGGTGCCCGGCTCCGTTTTCGTGGACCTGTGCGCCGGCAGCGGACAGATGGGGATCGAAGCCCTGAGCCGCGGGGCCAGACGGGCCTACTTTATTGAGAATGACAAAAAGGCCATTGCCTGTATCCAGAAGAACATCCATACCACCAGGTTCGAGGAGGAGGGAGTGATTCTCAAGCAGGACGCTCTGAACGCCCTCCGCCACATTCATGAAAAGGAAGTCCACATCATATATATGGACCCGCCCTATGAATCCGACCTGGCAAGGAATGCCATTGAGATCCTTTCCTCCTGCTCCTATGTGACGGAGGAGACGCTGATCATCGTGGAGACCAGTCTGGAAAGCGACTTTTCCGATCTGGAAGAGTCCGGCTTCGAAATCGTACGGGAAAAGGACTATAAGACCAACCGCCATTTATTCATCAGGAAGATCACGGAGGCATAAGATTTGAAGAGCGCAGTTTATCCGGGCAGCTTTGATCCGGTCACCTACGGACACATCGATATCATCAAAAGAGCAGCCCGCATGTTCGACCAGGTCACGGTGGCAGTCCTTGACAACAAGGCAAAAACAGCGTTGTTTTCGGTAGAAGAACGTGTTAGAATGTTACAGAAAGTGACTGAAGATATCCCCAATGTACGTGTCGATTCCTTCAACGGCCTGCTGGTGAATTATGCGGCCAGAGAAAATCTCCATGTGGCCATCCGGGGACTTCGGGCTGTGACGGATTTCGAGTATGAACTGCAGATCGCGCAGACCAACCGGCTTCTGTCCAAAGGCGCACTGGACACGATCTTCCTTACCACATCCCTTCAGTATGCGTATCTCAGTTCTTCCAGCGTAAAGGAGATCGCTATGTTCGACGGTGACATTTCCATGTGCGTGCCGCCTTATATCGAAGAGAAGATCCGTGAGAAGCTTAAAGCAGGGCGGTAATGCCCCGGGCGGTAAAGCCCCGGCAGTGAAGCCGTTATTATGAGTCATTGACAGATGAAGGAGTAAAAAGTATGAGCAGTAGCAAGATTGAGCAGCAGATCGATGCGATCGAAGATTATATTGACAATTGTAAGTTTCAGGCGTTCTCCAAGACCAACATCATAGTCGACAAGGATGAGCTGGATGAGCTTCTGGAAGAGCTGCGCAACAGAACTCCCGAAGAGATCAAGAGTTACCGCAGGATCATTGCCAATAAGGAGAACATCATTGAGGACGCCCGCAGGAAAGCGGACGACCTGATCGGTGATGCGACTTCCCAGTCCCAGCAGATGGTGGACGATTCCGAGATCGTGGCAAGGGCCCAGGCCAGAGCCGACGAGATCATCGCAGAGGCCAAGGAGCAGGCCCAGAGGATCATGGACGAGGCCAATGAACAGGTCCAGTCCATCAGGGAGTCCGCCAACAACTATGTGGACGATATGCTGGGTTCCATTGACGACGACACCACAAACGCTCTGACCGAGCTGACCGAGACTTTCGGAAATCTGCATTCCATTCTTTCCGACTATATCACCCGGATCAGGGATGACCGCAAGGAACTTGCACCTCAGGAAGAAGCCGGGGAAGAGGAGTACGTCGAAGAGGAAGAGTATGTGGAAGAAGAGCCCGAAGATGCAGGAGAGGGCGATTTCGTCAACACAGATATGATGTAAAAGAATTCTCAGCAGGGCATCTTTCCGGAAATCCCGGAGAGATGCCTTTTTTTTCGGAA
>DETN01000090.1 GCA_002362155.1 Lachnospiraceae bacterium UBA3287 | reverse complement strand
CTGACCGGCGCCATCTGGGCGGAGCGTGCCTGGGGCAGCTACTGGTCCTGGGACCCCAAGGAGACCTGGTCCCTGATCACCTGGATCATTTATGCAGCCTACCTGCACCTGAGGATCAACAGGGGCTGGAAGGGAAAAGCGGCCGCAGTCTTTGCCGTCATCGGCTTTATTGCAGTCCTCTTTACCTATATCGGCGTCAATAGCTTCCTGCCCGGCGTGCACAGCTACGCCTGAGAAGGAAGGAAAGAAGGAAGAATAAGGACCGCCTGAATACCGGTCATCCTGCCTGAGAGCAGCCGCCCTGCGCGGCTGCTCTTTTTTATGCCCGGAAGGGCACCCCGCCGGGGCCTGGGAAATGTCTCTTATGGCATTTTGTGCCTGCAGGGAGTCCGTTTGTGCTGACCGGCGCCGGGGAGAAAAAAACATGATATGATATTTACGTCTGTAAAAAGGGAGGGCTTTGCCTTTTTACGGTTACAGCCATATGTTTTTAGGAGGTGGGTATGAAACATAAAGACATCATCGACCGGATGACGCTGGAGGAAAAGGCCGCGTTTATGGGCGGTAAAGGAGAATGGCAGACCTGGGATTTTCCCAGACTCGGTATTCCTGAAATGTATCTGTCCGATGGCCCCAGCGGCGTACGCAGACAGGCCGGGGCCGGCGATCACCTGGGACTGAATCCGTCCCTTCCCGCTACCTGCGTTCCCTCCGCTGCAACGGTCGCATCCAGCTGGGATGTGAACCTGGCAGAGGAGATCGGCAGGACCCTGGGAGAGGAGGCCATGGTAGAGGACGTTCAGGTCCTTCTGGGCCCCGGCATGAATATGAAGAGAAGTCCTCTCTGCGGCCGTAATTTCGAATATTATTCCGAGGATCCCTATCTGGCGGGCAAGATCGCCACAGGCTATATCAAAGGCGTGCAGAGCCAGGGGGTCCGGGCCTGTGCCAAGCACTTCGCGGTCAACTCCCAGGAAGAGCGCCGTATGGCGGTCAACGCTGTGGTGGACGAAAGGACTCTGCGTGAGCTCTATCTGACTCAGTTCGAGATCGCTGTCAAAGAAGGCGGCGTAAAGGCCATCATGACCTCCTACAACGAGGTCAACGGCACCTATACCAATGAGAGCAGACACCTTCTGATCGATATCCTCAGGGGCGACTGGAAGTATGACGGCATGGTGGTCACCGACTGGGGCGGATCCAACGATCACGTGCAGGGCGTCAGGGCCGGCTCCGACCTGGAAATGCCCGCTCCGGGCCTGGACAGCGCAAGGCAGCTGATCGCAGCCATCGAGAACGGTTCCATGACCATGGAAGAGCTGGATGCGCGTGTGGATACCCTGCTGGACGCCGTACTGGAGACCACAGAGGCCGCAAAGGGCAAAGCCTCTGATTTCGATAAGGAAGCCCACAATGCCATCGCCAGAAAGGCAGCTTCCCAGTGCGCCGTTCTTTTAAAGAACGAAGACGGACTCCTTCCTGTCCGCAAGGGGGCCAGAGTCGCAGTCATCGGCGATTTCGCCTTCGATCCCCGCTACCAGGGCGCAGGTTCCTCCCAGGTCAACAATACCTTCCTGGAGAACGTGGTGGACAGACTGGGCGACTACGCGGAGGACTTCGAAGTCATCGGCACATCCCGCGGCTATAACAGGGACGGCAGCCCCAATGACGAACTGGCCAGAGAAGCCGTGAACCTGGCTTCCCAGGCTGATATCGTTCTTTATTTCTTCGGTCTCAACGAAATGTCCGAGTCCGAAGGCCTGGACCGCACCCATATCTTCATTCCCCAGAACATGGTGGATCTTCTGAAGGAGATGAAGGAAGTCAACCCCAATATCGCCGGCATCCTTTCCGGCGGATCCCCCATCGATATGTCCTGGGATAAGGATCTTAAGGCAATCCTGCACGGCTATCTGACCGGCCAGGCGGGCGGCGGCGCCATTCTGGATCTTCTGACAGGAAAGGTCAATCCTTCCGGCAAGCTGGCTGAGACCTATCCCAATACGCTGGAGGATACCCCTGCCTATAATTATTATCCTGCCAGGGAGAGGAACACGGACCACCGCGAAGGCCTCTTCATGGGCTACCGCTATTACGATACGGCCGGCGTTCCGGTCAAGTATCCCTTCGGCTTCGGACTGTCCTATACCAGCTTCGCCTACAGCGGTCTGTCCGTTACGGATCAGGGCGTATCCTTCACCATCACCAATACCGGTGACAGGGACGGTGCGGAAGCAGCCCAGCTCTATGTGGGACTTCCGGGTGCAAAGATCTACCGGGCGAAGAGGGAGCTCAAGGGCTTTGCCAAGGTCTTCCTAAAGGCCGGCGAAAGCCAGAAGGTGGAGATCCCCTTTGATGAATACACCTTCCGCTACTGGAACGTGAAGACAGGGAAATGGGAAGTCGAAGGCGGCACCTACAGCGTGCAGGTGGGCGCATCCATCGAGGACATCCGTCTGGAGGGCAGCCTTGCCGTAGCCGGCACCACCGACACGGCCCCTTACGACCCGGAAAAGATCCCTTCCTATTACACGGGCAATATCAAGAACGTGGGGGATTCGGAATTCGAAGAGCTCCTGGGTTATCCCGTACCGGACGGCTCCTGGGGCAGCGTCCTGACAGAGAACGATGCCATCTGCCAGCTCAAGAACGCAAAGCTGGGCCTGGCCAGAGTGGTCTACAACGTGCTGGAAGGAAAGAAGAAGAAGGCGGAGGCCTCCGGCAAGCCGGACCTCAACATCCTCTTCATCTACAACATGCCCTTCCGTGCCATCGCCAAGATGACCGGCGGCGCGGTCTCCAAGGACATGGTGGACGGCATGGTGGAAGCGGTCAACGGCCACTTCTTCAAGGGCGCCGGCAAGATCATCGGCGGCTATTTCTCCAACAGCAGGGCCAACAAGAAGTTCGAGAAGAAGATCAAGGGCGAATAAGATCCGGTGAGGATTTCATTCCGGAAAGGAATCATATATGAAAGAATTTATGAATAATTTTGCCGAGAAGCATCCCAAGGCAGCGCAGTGGATCAGAGAGGGCGGCCTCTTTGTCCTCTTCAGCTATGTGGTGACCTTTATCAAGTACCTGCTCCTGACCTTCCTGCCCGGCGCATGGCGGGGCGTGGTAGGCGACGTGGAATGGACCTGGCCCGGGATCCAGACCTCTCTCATGGGCGTTCCCTTCACCCTGGCGGTGATCGGCAACTCTCTGGCAGACGGCGGCCTGGCCTTTACCCTGGCCAACTATACTTCCATCATCCTGGGCGAGTGCATCAACTTCCCTCTGCAGAGGAACGTGACCTTCCGCAGCAAGGGGCCCGTGGGCAAGCAGATCGGCATGCATGCCCTGGGCACCATCGGCGTTATGCTGATCATGAACCTCTTTACCTGCATCTGGAATCCCGTTACGGCGGCCCTGGGCGTGCCTGACGCGGTCAGGAACATCGTGACTACCATAGCCACCGGCGGCGTTGCCATGGTCATCATCTTTGCCATCGACAAGACCATCTTCGCACCTGGCTGGGGCGAGAAGAAATAAGGGGAGGCGCCTTATAAAAAAGCCTTTCCCGGGAAGGGACCCATGGG
This sequence comes from Lachnospiraceae bacterium UBA3287, assembly GCA_002362155.1. GTDB lineage: Bacteria > Bacillota > Clostridia > Lachnospirales > Lachnospiraceae > CAG-791. The sequence goes on along the minus strand of DETN01000090.1, from coordinate 3,841 downwards.
TGGGGCCCTTCCGGGACATGTGAATGGTTGCTGCCGGGCCCTTACCGGGTGGGAAGGCCCCGGATCGCAATAGTTACTTTTTTTTATTTTTTTCTTAAAGGGAGGAAAAAAGTATGATAGGAATCATCAAGAGTCTTATCGGCCCCATTGTCTATGGGATGGGCGTCAGCGAAGCCGACCTGACCAGCTACCTTACACAGCTGCAGGGCTATGTCTACGCCATTCTCATTCTGCTGGTGCTGCTGATCATCGGACTGATCACGGCATTCGGCGCAAAGAAGGGCAGACGCGCCTTTATGCGCTGCCAGTCCATTGTTGCCTTCATCGCGGCCATCTGCGTCATCGTCAACATGATCTGCTGGGGTCCCATGAAGAACAACGTATCTTCTGTCCTGAACGCTTCCAAGGCTGAGCTGTCCGAAGAGACAGTCCAGGCTTCCAAGGACGTCATCCAGAAGGTGGGCGAGGAAGGCGTCGTTATGTTAAAGAATGACGGTCTGCTTCCCCTGTCTGAAGACACCAAGGCACTGAACGTATTCGGATGGGCTTCCACCAATCCCATCTTCGGCGGCACAGGCTCCGGTTCTTCCGACGCATCCACCGCTGTCGGCATCCTGGGATCTCTCAAGAGCGCAGGCTATGAGACCAACCAGACCCTGACTGACATGTACACAGCCTACAGGGCGGACCGTCCCACCGTGGCCATGCAGACCCAGGACTGGACCCTGCCTGAGCCCACCGTGGAAGCCTACACCGACGAGATCATGAACGGAGCAAAGGACTTCTCCGATACGGCTGTCATCGTGATCGGCCGCTCCGGCGGTGAAGGCGCAGACCTTCCCACTGACATGTATGCCGTGATCCACGGCACCTACAACGTGGCTTCCCAGGTTTCCGTAGCCCCCGACCACATGAACTACTACAACGCAACCTATACCAACAACGGCGATTATGACGACTTCGACGAAGGCGAGCACTATCTGGAGCTCTCCCACACAGAAGAAGCCATGGTCACCAGAGTATGCGACAACTTTGAAAAGGTCATCGTCATCGTCAACGCCAACAACGCCATGGAGCTGGGCTGGGTCGATGAATATGACAGCATCAAGGCCGTCCTTCTGGCTCCCGGCGCAGGCAATACCGGCTTTACCGCCATCGGCGAGATCTTAAACGGCACGGTCAACCCTTCCGGCAGGACCGCCGATACCTTTGTCAAGGATCTGACCGATACCCCTACCTGGAACAACTTCGGCAACTTCTCCTACAACAACGTAGACGACCTCAAGCAGACCATCGCCGGCCTGGACGGCGCCTATGAAGGCAACATGGCATTCGTAAACTATGTGGAAGGCATTTATGTAGGCTACAAGTTCTATGAGACTGCCGCGGAAGAAGGCCTGATCAACTATGAAGAAAAGGTCCAGTATCCTTTCGGCTACGGTCTTTCCTTCACCACCTTCGATGAGAAGATCGAGAACTTCGCGGACGGCGGCGACGCTGTTACCTTCGACGTCAATGTTACCAATACCGGCAGCACGGCCGGCAAGGACGTGGTAGAGATCTACTTCACACCTCCTTATGAAAACGGCGGCATAGAGAAGGCTTCCGTCAACCTGGTGGATTTCGCCAAGACCGGCATCATCGAGCCCGGCGCCTCCGAGACCGTTTCCTTCACCATCAGCAAGGAAGATATGGCGGCCTATGATTCCGAAGGCATCAAGGTAAAAGGCGGCGGCTACATCCTGGAAGCAGGCGATTACACCATCTCTGTCAGAAAAGATTCCCACACCGTAGTGGCTGAGGAGACCTTCACGGTAGAAGCCGATGTTACAGACCGCAGCTCCGACCTGATCCCTGCCGTCAACGTATTCGAAGACTATGCCCGCGGCAGCTTCACACAGCTCTCCAGAGCAGACCACTTTGCCAACTATGCGGAAGCCACCGCAGCACCCGCTGATGACGCCTATGTTATGAGCGACGATGTCAGAGCAGAAGTGGAAGCCCGCTCCGTGGCAGGCTATGATCCTGCAGCCCACGACAACGCGGACGATGTCATGCCCACTGTCGGCGCCGACAACGGCCTCAAGCTGGCCGACTACCGCGGCGTTGCCATCGACGATCCTTCCTGGGAGGCACTGCTGGATCAGCTCTCCTATGAGGATATGTCCCTGATGATCAACCTGGGCGGCTGGCAGACAGCGGCAGTTCCTTCCGTCGGCAAGGTCGCTACCTCCGACTGCGACGGCCCTGCAGGCCTTTCCAACTTCATCACCGGCGCCTACGGCACCGCTTATCCCGCCGAAGTCCTGATGGCCATGACATGGAATCCTGAACTCATCAACGAGATGGGAATCGCCATGGGCCAGGAATATGCCGAAGTCAACAACTACGGCTGGTACGGCCCCGCTATGAACACCCACAGGAACGCCTTCGCAGGCCGTAACTTCGAGTACTTCTCCGAAGACGGCGTTCTGGCCGGCAAGATGGCAGCCTATGAAGTCAACGGCGCACAGACCAAGGGCGTCTATGCTTACATCAAGCACTTTGCCACCAACGATCAGGAAGGCAACCGCTGCTCCATCCTTCTGACCTATGCTTCCGAGCAGGCCATCCGTGAGATCTATCTGAAGCCTTTCGAAATGGTCGTAAAGAATTATCAGGGCACAGGCCTGGCTGCCATGTCCGCCTTCAACTGGACAGGCTCCATCCCCGCATGCTCCAACCCCAACCTGCTTGTGACCGTTCTGCGTGACGAGTGGGGCTTCAAGGGCTTCGTAGAGACCGACTACAACGGCTCCTACGGCTATCAGATCACAGACCAGTGCATCCGCAACGGCAACGACCTGATGCTGGGCTTTGCTTCCGCAGCCACCAACGTTCTCTCCGATCAGAGCGCAACAGCCACCATCGCCATGAGAAATGCCTGCAGGAACATCATGTACACCATCGTCAACTCCGGCTACTACGCTGAAGGTTCCAGCGCCGGCGGCATGGACAACATGACCAAGACCTTCCTGGGCATCGACATTGCCGTGGCAGCGGTCGTGATCCTGGCCGAGATCCTTCTTTTCAGAAGCAGAAAGAAAAAAGCCTGATCAGGCAGGAAAAAGTTCCTGAAGTAAAAGCATAAGCAGCGATCCCAAGAGGATCCTGAAAGCGTTTTTGATCCCCCGGGCCCGTCCCGGGGGATTTTTTTCGGAAGGAAGGAAAAACATCGGGCCGCGGCTTTTTCTGTCTGGCTGCTGCAGCAGAATATGATTAAAGTCTGTTCATTTGAGATTCTTATTATGCAGCATATGTCATAAGCAAAAGTGATTCGTTCATAAGAATCGAAAATTAAGTGCTAAATTTCTGAAAATTTTTAAATTGTCAGATTTTATTGACAAGGAAGAAAGGCGGGAGTAAGATGGAAAAGTATTTTGGCAGAAATGATTCTGCACTTTAAAGGAGGAAACTATTATGAAAATGAAAAAGCTCATGGCTCTCATGCTGACAGGCATGCTGGCAGTCGGCGCGCTGGCTGGCTGCGGCGGTTCTTCTTCATCTTCTTCCGGCGAATCTGCAGCTCCTGCTGACGGAGCAGGCGCTGAAGCAGAGGCAGGAGCAGAAGCAGAAGAAACCGGCTCCACCGACGCAAAGTGGAAGATCGGCGAGATCGGCCCCATCACCGGCGGCGCCGCCATCTATGGTCTGGACGTTGCCCACGGCGCAGAGCTGGCCGTCAAGGAGATCAACGAGGCCGGCGGTATCGGCGGCTACCAGATCGAGTACAAGTATGAAGACGACGAGCATGACGCCGAGAAGTCAGTCAATGCTTACAATACTCTGAAGGACTGGGGCA
>DETN01000189.1 GCA_002362155.1 Lachnospiraceae bacterium UBA3287 | reverse complement strand
AAAAGGTTTTAAGATAAGACCGGAGACTCGTTTTAATGAGAGCGGAAGAAGTGAGTTTAGAAAAATTTAATACTTTCAGAGGGGTTTTTCAGGAGGGATCCGGAGATTTTTCAGCGCATATCCCGCCGGACCTGGTCAGCCTTCTGAGGCGTTTTTTCCGCCAGGCCGCCTTCTTTAAAAGGTCCCGGACGGATCTTTCCGCCATATCTTCCCAGTTCCAGACTTCCTCCTGCCTGTCGCAGAAGGATTCGATCATGCAGGGGTCTGTACAGCACAGGTAGGTCCTGCCGCAGCAGGCGGTCCACAGAGCGGTGGAAAGGGACAGGGTATAGAGGAGATCCGATTCCTCCCTTCCGCAAAGGACGCAGGCCCCGGAAAGCCTGGAGACAAAGTATTCATAGACCAGTTTTTCTCCCGACTGCCTTTCCGGACAAAGGTATGTCACGGAATATCCCGCTTTTTCACATAATTGCGTGAACTTTTCTTCCCATGCCCGTATTTTTTCCTCTTCTTCCAGCTGTCTGAACCTGTCTGTAATGAAAAGGCCGAACAGGGGCTTTTCGGGAAGCCTCCGGGCGGAGGCCCTGTCAATATATCCCATGACCTGGGCTGTTTCCCTGACCCTGCTGCGGAGGGAATCGCTGATATCCAGGTAGCCCTGCATGGCCTTGCTGGCAGAGGATCTGGACGTGCAGCAGACGATGGAAACGTCTCTGAGTGTTACCATGTTTATTTCCTTTCTTTCTGATAGATTTGGGGACCTGCCGGAAAAAAGGCTCTCGCCTCCCCCGCCGGGAAGCCCCATATAAAAAATGATATCGGAAAGAAAATAAAAATGCAAAAACGGCTGGGGCCTATGGAGCGCCGGCAGAGCCGTGCAGGATAGGAAAACATGCTTATAATCCCGGCGGTCAGATCCAGGGGCCGAAAAATTCTTTTAAAAAACTATTGACACTTCCCCTCCCGCACACTATAATAAATTTTGCTGTTGAGGAACAGCGATGTGTTAGTGTAGCTCAGCTGGATAGAGCGTCTGGCTACGGACCAGAAGGTCGCGAGTTCGAATCTTGTCACTAACATCCCGAAGGAATCGGTTGAAAGACCGGTTCCTTTTTTTGTTCCGGAAGGGAAAGGCAGAAAAAAAGGGCAGCGGCGGTGCGCCGTGCGCAGAAACGCCCGGGCTATAGCCAGCCCGGGCGTTTCTTTGTCTTTCTTATCTTAGTCTTTCTTATCTTAGCTGCCTGTCAGCCGTCTTTTGCTCCGGTCTCCGGTCAGTCGCGTTCCACGATGGCCGCGCAGCCCATGCCGCCGCCTACGCAGAGGGTGGCAAGGCCCTTCTTGGCGTCTCTTCTTGCCATCTCATGAAGGAGGGTGACCAGGATGCGGCAGCCGGATGCGCCTACGGGATGGCCCAGAGCGATGGCGCCGCCGTTGACGTTGAGGATGTCATTGTTCCATGCCAGATCGTGGGCGACTGCCACGGACTGGGCGGCAAAGGCCTCGTTGGCCTCGATCAGATCGAAGTCCTCGATCTTGTAGCCGGTCTTCTCCATGACCTTTCTGGTGGCATAGACGGGGCCGATGCCCATGATCTCAGGCCTGCAGCCTGCCAGCTCGCCGCCGATCCATGTAGCCATGGGGGTGACGCCCAGTTCCTTTGCCTTCTCTTCGCTCATGACGATGATGGCTGCTGCCGCGTCATTGATGCCGGAAGAATTGGCGGCCGTGACCTTGCCGTCCTTCTTGAAAGCGGGGCGCAGTCCGGAGATGCCTTCCGCGGTAACGCCCTTTCTGGGTCCTTCGTCCGTATCGAAGATAATGGTCTTTTTCTTCTGCTTGACTTCCACGGGAACGATCTCGTCCTTGAACTTGCCTTCGGCAATGGCCTTCTCGGCCTTGTTCTGGGACCATGCGGCGAACTCATCCAGCTGCTCTCTGGTCAGGCCCCACTCGTCGCAGATGTTCTCTGCGGTGATGCCCATGTGGATGCCGTAGAAGGCGTCGGTCAGAGCGTCGCGGATCATGGCGTCGTCGATCTGGGCGGAGCCCATACGGTAGCCGTATCTGCCGCCGTACAGAAGGTAAGGAGCCTTGGACATGTTTTCCATGCCGCCTGCCACGATGATGTCGGCTTCGCCGTATTCGATCAGCTTTGCGGCCAGGTTGACGCAGTGCAGGCCGGAGCCGCACAGTACGTTGATGGTAGTGGCGGGAACTTCAACAGGGATGCCTGCGTTCACGGCAGCCTGTCTTGCGGGGTTCTGGCCCAGACCTGCCTGGATGACGCAGCCCATGTAGACCTCGTCCACCATCTTCGGATCAATGCCGGTCCTCTTCAGGGCCTCTTTGATCACGATGGTTCCCAATTCGGGTGCGGGAACGGTGCTGAGGGTTCCGCCCATGGTGCCGATGGCCGTTCTGCAGGCGCCTGCCAGTACTACTTTTCTTTTCATTTGCTGTACCTCCGTATATTGATTTTAAATAGCTTCTTAAGTCAGCTCCGCCCCATATCTTCCTTACTGGGTGAGGTCGGCATATTCGGCCCGGTAGGCCGCCTTTAAAAAGTCATCCGGATTCAGACACAGGTGAAGCCCGATCCTTCCTCCGCTGACGTAGATCTCGTCGAAAAGCTGGGCGCTTTCGTCCAGCCTGGTCACGAAGGGCTTTTTCATGCCGATGGCCGTGCAGCCTCCCCGGACATAGCCTGTCAGTCCGAAAAGCTCCTTCACATGGATCATCTGCACGGATTTGACCCCCACGGATCTGGCACATTTCTTAAAGTCCAGCTCCTCTTCCACCGGGATCACAAAAACATAGTGCTGCCCGTCGGACCCCAGGGTGACCAGGGTCTTGAAGACCTGCTCATGGGGCAGGCCCAGGACATCCGCCGAGGTGACTCCGTCCGAAAACTCTCCGTCCGTTTCATAGGACATATGTTTAAAGGGGATGCCCTCCGTTTCCAGGATCCGCATCGCATTTGTCTTATTGTCTGCTTTCTTAGCCATAGTTATTCCGCCTTCTCCTGTCTCTTATGTTAATGCCTTGATATTTTTCTGTCAATCCGAATCTCTCCCTTCGTTTTTCCTTTTCCGCGGCCCCGGATCTCCCGGCTCACCCACCATAAAAGGCGCCCCGGCATAAGCCGGAGCGCCTTTTATGGTGGGTTTAAGTAAAACTGTATTTACCTTTTTAATTATTTTCCCTTTGCGGGCCTGGAGGGATATTTCTCCATTGCCTCTTCGATGGTCATGCCGGCGGCAACGGCTTCCTTTCGTTTTCCGTTGATCTCCTGGATCTCCCGTACCCTCTCTCCGTCCAGCTCGTAGCCTGTCATGGACCACAGTGTCAGGGCCCAGGCGCACATGGGAACGACGCAGAAAAGGATGATGACCACCATGTTCATGCCGGGGGTATAGGGAGTCGTCTTGGTGGGCAGGGCGTCAAGACCGATCATGGTGACGGCTACGCCCACGACGGTGGCCGAAAGACTGGATACCAGCTTGTCCACCAGGGAGAACAGGGTGCCCATAATGCCGGGAATGAACTTGCCGGACCGGTAGGTCTCATAGTCCGCGCAGTCCGCCACCATGGGGATGGGCATATCCGCCGTGGCGTAGTAGGCCCCGTATCCGATGCCGAAGCAGAGGATAAAGGCGACGGTATAGAGATTCAGGGAAAGCTTTCCGCCCTCCAGGATCTGCATGTGCATGGCCGTTTCGGGATTCCACAGAAGCAGAAGGACCAGGACGCCGATATAGCAGACGAAAGCCACCGCCACGTAGCGCATGAGGGAGGCCTTCTGGCCTTTCTTCTGGGAGGTCCTTACGGTCAGACCGAAGAAGGGGACGGCAAACACATAGCCCAGGACCATCATGGGCATGTAGAGTCCGTCATAGTTGCCCATCATGCAGGAATAGAGCATGATCAGGACCGTGATGTTGGTGGCGATGGACAGGGCCAGCTTGCAGGCGCCTCCCGCCACCATCAGTCTCTGCAGAGGCTTGTTGGACTTGATGATCTCGATATATTCGGATACCTTTACCTTCTCCTGCTTTCCGCCGATGCCGAAATATTTGGGCTGGTCCTTTTCCCAGATGCCGATGATGGCCAGGATGGTCAGCAGCACGGAGATGCAGATGCCTATGGGAGTAATCGCCGCGAACCATGACCGGTTGTAATCGCCGAAGATGCTGTCTCTGGCAAGGATGGGGCCGATGAACTGCATGACGCCCATGCCGGCCAGGGAACCGATGGTGTTGAAGATAGTGAACAGGGGCCTCTGGGAAGGATCGTTGGTCAGGACCGCCTGGGCCGCACGTGTGACCGAAGTCTGGAAGGTGTAGCCGATGACCCATACCGCGTAGAGCAGAATGAACATGGCATAGCGGAGCCACATCATTTCGGCGGGAATAAAGGGCGTGAAAATATAGAGGGCGATCACTGCCAGGGCCATAATGACGGAGCCGATGACCATGAAGGGACGGAACTTGCCGAAGCGTCCGTTGGTCTTGTCCATCAGAGCGCCGATGATGGGATCCGTAATGGCGTCGAAGATTCGCATTCCGGTGACCATGAAGGAGGCAAATACGGTGGTGATCCCCAGCACCGTGTTTCCAAAGGTGGCGATATAGGTCAGGATCAGTACGTAGTAAACGTTGGTAGCGCCGTTGTTCATGGGGAACAGGGCGAGCTGGTAGGGTTTGGCCCGGTTCAGACCGGTCCCTGAAGATTTGTTGTCATTCATGTAAGCTGTCCCCTCTCTTTTAAAAGCCGGGCGGCCGCAGAATGCCGGCCGCCCGGATGAATGTCCCGGGGCTTTTCTCCGGGTCTTTCTTTAAATCTTACCTCAGCCGTTCTGTGCCTTTTTCAGCTTCTTGTTCTTAAAGAGCATGAAGGCGCTTCCGGCTGTCAGAAGACCTGTCACCGCGATCAGGGCATAGATGGCCAGCTGCCACCAGGGCGTATTGGGAACGATGCGGGTCTCGGCCGTCCAGCCGTTCATGGCGTTGGAGTTGACCACAGTGTAAAGGATGTTGTGCATGGCCTCTCTCATCTCGGTGACCATGTAGGGATCGCCGGCGTAGGTGCCTGCGATGGCTGTATGGATCATGGGCATGGGGCTGTCCCAGATATCGGAACCGCCCATCAGGCCGTCGGCTACGTCCATGTAGTTGCTAAGGCCCGAGAAGTCGGTGATGGACATGCCGCGCATGCCGGCTTCGCCCCTCAGATAGGCTGTCTGCAGGTTGTAGTTCTCGCCGGACCACTGGGCGCCCCAGCGGTTGAAGCCGCTCATGACGCACCATGCGCCGCCGTCGATGATGGCACGGTCTGCCACTTCCAGATAGATCTCACGGGCGGTCTGCTCGTTGAGCCAGGTGTTGACGCCGCGTCTGGAGGTCTCGGAATCGTTCAGAGCCACATGCTTAAGGTATACATAGACGCCCTTGGACTGGATGCCCTTTGTCTCGGCTGCGCAGATGGCGCCTGCCACGAAGGGATCTTCGGAATAGTACTCGAAGTTGCGGCCGGAGTAAGGTGTTCTGTGCATGTTGATGCCGGGACCGTAAAGTCCGGAGTAGCCCATATCCAGGCAGTCGTTGCCGATGCAGCGGCCTACGTCTTCCATCAGCTCCAGGTTCATGGTGGCTGCCATGACGTCCTCGGAGGTGTAGCACATAGCGGACTTGCCGCCTACCAGGGAGGCTGTCAGGCCCTGGGGACCGTTCTCGTCCTTGGTGGCCGCCTTGGAGACGGACTCGCAGGCTGCGGTGTTGTGGAAGCCCAGGGTGATGGTGTTCACCATCTCGTCGAAGGTCAGCTGATCCAGCAGGCTTTCCCAGCGCTCGTCGTCATAGTCGGCACCGATCATCTCGGAGATGGTCATGGTGCCGCCGGAAGCCAGAGTGGGCATGGGGGTGTCGGCGTGTTCTTCTGCTTTATACTGTCCGAATGCAAGTGCCGCTGCCAGATCGTCGTTCATGGTCAGCTGGGCTCTTGCTGCCGGGAAGGTGCCTTCCCAGTTGCTTCTGCTCAGGAATGTAACATTGCCGGGCTGAAGAGCGGACTTGTTGGGATCGGACTCGTCAAAGAGGTTGGTGATCTGAGCGCCGGTGGCCTCGCTGACGGAGTAGGTGGTTGTATCAAGGGCATCGTTGGTCCACTTGTAGACAAGTTCGCTGCTGCCCTGGGCATCCATGCCGTTTTCGGGAGTAAAGCCCTTTGCGGAGAGGATGTTGTTGACGGCTTCGTGGGAGCCCATGGCTGCGGTGAAGTAGTAGTCGCCTGCGTCAAGGACATAGGTCTTTGCACCGTTGGCGTCATAGGTGCGGAGCTCTCTCTTGGGAACGTTTACGGAAACGGTCTCGGAAGCGCCGGGATCCAGGACCTGGGTCTTGCCGAAGCCGCAGAGCTCTACGGATGCCTTTTCAATGCCGTTTTCCCTGTCGTAGTCCGTGTAGGGAGACTGGAAGTAGACCTGGACGGTCTTCTTGCCGGCGGTATCGCCTGTGTTGGTCACGGTAACGGATACGTCGAAGCTGTCAGCGTTCTCGGCTACCTGGAAATCGCTGTATTCGAAGGTGGTGTAGCTGAGGCCGTAGCCGAAGGGATAGGCAACGGTGGTGCCGTAGTCGAAGGCGCCTGCGCCTGCGGTGCCCATGACCACGTCTTCGTACCTGGTCTCGGGATAGCGGTAGCCAAGATAGATGCCTTCCTGATAGACGCTGTACATGGCCTGTACGTCTGCGCCTTCGGTATTGAGGCCGTAGCCTTCATAGCCTGCGTAGGGAACGGTATAGAAATTGACCACTGCGGGGTTCTTCATGTTGTCATACCAGTAGGTATCCACCAGAGAACCGGAAGGATTGGCTGTACCGGAAAGAAGGCGGCCTACGCCGATGGCGCCGGTCTGTCCCACGTCGCCGATCCACATGCAGGAGTCGATGCCGTAGTCCACGCCGCAGATGTCGGGATTCAGGAAATCCAGTTCAATGGCGTTGGATGTGTTGAGCAGGACCACGATCTTCTTGAAGGTGCCTTCGTCTTTCAGAGCCTTCAGGCCGGAGAGCAGGTCCTTTTCCTCCTGGGAAAGGGCCAGATAGTCGCCGTCGCCTTCGGAGCCCATGCCGTAGTGGACATCAGCTGTGGCAGGAGCAGAGGATTTCTCTTCGCCGCCCTTATTATCCGCCAGCGCGCTCTTGGCCTCGGTGGTGGTGGTCAGGGAAACGCTGTCATCGCCGTCCGGAAGGTCTGCGCCTTCACCGCCGGACCTGGCCAGCACTACGATGGCCGCGTCGCCGTACTCGGCAAAGGAAGCGCCGTTGGCACCTTCTACCTCAGACCAGGGAGCTTCATTTACGGCGTACTGGGTGTTGGCTACCAGAGCGTCGGAGATGGAAGCGGGGGTCTTGCGGCCATACTTTTCGGAAGTGGATACATACCAGTCCCAGAGGCCCTGGTTGATCTCGATGCCTTCCTGGGTCAGGGCGTCCTTCAGGCTGGGAGCCTGGCTGGTATCTACAGAACCGGAACCGGTCCCGCCGTACATAAGCTCCACGCTGCCTCTTGCGAACAGAGACACTTTGGATCCGCCTGCCAGGGGAAGGGCTGCGTTGTCGTTCTTCAGAAGCGCCGCGCCTTCGGCTTCTACCTGGGCGCAGAGTTCACGCTCGTATTCCCAGCGGGCGTCTTCGTTTTCGAAATCGCTGGTGAAATACTGGGCGGAGGGATCATATCCCTGGATCTTGGAAAAAGAAGTGTTCAGAGCTACGTTGATGGTGGTAGCATACTGATTTGCGAAATGGTTTCCCACCACTGAGCCGATGCAGAGAATGGCGCAGAGGATGGTCAGGACTCTCCAGAGACCTACTTTAGGCTTTTTCATTGTTTTCCTCCCTTTAAGTCTTTCGTTGACTGTTTCTAAAAATCTATGCGGATCTGCCCCGGAGGGCAGGACGCATCTGTCTGATGCGGCGCTTCCCAGGGGCTCAGACCCAGTTGGCGCTGTTGGAGCTCTTTCCCTTCAGCACGTAGTCGGGATTGGGAGCGTCCACTCTGTTAAAGACGGCACTGTCTTCGCACTCTCCGCTGACGGCCCGGACCTTCGTCTCTCCCTTCAGAGGCACTCTGAAGGTGAATACGTGGCTGCCCTTCTGTGTGCCGATCTCCTTTCCGTCCGCGTAGAGGGTGACGGATCTCTGATTGGAATAGACCCTGACTTCGATCTCCGCCTTTGCCCGGTCCTTAAAACGCTTTGAGCAGATGTGAACGAAGGGATCCCTCTCGTTCCACCAGGCCTTGTACAGGTAGAAGCTGTCCTTTCTGATCTTGCGGTCGAAGGTCACCAGTCCCTTGTGGTTCATGCCGGGCTCGCCGCCCTGGTCGCGGGCATCCGCCGCGAAGTCGAACATGTTCCAAACGTGGGTCGCCCACATGAAGGGCCGCTTTGCGAAGCACTCCAGCAGGTATTCGTGGTAGCGGGCCTGATACTC
>DETN01000106.1 GCA_002362155.1 Lachnospiraceae bacterium UBA3287 | reverse complement strand
CCATCTCCATGATCTGGAGATAGGGCGCTACCAGCTCCGTGCAGCTTCCGGATGCAATATCGATCCGGTAGAGGCCGCTCTTAAACTCTTCCCTGCTTTCAACCGTCCGTCCGATCACATAGGCGGCGCCGCCGATCACTTCGAAGCAGTCAACGGTAAAAAGGGTATCCGTCAGCCTTCTCAGCTTTTCAGTTTTCACGTCGTAATGGAAAAGGGTATTCCGGGTGCCCTGTGTGATCCCTTCCCCGTTAGACCAGAAAGGAGACTCCGTCAGTTCCTCATAGTCCTCATTTTCCTTGATCTCCTTGAGGACCTTCTTTCTTGCGGCTTCCGTCATGGAGAAATAGTCCGGATATTTGACCAGAGTCTCTCCGGTCAGCAGATAGTTCCCGTCGGGCTGCTTTCTGAGATCCGACACAGGGATAGGGAATTCATAGGCCTTCCTCGCTTCGCCGCCGGATAGAGGCAGGCGCTGAAAGACCGTGATCGGCTCCTCCTCGCCTTTTTTCTTATCCCTGCCCCTTTTTGCCGAGAAAAGGATCGTATCATTGTCTTCGAAAAAGAACTCTCCCGCCTTGCCGTCCGTGACCAGCTGGACCTCCTGCCAGCTCTTTTCTCCGGCGTCTCTTCTCATCATGAACAGGTTGGAATCGTAGTCATTGTCTTCTTCATTGACAGACGAAACAATATAGGCAAGCTTATCCCCCTCCGGAGAGAGCGTCAGGGATGAAATGTATTTGTAGCTGTAAAAATCTTTAAGCCCGATCTTTCTCATGGTTTTTATACTCTTCCTTCTCAGATATCATTTCCAGTGAATATGTGAATGCATCAGAATCATTATAGCATCCTGATTCCCGAAAAAGGGAGCTGATCTTACGCCTGCATTCTGCCGCCGCCTGCTTGCCGCCTGCTCCGGGGTCCTAAAGGGCGATCCTTCAGAGCGCAGCTTGTCAGATCCATCCGTAGGGAGCCTGGACGATAAAAGGCATAAACCACCGGAGTACATAATCACTTCCCCGTCATTCTTGACGAAAGTGACTCCAAGGAGATACACTATTGTATATCTCTCTGGAGTCACTTTTCTATTTTGTCTTTGTCCGGGACTTCAGAATCCAATGAGGAGGTATCACTGATCATGGAACTTATCACACTTTACCACGGGTCCGGGCAGATCGTTGAATCTCCTGACCTGTCTGCGAGCAGGCCTTACAATGACTATGGCAGCGGCTTTTACTGTACAGAGTATCCTGCTCTGGCAGGGGAATGGGCAGTCTCGGAAAGATCTGACGGATATATCAATGCCTATGAGCTGAATACAGAAGGACTGAATGTTCTTGATCTTAACGCCGGAGACTATCATCTTCTCCACTGGCTCGCCCTGCTTATGAACAACCGGCGGATCCGTCTCTCCACACCTCTCATGCGCAGAGGTGCCAAATGGCTGACAGACAATTATCTGATCAGTCTGGAAGACGTGGATATCGTGAGGGGCTGCAGGGCGGACGATTCCTATTTCTCCTTTGCAAGATCTTTCGTAAACAATGAGATATCTCTGCAGCAGCTTGGATCTGCCATGCATCTGGGAAAACTGGGTGAACAGATCGTACTGAAATCCCGGAAAGCATTTCAGGAAATTCATTTTTTGTACTCTGAGCCGGCGGACCATTCTTTTTATTATATAAAACGAGCGCAGAGAGATCTCCATGCCAGATCCTCGTGGCAGGAAATACTGGAAAAGGAGGACGAAGACGGACTGTATATACGGGATCTGATCAAATCCCCGCCTGACGAAGAAGAACTGAAAAAGCTCTGCAGGTGTGCCCGGTAAAAGAATAGCAAAACATTTCCGCTACACCTGATAACACAGCATTTGCTGCGGCCTTATAAACAGCCTGCAGCAGGAAAGGAAAGTCATATGTACGCCTATGATAAATGCTATCTGGATGACGCAATGAAAAATCTGGGGGAAGCGGTAGAGTATGCCGTACTGAAATGCCATCTGCTTCCGGACCGCTTCATGGATATGTTCATTGCAGGCGGTCTCGCGGATGGATTTGAGAGGGGCGCCCCCTGGTGTGTGTCCGGGATGTCCGGTACAGAACTGGTATGGGAAACCATCAGGCGGGCAGGACTCATCAGAGATCTGCCCGATCCTGTCAGCGATAATTCCTATTCTGCAGAGTACTGGAGCGGGTGGATCCTGGCCCGTTATCAGTATGAAAGCGGACTGCGCTTCCGGGACATTAAACGGTTTCTTCCTTTGCAGGATATCATACATATGTATCCCGCACTCCATGAGGCTTCCGAGGAGAGATTTCTGTATACGGCAGATCAGATCAGGCAGCGCAGCCATCAGGAGGCCCGCCTGCAGCAGATCCGGCGTCTCAACGCATATTCTCAGAAAATTCTGGCAGAGCGCTCCGGTGTGTCCCTGCGCATGATCCAGCAGTATGAGCAGGGGGCAAAAGACATCCGGAAGGCTTCCGTCTCCGGGATCTGGTCCCTTGCAGGAGCACTCCACTGCAGCATCGAAGACCTGATTCCGGAATAAAAGCTGCACTGCCTGAGGCATATTTCTGTGATGTCTCTCCGTCTGTGAAACCCAGGACAAAACATGGGTATAACGAAAAAGGAGTCCTTCCGGACTCCTTCATCAAGTAGCGAGGGGGGGACTTGAACCCTCGACACCGCGGGTATGAACCGCGTGCTCTAGCCAGCTGAGCTACCTCGCCATATATGTGCTGTTTTCGGTCAGCTTTTGTATTATACGATTTGGCTTCCCATTTTGTCAATAGAATTTCTGTCGGAAATTTCGCGTCATAAGACACAACTGACAGAAAGTTTGAAAACAGAGAGAGGACCGGCAGGATGTGCCGGCCCTCTCTCTCCTTATATTCTCCGGAAGCTTCTTTCCCTATGTTCTCCGGAGGCTGCTTTTCTCATCCAGAGCTTCTTTCCGGGAGCGTTATTTAATTCTGGATCCGTCTGACTTCTCCCTTGACCACAGAGGCGTCCAGGGCTCCGTTCTTCACGTCGATCAGGATGGTATCACCCTCGTCCACCAGATCCTGCAGGATCAGCTTGGCGGAAAGGGTCTCTACATGCTTCTGAATATAACGCTTCAGAGGTCTTGCGCCGTAGGAAGGTTCGTAGGCGGCGTCCGCCACAAAGGCTTTTGCGGGACCGGTCAGATCCACGCTGATCTGCCTGTCGGCAAGGCGCTTGTTGAGGTCGTTCACAATCAGGTCGATGATGCCTGCGATGTTGTCCTTTGTCAGAGGATTGAACATGATGATCTCATCCAGACGGTTCAGGAATTCGGGCCTGAAGTGCTGGTGGAGCAGTCCCTCAATGGCGCTCCTGGTGGATTCAGAAATTGAGGATCCGTTTCCTTCCACTACGCCCGCGTCCTCATCAATGATGCGGCCTCCCTGGAGATGGCTGGTGCCTTCCAGGTCGTCCAGGATCAGCTGGGCGCCGATGTTGGAGGTCATGATCAGGATGGTGTTCTTGAAGTCCACCGTCCTGCCCTGGGAATCCGTGATCCGTCCGTCGTCCAGGACCTGAAGCAGGACATTGAATACGTCGGGATGGGCCTTTTCGATCTCATCGAACAGTACTACGGAATAGGGCTTTCTGCGGACGGCTTCCGTCAGCTGGCCGCCTTCTTCATAGCCTACGTATCCGGGCGGCGCTCCGATCAGTCTGGAGACGCTGAATTTCTCCATATACTCCGACATATCAATACGGACCATGTTCTTTTCGTCGTCGAAGAGGGCCTGGGCCAGAGCCTTGGCCAGCTCCGTTTTGCCCACGCCGGTGGGTCCCAGGAAAAGGAAGGAGCCGATGGGCTTGGTAGGATCCTTGATGCCGGCCTTGCTGCGCATGATGGCCTCGGACACCTTTTCCACCGCCTCGTCCTGTCCGATGACCCTCTTATGGAGCTCATCGTCCAGGTGCAGGGTCTTGTTGCGCTCGGATTCGGTCAGCTTGGAAACAGGAATGCCCGTCCAGCGGGAAATGATCCTGGCGATCTCATCCTCGGTGACCTTTTCATGGACCAGGGACAGATCGTCGTCCTTCATCTTCTCTTCTTCCGCTGCCAGTTCCTTCTTCAGATTGGGCAGAGTGCCGTACTGGAGCTCCGCGGCCTTGTTGAGGTCGCCTTCCTGCTGGGCCTTCTGGATCTCGCCGTTGACGGAATCGATCTGTTCACGCAGGGCGGACAGTCTGTCTACCCGGGATTTCTCGTTTTCCCACTGGGCCTTGCGGTTGGCGAAATCCGCCTTGAGCTCCGCCAGTTCCTCCTGCAGGTCAGCCAGGCGGTCCAGGCTCAGCTTGTCGTCTTCCTTCTTGAGGGCCGTTTCCTCGATCTCCAGCTGGAGGATCTTTCTCTGCTGCTCGTCCAGTTCGGTAGGCAGGGAATTCATCTCTGTCTTGATCATGGCACAGGCCTCGTCCACCAAGTCGATGGCCTTGTCGGGCAGGAAACGGTCGGAAATGTATCTTGCGGAAAGGACTGCGGCGCTGACCAGGGCATTGTCCATGATCTTGACGCCGTGGTAGACCTCGTAGCGTTCCTTGAGGCCTCTGAGGATGGACACCGTATCCTCCACGGTAGGTTCATCTACCATGACGGGCTGGAAACGGCGTTCCAGGGCCTTGTCCTTTTCGATATACTGTCTGTACTCGTTCAGGGTCGTTGCGCCGATGCAGTGGAGCTCGCCTCTGGCCAGCATGGGCTTGAGCATGTTGCCGGCGTCAAGAGACCCGTCTGTCTTACCGGCGCCTACGATGGTATGGAGCTCGTCGATAAAGAGCAGGATCTGGCCCTCACTCTGTTTTACGTCTTCCAGCACCGCCTTCAGACGCTCCTCGAATTCGCCCCTGTACTTGGCGCCTGCCACCAGGGAACCCATATTCAGGGAGAAGATCTTCTTGTCCTTCAGGCCGTCCGGCACATCGCCTCTTGCGATCCTCTGGGCCAGGCCTTCGATGACCGCCGTCTTGCCTACGCCGGGCTCGCCGATCAGGACAGGATTGTTTTTGGTCTTTCTGGACAGGATCCGGATCACGTTGCGGATCTCGGCGTCACGGCCGATGACAGGATCCAGCTTCTGATCCCTGGCCTTGCCCACCAGTTCTTCGCCGTATTTCTCCAGGGTATCGTAGGTCGCCTCGGGATTGTCGCTGGTGACCTTCTGGTTGCCTCTCACCGAGGACAGGACCTGGAGGAAGCGTTCCCTGTCGATGGCGTACTCCTTGAAGAGCCTCTTCAGGACCCGGTTGGGATACTGGATCAGAGACAGGAAGATATGCTCCACGGAAACATATTCGTCTCCCAGAGTCTTGGCCTGCTTCTCGGAATCCAGCAGGGCCTTGTTGAGGTCACTGGAGAAATAGAGCTGAGCGTTGGAGCCCGATACCTTTGGAAGAGCATTCAGGGCGTCCTGGGCCACCAGGGTAAAGCCCTTGCCGTCAATGCCCATCTTTTCGATGAGCTTTAAAATAAGGGAATCATCAATGGTCAGCAGAGAGTAGAGCAGGTGTTCCTGATCCATCTGCTGGTTGCCGTATTCATAGGCCAGCTGCTGACAGTTGTTGATGGCCTCGATGGATTTCTGCGTAAATTTCTGGATATTCATAAAACCACCTCGTTTCGGGATGTTATGGACAGACGCTAGGTATTTCTCATCTGTTCTATAACTACTATAACACACACTTTTATTCTGTCAACACCTCATGGGAAAGAATTTCTAAAAATTCTGTGAATGCAAAGACAAAGACCGGCTCCCTTCAATAAGGAAGCCGGCCTGATTCTGTTCTTATCTGTTCTGCAGCATTTTAAATATGCCTGCGGGATCTCTCTGCAATTACTCCTGAGAGATATCTCCTGCATCGATTTTTTCAGTACTTTCGGGGGCAGGATCCTCTGTCTCCATAAAGTCGGGACTGGGAGTAAATTCCATTTCGGAGGCGGGTACCTCCGGCTCCTCCACCGTGACATGGACCGTTTCGGTGGATTCTTCGCCCATGAAGGCGCCTTCCGCATCCACGGCGGTCATCTCCTGACGGATCTCCTTTACCTTGGTCCGGATCTTGAGGACGATGATCAGGTCTGAAATACCGTTGTAGATCTGAATGCCGCCGGCGACCCGCACTGCCGTTGTGGCGATGGGGAATGCGTAGAAAATCAGCAGGACGCCCAGTCCTATGGTAGCAAGGGCCAGGATAGCGGAAAAGAATCCGAATCTGGACTTCTGTCTGGCCAGGGTCACTGTTTCAAGCAGGTTCATGATACCGCTGGAAACGACGATCACGCCCATGACCGTGGGGACCATGGAAGCGATGTCCACGGGCCTGGTCAGCATCCAGAGGCCCACGGAAAGCATGCAGGCTCCTACCAGGACCAGAAAGCCCTTGCCGAAAAAGCCGGCCCGGTTCCAGATGACGTAGCCGATCTCAAGCACGCCGGCTGCCAGGAAAATCCCGCCGATGATCTGGCTGAACAGGGTCAGCACTATATCGGGCCATATCAGAAGGCACGCGCCCAGAGCAATGATCACCAGGGAATAGATGATCCTGTTCCTTTTCATGGCCTTCAGTTTCTTCAGAGATTCTTCGGAAAAGATATCTTTTGCCATATATGCCTCCCTCCGGGTCTGCCGCCCGGCTTACTGGACCCCCGGATCCGCTTCCTCTTCGATGCCGAGGACCTCGCGGTCCAGGATCTGATAGATTTCCTCCCGTCCTGCCTTGGAAAGGCCGGACCAGGGAATGATCTTCAGACTCACTTCACCACTGACACGGGACCGCTCCGCGATGGACTCCTTAATCATCTTTTTGTGCTTTGCCAGCTGGCTGCGCTTGATCTTGTCAGCCTTGGTGGCGATCACGATGGGGGAGAAGCCTGCCTGGAGGATCCAGTCATACATCATAACATCATTATCCGACGGTTCGTGCCGAATATCAACCAGCAAAAACACGGCTTTGAGAGTGGGACTGTTATGAAGATAATTTTCGATCATCTGCCCCCACTGCTGCTTGACCTTTACGGCTGCCGTAGCATAGCCGTAGCCGGGCAGGTCCACCAGGTAGAGCTGGTCGTTGATGTTGTAGTAATTGATGGTCTGGGTCTTACCGGGCTGGGAAGATACTCTGGCATAGGACTTGCGGTTCATCAGCCCGTTGATGAGGGTGGATTTGCCCACGTTGCTTTTTCCCGCAAAAGCGACTTCCGGCAATGTGTTTTCCGGAAGCTTGCTGGTAATGCCGCAGACGGTCTCCAGATTGACGGATTTAATGACCATGTGCGTCTCCTTTTACTGGCTCAGTTGGCTTCTTTCAGAGCGCCTGCCTCCCCTGCGGGAAGCGCAGGGGCCGCCTTTTTCCTGGGCTGCCTGCGGATGATCCGGGGCCTTGCGTTTCCGAGAACGGAATCCTTTGTCACCACCACCTCGATAATGGTGGTATCCGAAGGGATCTCGAACATCTCCTCCATCATGACCTTTTCCATGATGGACCGGAGGCCTCTGGCGCCGGTCTTTCTTTCGATGGCCATATCCGCGATGGCTTCGATGGCTTCATCCTCAAAGGACAGCTTTACCTTGTCGTAGGAGAAAAGCTTGGTATACTGCTTGATCAGGGCGTTTTTTGGCTCCCTGAGGATCCTGACCAGGGCCTGTCTGTCCAGACCCTCCAGGCTCACCACTACGGGAACACGGCCGATGAATTCGGGGATCAGACCGAAGCGGAC
This sequence comes from Lachnospiraceae bacterium UBA3287, assembly GCA_002362155.1. Lineage (GTDB taxonomy): Bacteria > Bacillota > Clostridia > Lachnospirales > Lachnospiraceae > CAG-791. The sequence goes on along the minus strand of DETN01000106.1, from coordinate 16,050 downwards.
CAGGTCCTGGGGCAGGACCTGCTTTAATGCGGCGCTGATATCCTTTTCATCCTTCTCGGCTACGGAGGCGTTGAAACCCATGGAACGCTTGTCCATACGGGCGTTGATGATCTTCTCGAGACCGTCGAAGGCGCCGCCCACGATAAAGAGGATGTTGGTGGTATCGATGTGGATCAGCTCCTGCTGGGGATGCTTTCTGCCTCCCTGGGGCGGGACCGAGGCGTCGGTCCCTTCAATGATCTTCAGGAGGGCCTGCTGTACGCCCTCGCCCGATACGTCACGGGTGATGGATACGTTCTCTCCCTTTTTGGAGATCTTGTCGATCTCATCGATATATACGATGCCCAGCTGGGCCCGCTCGATATTGTAGTCCGCCGCCTGGATCAGCTTTAAGAGGATGTTCTCCACGTCCTCGCCCACGTATCCGGCTTCCGTCAGGGTAGTGGCGTCGGCAATGGCAAAGGGAACATTGATGATCTTGGCCAGAGTCTGGGCCAGATAGGTCTTGCCGGAGCCTGTGGGGCCCAGCAGGAGAATGTTGCTCTTCTGGAGCTCGATCCCGTCATCGTCCTTTCCGGCTCTGGAGCCGGCCATGATCCTCTTGTAATGGTTGTAAACAGAAACTGACAGTACCTTCTTCGCTTCCTCCTGTCCAATGACATACTCGTCCAGAAATGCCTTGATCTCGGCAGGCTTCAGGAGATTGATGTCATTCTTTGACAGTTTGGAGCCGCCGGAATGGTCCAGAGCCTCCTCCATGATGTCCGCGCAGATCATGACGCATTCATCACAGATATAGACACCCTCGGGGCCGGCGATCAGCTTTGCCACCTGGTTTTCGGTACGGCCGCAGAAGGAACATCTGCGGGGCGGCTGCATTTTTCTTTTATCTGCCATATATGATTATTTAACTTCCTTACGTGTTGTATAAATGTGATCGATCAGACCGTATTCCAGAGCCTGCTCCGCAGTCATCCAGTTGTCACGGTCGGTATCCTTTACCAGCTGCTCATAGGAATTGCCCGTGTTCTCGGCAAGGATGCGGTTCATGCGCTCCTTGATCCTGGCCATATGGGCCGCCTGAATGGCGATATCCGATGCCTGTCCTTCCGTTCCGCCCAGAGGCTGGTGGATCAGGATCTCGGAGTTGGGCAGGGCAAAGCGCTTGCCCTTGGTGCCGCCTGCCAGAAGGAAGGCGCCCATGCTGGCGGCCATGCCCACGCAGATGGTGGATACGTCGCACTTTACGAAATGCATGGTGTCATAGATGGCCATGCCGGCGGAAACGGAGCCGCCGGGGCTGTTGATATAGAACTGGATATCCTTGTCGGGATCCTCTCCTTCCAGGAAGAGCATCTGGGCTACGATCAGTTCCGCGGAAGCATCCGTGACCTGGTCTCCCAGGAAGATGATGCGTTCCTTTAAAAGTCTCGAAAAAATGTCATAGGAGCGCTCGCCTGTACCGGTCTGCTCGATGACATAGGGGATAAAGTTTGCCATATAATGATTCCTTTCCTGCGCAGGGACATGACCTGACCCTGAAAAGGCAAAGAGGGGACCTGGACAGGACCGGGAATATTCCTGTCCTCTCGCCGGTCCCCCTCTTTCGTTTCAGGTCAAATCGGTCAAAGTGCCTGCTGATGTGAAACCTGCTGCTTATTCTTCCTCAGCAGCTTCTTTCTTTGCTTCTACTTCGACAGCGTTCTCCAGTACGAAGGTAATGGCCTTCTGCACTGCGATGTCCTTCATCATGCCGTCTTTCTGCTTTCCGCCGAAGATGTTCTTTACGGTATCGAAATCGGCGCCGTAGGCTTCTGCCATCTTCTTAAGCTCTGCCTCGTACTCTTCTTCCGTAGCAGTGATGTTCTCTTCCTTTGCGATCTCTTCAAGGACCAGTCTTGTGCGGATCCTCTTCTCAGCCTGAGGAGCCAGTGCTTCCATCATCTTCTCGCGGCTGGAGCCTGCGTACTGATAGTACTGGTCCAGAGACATGCCCTGATACTGGAGCTGCTGAGCGAACTCGTCTACCATGTTGCTTTCCTGGGTCTCCAGCATGGGAGCGGGGATCTCGATCTGGGAAGAAGCGATGATCTTCTCGACGGCTTCGTCTTCCTGCTCGGTCTTTGCTCTCTCTTCCTTTTTGACGATCAGATTTCTCTTAACGTCTTCACGGTACTCTTCCATGGTATCGAACTCGGTATACTCGTCGGCATACTCATCGTTCAGTTCGGGAAGCTGCTTCTCTGTGATGGCTTTGACTGTGCATTTGAAGACTGCTGCCTTGCCTGCCAGGTTCTCTGCGCCGTAGTTTTCGGGGAAGGTCACGTTGACTTCCATCTCTTCGCCGGGCATTGCACCTACCAGCTGCTCTTCGAATCCGGGGATAAAGGAACCGGAGCCGATGGTCAGGTCATAGTTCTCGCCCTTGCCGCCGTCGAAAGCCTCGCCGTCCACAAAGCCTTCGAAGTCCAGCTTGATCCTGTCGCCGTCCTTTACGGCTCTGTCAGCCACTTCTACATAGGAAGCGTTCTTGTCCTGTTCTTTCTTGATCTCGGCGTCGATCTCTTCTTCGGAGACTTCGATGGCAGCCTTTGTCACTTCAATGCCCTTGTACTGTCCCAGTACCACGGGGGGCTTAAGAGCTACTTTTGCTGTATAGATAAAGCTCTGGCCGCTGCCGATCTGCTTTACGTCGATCTCGGGCTGAGAAACGATCTCTTCGCCGCAGGCCTCTGCCTCTGCAGGATAGGTCTGGTTGATCAGATCATTGGCAGCATCATCCCAGAAGATTCCTTCGCCGTACATCTTCTCGATAAGTTTCCTGGGAGTCTTGCCCTTACGGAAGCCGGGGACGCTCAGTCTGTTCTTCTGTTTCTGATATACCTTGTTGACTGCCTCTTCAAATTCCTTAGCACCGACTTCGATGGTAAGAACGGCCATGCTGTTCTCAAGTTTCTCAACGCTAACACTCATTGTTTACTGTCCTCCTGAATAAATGTTTACACAATCCAACGAATTATATCATATGTATTTTTTATATTTCAATCAAATTCGCTCATGAAGTGTTATTATATCATACTTTCCGGAATATTCAACAGTCCGGATGTCAAGTTTTACGCGGGTTTTACGCGGGTTTTGCACTGTTTTCCCCTCTTCTGCAGACGGTCCGGACAGAGAAAAAGGAGCCTGTCCCAAAAGGGACAGGCTCCTGAAAGTCATTATGAAGTTTCCGCTTCCCGCAGGGCTTCTCAGTCGAGATGACCGTCGCGGTGCATAGAGAACTTGTCCATGGGATAATTCTTCAGGTTATCCAGGACCTTTCTTCCGTCAGCCTTCTTGAGCAGGGCCTCTCTGGCTCTCTTGATTTCCATCTCGGTCTTATGCTTGGAAGGTCCGCCTACGCAGCCGCCCGGGCATACCATGCCTTCGATGAAATCTTCCTTGAAGCGGTTGGCCTTGAGCATCATCAGAGTCTTGCGGCAGTCGTCTCCGCCGGCTACCTGGACCAGCTGAAGCTTGGAGGTATCCTCTCCGCGCTCCTGCATGCACTCGATGACAGCGTTGGCTACGCCGCCGGAGCTTGCGAATCTCTTGCCCCATACGGAGGATTCCTGATAGCTGTTGTCAGCAGGCTCGAGCTCGACGCCCCTGGCCCTGAGCAGAGCACGGAATTCGCCGTAGGTGATGGCGTAATCGGCGTTGTCCGGAACGGACTTGTCGGCAGCTTCGGACTTCTTGGCGATGCAGGGACCGATAAAGACGGTCTTGCAGCCGGGGTGCAGATACTTGAGGTATCTGGAGATGGCGCACATAGGAGAAACCGTGGAGGACATGTTCTCGGCAAACTGCTTGGGGAAGTGCTTGCGGAGCATGTTGATGAAGGCAGGGCAGCAGGAAGTGGTCATCTTCTTGCCTTCCTTGAAGGCTTCGGACCACTCCGCGGACTCATAGGCAGCCGTCATATCGCCGCCCAGACCGACTTCGATCATATCCGTGAAGCCCAGCTTGCGGGTGGCAATGCGAAGGGATTCCATGGTGATGTCGGCGCCGAACTGGCCTTCCGTTGCGGGTGCGCACATGGCATAGACTTCCTCGCCCGCGTTGATGTGCTTGATGATCTCCACCAGATAGGTCTTGGATCCGATGGCGCCGAAAGGACAGGAGTGGATGCAGTGGCCGCAGTTGATGCACTTGGACTCGTCGATCATGCAGATGCCGTTCTCGTCATAGTTGATGGCACCGACAGGGCAGGCTCTCTTGCAGGGTCTGACCAGGTGGGCGATGGCACCGTAAGGGCAGGCCTGGGCGCACATGCCGCATTCCTTACACTTCTGGGGATCGATATGAGATCTGTGCTGTCCGATGGTGATGGCGCCGAAACGGCAGGAATTCAGGCAGGCCTTGCCCATGCACAGACGGCAGTTGTCGGTTACGGTATAGGCGGACAGCGGACACTCTTCGCAGGCAGCGCTGATGACCTGGACGATGTTCTCGGAATCGGGATGATTGGATGTGGGAAGTGCGCATGCAAGGCGGATTCTTTCCCTTACGATCTCGCGCTCTTTATAGATGCAGCAGCGGTAGGTGGCCAGCGGGCCGGGAATGATCTCATAGACAAGAGCTTCCTTGGTCTCGTCATTGAGGTTGTTTTCATAGGCCAGAGCGGCCGTTCTTTCCATGATCCTGTGCTTAAGACGAAGCAGAGATTGATCGTTTGTTACCATATTCGTTCCTCCGGTAAGATACTAGAATGATGACCGGCAACTGTCTGCCGGTCCAAATTAGCCCCTGTCCATACAGTGGATATAACCCGGTCCCACCGCATGGATTGACAATATTATAACAAATATGGCCTCCGAAACCAACAGGATTCTTCCGAATATGCGAAAAAGCTGTGTACTTTTAGAGATACCGTACGGAAAGCAAAAAATCCGCGCCGTACTGTCCGCCCCGGGTCCTTTTGCCCAGATAGGCATCTTTCGCGGACTATGCTATAATAAGGCAGGAAAAGAAAACCGTTTAAAAGGGAGGTCATTCCATGTTTCAGGCTAAAACCGATAAAAAGGCAGCCATCTTTATGGCTGCAGGATGCGAAGAAATCGAAGCGCTCACCGTTGTGGATCTGCTCTACCGGGCAGGGATCCCGCTGACCAAGGTCTCAATTACAGAGGACCTGGCCGTCACCTCGTCCCACGACGTCACCTTCATGACCGATACCACCATCGACAAACTGGACTTTGACGAATACGACATGCTGATCCTGCCGGGCGGCATGCCCGGGACCCTGAACCTGGGGGCCTGCAGAAAGCTGACGGACCAGGTCATGAAATTCTATAAGGAAGGAAAGCAGATCGCAGCCATCTGCGCGGCTCCTTCCGTCTTTGCGGAGCTGGGCATCCTGAAGGGGAAAAAGGCCACCTGCAATCCCTCCAAGGAAGACTGCCTTAAGGAGAACGGGGCCCTTCTTACCTATGATCAGGTCACCGTCACGGATAACATCATTACCAGCCAGGCCATGGGCACTGCCATTCCCTTCGGTCTTGCCATCGTCGAACACTACCTGGGCCGGGAAACTGCCCTTGCCTTAAAGGACAACATCATCTACCGTCCCGAGTAAAGGCATACGGGGACCCTGCCCCGAAAACCGAAAAAGAGCTTTGCGTTTCAGCTGCATACGCCGCTGATGCGCAAAGCTCTTTTTTATGCTTTTCCTTATAAATTCCTATGCCGGCTTCTCAGCCCATCCACCTGGTCTTTCTGACCATGCTGATGAATTCACCGTTGTTCCTGGTCTTGGCAAAAAGATCCAGGACCTGGTTCACGGATTCCTCGGACTTGCTGCTGTTGAAGGCCCGGCGCAGGGTGTTGATGCCTTCGAATTCGTCGGGGGTCAGGAGAAGATCTTCTCTTCTGGTGCCGGACTTCTGAATATCGATGGCCGGGAAGATCCTTCTTTCGGACAGCTTTCTGTCCAGGATCATTTCCATGTTGCCGGTGCCCTTGAATTCCTCATAGACCACGTCGTCCATCTTGGATCCCGTATCGATCAGGGCCGTGGCCAGGATGGTCAGGCTTCCGCCCTCCCGCATGTTCCTGGCGGCGCCGAAAAAGCGCTTGGGCATATACAGGGCCGCCGGGTCGAGACCGCCGGACAGGGTGCGGCCGCTGGAAGCTTCTGTCAGGTTGTAGGCCCTGGTCAGTCTGGTGATGGAATCCAGCAGGATCATGACGTCCTGCTTGTGCTCCACCAGGCGCCTTGCCCTTTCGATGACCATTTCCGATACCCGCTTGTGGTGCTCGGGCTTTTCGTCGAAGGTGGAATAGATGACCTCCACGTTGGGGCCTTCTATGGCCTCCCGGATATCCGTGACTTCTTCGGGACGCTCATCGATCAGAAGAATGATCAGATGGATCTCGGGATTGTTGGCGGTGACGGATTTGGCCACTTCCTTTAAGAGGGTGGTCTTGCCGGCCTTGGGCTGGGAGACGATCATGCCTCTCTGTCCCTTGCCCACAGGGCACATCAGATCCATGACCCGCATGGCAATGGAGGCGCCGGGCTTTTCCAGGCGGATCCGCTCATTGGGGAAGATGGGGGTCATATCCTCGAAGTTGAACCTTCTGGCGGCCTCCTCCGGACGGTATCCGTTGATGGACTGGACGTAGAGCAGGGCATTGAATTTCTCGCCCTGGGTCTTGATCCGGATGTTGCCGTATACGATATCTCCCGTCTTCATGTTAAAGCGCCGGATCTGGCTGGGAGAAACATAGATGTCGGCGTCTCCGGGCAGGTAGTTGGCGCTGCGGATAAAGCCGAATCCGTCGGGCATGACTTCCAGGATGCCGTTGGCAAGCTGTCCGCTGTCCAGCTCGCTGACGAACTCGTCCTTGTGGAGGATGGGGGTGTCGGGCCGGATGTCCCTCCTGGCGACCTTAACGTTCTGGGATGCCATCTCCTGGGCGTCCTGCTCGTCCTGTTTGAGCAGGGCCTCGATCAGACCGGCCCTGCGGAGGGTGGAAATACCCTTCATGCCTCTTTTTTTCGCGATCTCCTGCAGATCATGGAGCTTCAGGCTTTCATACTGCTCTTTTGTCATATATAAATTACCTCGGGAATAGAAAAATACAATGCAGAACAGAAAAAAACAGACTGCCCCCGCGGAAAGTCCCCGGCCGGCACGTTTTTATCTTGGGACATATTCAAATGGATTGGTTTTAAGGGGTTTTTTAAAGATCAGAGAAATGAGAATTTCCAATTCTGCATTATTATACCCAAATCAGAACAGTTTTTCAATGATACGGGCATAGATCTCCTCATTTTTCTCCTTCCAGCTGCTGCAGGCGGCCCTGGCCGTCTCCAGATCCGGAACGGACAGTGTCAGATCCACCACGGGATGATTTTTCTCCCATACGGCCAGTCTGACCAGGTATACCCCGTCGGGCGCCCTGTCATAGTCTGCCTTGAGATAGTGCTCGTTGATCATCTCCAGGCCCTTTTCCGAAAGGAAGCGGTCGATCTGATCCTTGATGTCCCGGCTCAGCTCCTGTCCGAAGTAATAAAGAGACTCTCTCCCCTCCTCCGTGATGATCAGAAATTCCTTGTCCTTTGTATTCTCCGTCCTCACCAGGGCATGCTCTTCCAGCTCCGCGTAGGTCTGGACCAGGGACGCGAAGTTTGCATAGCCGTTCTCCAGAAGAAAGCCCGACACTCTCTCCTTGGCGATGGGCTCCTTCAGCCTGTTGAGCATGTATAAAACGATCAGCTTGTATACTGTCAGTGGTGCTGCAGTCATCTTTTCTTACTTCTCCCGTTCCTGAAGTTCTTCACTCTCCGTATATTTGGTCCGGCCGGTCAGATACGCCATTCTCTCCCGGATCCTCTTTTCATAGCCGTTTTCGGAGGGCAGGTAAAAATCCCGATCCCGCAGGGCTTCGGGGAGGTTGGGCTGGCCCGCGTAGTGGTCCCGGTAGACATGGGCGTACTGGTAGCCTATGCCCCGCCCCAGGGAGGCGGATCCCTTATAGTGGGCGTCCTGCAGATAGGGAGGAATGGGCAGGTTCCCGCTCCTTTCCACTTCCCTCATGGCTGCGTATACGGACTCACAGGCCGTGTTGGACTTGGGGGCTGTGGCCACGTATTCGGCGGCCATGGCCAGGATGATCTGGGACTCCGGCATGCCGATCCGCTCGCAGGCAAGGGAGGCGTTGACCGCCACCACCAGAGCGTTGGGGTCGGCGTTTCCCACATCCTCGCAGGCGCAGATCATGATGCGCCTTGCTATGAATTCCGGCTCCTCCCCGGCGCTGAGCATCCGGGCCAGGTAGTATACGGCGGCGTCCGGATCGGATCCCCGCATGCTTTTTATAAAGGCCGAAATGGTATCGTAGTGATTGTCTCCCTTTCTGTCATAGCGGACCACCCGCTTCTGTATGCATTCCTTTGCCACATCCAGGGTGATGTGGATCTTTCCGTCAGGGGATCTGTCCGTGGTCAGAACGCCCAGTTCAATGGCGTTGAGGGCATGTCTGGCGTCTCCTCCCGAAAGGTCCGCCAGAAAGATCTCGGCGTCCTCGTCGATGACTGCGTCGTAGGCCCCCATGCCCCTTTCCTTATCATAAACGGCCCTTTTGATCAGGACCCGGATGTCCTCCATGGACAGGGGCTTTAATTCAAAGATGATGGACCTGGAGATCAGAGCGCCGTTGACCTCGAAATAGGGGTTCTCGGTCGTCGCTCCGATCAGGGTGACGGTGCCGTCCTCCACAAAGGGAAGGAGATAGTCCTGCTGGGACTTGTTGAAGCGGTGGATCTCGTCGATAAAAAGGATGGTCTTTTTACCGTACATGCCAAGCCTCTCCTTTGCCTTTTCGATCACGTTCTCCATATCCTTCTTACCGGAGGCCGTGGCGTTGAGCTGGGTGAACTCCGCGCTGGTGGTATTGGCGATGACCCTGGCCAGGGTGGTCTTGCCGGTGCCGGGAGGCCCGTAAAAGATGACAGATCCCAGCTTGTCGGCCTTAATGGCCCTGTACAGCAGCTTGTCCCTGCCTATGATATGCTGCTGGCCCACCACCTCGTCCAGGGTCCGGGGCCGGAGCCTGGCTGCCAGGGGAGATTCGTCCTCCGCTGTCTGCTCTCTCATAAAGTCAAATAAATCCATCGTTCTCCTTATTTATATCCACTCCAGGGGCCGCTTGTCCCCCTGCAGATGCCAGATCTCTTCATTATATTCTCCCACCGTTCTGTCGGAGGAGAAGTAGCCGGCCCTGGCGATGTTGATCAGCATCATCCTGCGCCATTTGTCCCGGTCCTCATAGTCATCGATCATGCGGTCCTTGACCCGGATATAGTCCTCCATGTCCAGAAGGGCCATGAACCTGTCGGAGCTGATCAGCTCCCTGTGGAGCCTTGACAGGATCTCTCCGCTTCCCAGGCCGCAGACGGCAGGGGAGAGGATAAAGTCCACTGCCCTTCGGATGACAGGGTCAGACCGGTAAAGAGCTCCGGGATCGTAGCTGCCTTCCCTGAGAAGTCCGATCACCCGGTCCTTGCCGGCGCCGAAGATATAGATGTTGTCGTCTCCCACCAGTTCGTGGATCTCCGCGTTGGATCCGTCCTCCGTGCCCAGGGTCACGGCTCCGTTGAGCATGAACTTCATGCTGCCGGTACCGGAGGCCTCCCGGGAGGCCAGAGAGATCTGCTCCGAAATGTCGCAGGCGGGAATGACCTTCTCCGCACAGGTCACGTTGTAGTCAGTCACAACTGCCATATGCAGGTCCCGGCTGACAAGAGGGTCATTGTTGATCAGATCCTGCAGGACCAGCAGCAGGTGGAGCACATCCTTTGCGAAGGTATAGGCAGGAGCCGCCTTGCCTCCGGCAATGAAGTTGATGGGCCTTACTGGCCTTTTTCCTTCCCTGACCTCCAGATAGCGGTGGATGATATCAAGGGCGAAAAGCTGCTGGCGCTTGTAGCCGTGGATCTCCTTGGTCTGGACGTCGAAGATGCCCTCCGGATCCAGGCGGATCCCTTCCTTCTTTTCCACCCAGGCGCAGAAGGCTTCCTTGGCATGCAGCTTGATCTCCTCCAGATCCAGGAGCACGTCCGGGTCGTCCCTGTACTTCATAAGCTTTTCCAGAAGCCGGCCGTCCCTGCGGAAGCTGTCCCCGATCAGAGAGGATACATAGGCGCCCAGCTCCCGGTTGCAGGAGATCAGCCATCTGCGGATGGTGATGCCGTTGGTCTTGTTGCTGAAGCGGTCCGGATAGAGCTCATAGAAGGGGCGCATCTCCGTTTCCTTCAGGATCTGGGTATGGATGGCGGAGACCCCGTTGACAGAGAAGCAGTAGTGGAGGGCTATATAGGGCATGTGGACCAGGCCTTTGTCATCTATGATCCATACCCTGGGATCAGGGCATCTTTGCCTGACCCTCCGATCCAGTTCCCGGATCACGGGAAGAAGCCTGGGGACGATCTCCTCCAGGTAGGATACGGGCCAGGTCTCCAGGGCCTCGGCCATGATGGTATGGTTGGTATAGGCGCAGGCCTTCTGCACCGCTTCCACGGCAATGTCAAAATCCATGCCTTTTTCGCCGATCAGGATCCGGATCAGCTCCGGAATGATCATGACCGGGTGGGTATCGTTGATCTGGATCACCGCATGGTCGGAAAGCCGGTAGAGGTCGTACTGGCGCTCCTTCATCTCCTGCAGGATCAGCTGGGCCGCGCAGGAGGCAAGAAAATACTGCTGGTAGACCCTGAGCCGGATGCCGTTCTCGTCCGAGTCGTCGGGATATACGAAAAGGGTCAGGTTGCGGGAATAGTCCGTCTTGTCAAAGCTGATCCCCGACCGGACCAGGGACTCGTCCACCGTATCCAGGTCGAAGAGCCTGAGCTTGTTGGTGCCGCCCTGATAGCCCACGATCTCCATGTTGTAGAGCCTGGCCCGGACAGAGCCCTTGCCGAACTTCACGTCGAAATACTTGGAGCTGGGAGCTTCCCAGCAAAGGCCCTGGATCCAGGGATCCGTCTCCTCCACCTGCATGCGGTGCTGGAATCTCTGCCGGAAAAGGCCGAAGTGATAGTTGAGCCCCACGCCCTCTCCCGGAAGTCCCAAAGTGGCGATGGAGTCCATGAAGCAGGCGGCCAGCCGTCCCAGCCCCCCGTTGCCCAGGGAGGGCTCCCTTTCCAGCTCCTCCAGGGCCGCCAGATCTCTCCCGTATTTATGCAGGATATCCCCCAGCATGTCGTACAGGCCCATGTTGATCAGGTCGTTGCCCAGAAGACGGCCCACCAGGAATTCCGCAGATATGTAATAGACCTTTTTCTCGCCCGTATTCTTTTCGGACACCCGCAGAAGCCTCTTGCACAGTATCAGGACCAGGCTGTAAAATTCCGGGTCGCTGCATTCCGTCAGCTTCTTTCCGAACCGCTCCTCCGCCAGGGAGAGCAGCTGGTGCTCCATATTCAGGGCAAGTACATCGAACTGCATATTGCTGCTCATGAACGCGTGATCCTCCAATCCTCAGCTGCCTTTCACTATTCCATATCCGGTCTCCGTTTGTCAAATACCTGTAAGACGAAGCCCTCTGGGATAATGATTTTTCAGTATGCCTCCTGCAGCCTTGCCCCAGCCGGCGCTGCATCCTTCCACGCAGACCAGGGTCCAGCCCTTTCGTCCCTGACAGGGGAGGGATTCTCCCCGCATATAGCTGAGGGCCTCTCCCGGGGAAAGGGACAGGTCCAGGGCCCTTGCGGCCTTTTCCGGAGAAAGGAAAAGAGCCAGGGCGTGGGAAGGCTCGAAGCGGTTCTTTTTAAAGGTCCCCAGGTGGAGCCCCGGCCTCAGGACCCGGAGCCCCTTCAGGGGCAGAGGCTCCGGTTCCAGGTAAAGCTCCTGGCCGAAGGTAATAAAGGTCCCCGACAGATCCGTTTTCAGAGCCTCCCCGGCAAAGTCCATAAAAAGGCGGCGGGAGGCCTGGTCCAGGGGCTTTGCCTTTCCGCTCAGTCTGGCCCGGAACTTCCGGCCCTTTCTTACGAAGGCGGCCATGAAATGCCCCTCTCCCTTCAGCCTGTGGGGCCAGAGGCGGATCGTCTCTTCCAGTCCTCTCACCTTAAGTGCGGCAGGATCCGCGCCTTCGATCAGGTCCAGAAAGGCAGGATTCCCCCGTTCAAATCCCCAGAGGGAGAGTTTTTCTCCCAGGGAGGAGGCCAGAGGCAGGATCTCGAAATCGGGATGGCGGACCAGGAAGGAGGCTGCAGCCCCCTCGTCCTCTTCGGGAGCAAAGGTGCAGGTGGAATAGACCAGAACCCCTCCGTCCGTCAGCATCCCGGCCGCCCTGTCCAGGATCTCCGCCTGCCTTGCGGCGCACAGATCGATGTTTTCCCGGCTCCAGCAGGCCAGGGCCTGTTCTTCCTTGCGGAACATGCCCTCTCCCGAACAGGGAGCGTCCACGATGATCCTGTCAAAAAAGGCGGGAAAGCGCTCCGCAAGGGTCTCCGGCGCTTCGTTGGTCACGATGGCATTGCCTATGCCCATTCTTTCTATGTTCTGGGACAGGATCCTGGCCCTGGCGGGATGGATCTCGTTGGCCACAAGAAGACCTTCCCCTTTCAGCATGCAGGCGAGCTGGGTGCTCTTTCCTCCGGGGGCGGCGCACAGATCCAGGACCCGCTCTCCGGGCTCTGTTCCCGAGAGAGCTGCCACAGCCATGGCGCTGGGCTCCTGGATATAGTAAAAGCCCGCTTCATGCAGGGGGTTTTTGCCCGGTCTGTCCTTTTCCTCATAATAAAAGCCGTTTTCTGTCCAGGGGACCCTTTCCAGAGAGCCCTGATAGATCTCCTTAAGCCTTTCGGGATCTGTCTTCAGGGTATTGACTCTGAGGGCCCGGAAGGAATCCTCCCTGTCGAAGGCCTTCAGAAAAGAAGGGAAGTCCTCCCCCAGCATCTTTTCCATGCGGCGGCAGAATTCCGCCGGAAGCTTTATGCTCTGCTGATTCTGAATTTCTGTCATTTCAATTATTCCCGCATATCGCAAAAAGAGAGTCTCCCGCGAGACTCTCTTCATGTTGACGGCCGCTTTAATCCCACTCGCAGATGAACCAGTAGGTTTCATCGCCCAGCTGGGCGTCGTTCCAGGTCCCGTCCTGGGCCGGAGCAAAGAACTGGGCATAATTCTGGTCGGTTCCGCCGTCCGGCAGTCCTTCCGCCCAGTTGGTATATTCGGAGTTTCCGTCGCTCCATTTCCATGTCCCTTCCTCGTTCTGGTCGGTGTAGGCAAAGAAGGCGGATCTTACCTGGGCATCGGAGACCATACGGAAAAGAGCTTCGTTCTCTTCGGCGCTGTCAATGTCGGCCAGATGGCCGCCCCTGACTCTGCAGAAGTTGCGGATGGCGCTGTAGGCCTTGCGTCCCCTGCCGATCATTTTGTCAATGCCGCAGGATGACATATCATAGAGGGCATAGGTGGAATCTCCCAGGGTAACGGTATTCTCGGGAACAATGCTGCTCATGACGGAGGCTTCCACGCCGGAGTTGATGCTCTTCCATTCACAGATCAGCAGCTCTCCCTCTGCGGGATCCGCGCCCACCCAGGTGCCGTCCATGACCGTGCCGTTATAGCAGGCAAAGCCGGAGCCGTCGTCCTTTACGTCCAGGGACCAGTTGCTGTAATTCTTGTTGCCGCCGCCGAACAGGGCTGTGGTCTTTCCCAGAGAAAGCACCTGGTTATAGATCCTTCTGTTTTCCTTGGCGCCGCCGATCACTGCGGGCACGCCGCCCATATCCCGGCAGAAGGTATCCAGATCGGCCAGGCTTTGAGGCTCCAGCTGGAAGACATCGTAGAAGCCGTACATATGGTCCTTATAGGATACAAGGCGGAGAAGCCCTTTCTCGTTTACGGACACATCCACGGCCTGTTCTTCCGGCTGAGGACTCCTTCCTTTTAAATACTGCCTGCCGTAGATCCCTGTAAAGACCAGCAGCAGGGCCAGCATGACCAGACGGATGGGGAAGAGTCTGGGGATAGGAGGATTGACCCTGTCATAGGTATCCTCGGTCTCGTCCAGGCTGTAGCCGCAGTATTTGCAGAACTTTACGTCTTCGTCCAGTTCCTTGTTGCATTTGGGACATATTTTAATAGCCATAAAAAGCCTTGCCTCTTTCTTCAGATTTTGCTCCCTACAGTATACTCCAAAAGCCCTCTCATGTCCTTAAAAAAATGCAGAGCCGGGGTTTTTGCGGGAGACTTTTTTCAGATCGTGTTTTCGTAGCGGTCCGCCTCGGTGCGAAGCATCTTCTTTCCGTTCAGAATGATATAGCCCTCCTCGGGATCATTGTGGGGAATGAACCTGGGGACAGCGTCTTCCGCGTGCTGATGGCCGAACCGTCTGCAGGAAATATCGTCTTCTGCTTTGATATAGTGGCCGTCGTCCGCCAGTGGCCTGGTCCTTGGTCCGGTCTTCCCGGCGGATCTGGCAAATACAGAGGCCGCTGAGCCGGCCTTGGGTCTGTTGGGAACGGAAGCGGAAGACTGTCCGCTCTTCTTTCCCCTTTTTGCCCCGTTCAGGACCACGGCGACAATACCAAGAAATACGAAATAAATAAGAACTTCCATTGAGAGCCTCCTTCCCTGGAGATAAACTGCATATCTTTCTGTTTTCATCATACCGCAGAGACCGGCCGGGAAGCAGTCATAAACTTGTTAACTCCCGCAGACGTCCCGGAGACAGGCTTCGATGTCCTTCCAGGCAGCCGTCACCGCCCCCTGGACCATCTCGCGTTTTCCGCCGCCCCGGGCTCCGAAGGCCTCTCTGAGGGCTGCAGAGCCTTTCCGGGCGTCCATGCTTCCGCCGCCGATAATGAACTTATAGCCGGCATCGTCGCTTCCCACGAAGACGCCGCACATGCCGCCGGTCTTTTCGCAGAGGCTGTTGACCAGCTCCCTCTGGGCCGCCGGGCTCATATCCTTCTCCGCCAGGAAGACATTTTTCTGACTGCCGGAGAGCTGTTCCAGCTTCAGGGCCCGGATCTCCCGCTCCAGTTCTCCGATCCTGAAGCGCAGGGCCGCGTTCTCCTCCTGGATGAGCCTTACGCCCTCGCCGATGGCCTCCTGGGGACGGCTGGTCAGCCTGGAGACCTCCTCCAGGGCCCCCTGCAGGGTCCTGGTCAGCTGCAGGGCCCTGCGTCCGCAGACGATGGTCAGGCGGGTCCCCCCGTGGAAGCGCTGGATCTTCATGATCCGGATCATGCCGATCTCTCCGGTCCTTTTCACATGGGGCGCGCAGCAGGCGCAGGCGTCCACGCCGGGGATGGTCACGATCCTGACATCCTTTTCCAGTTCGATCTTGGATCTGTACTCCATGGCGGAGAGGGCCTCGGGGGAGGGATACTCCGCCAGGATGGGCAGGTTCTGCCATACCACCTCGTTGGCCGCCGCCTCGATCCCGTAGATCAGATCCGCCTCAGGCTGTCCGTCAAAATCCAGTGTAACAGTGTTCTGGCTCAGACGGAAGCCTATGTTGTTATATCCGTATGTTTTATGCAGCAGGCCGGAAATGATATGCTCGCCGGAATGGTTCTGCATGTTGGAGAAGCGCTCCTCCCAGTCGATGCAGCCGGAAACAGGCGCTCCCTCATAAAACTCTCCGGCCCGGTCCGCGGGCACCTTTACCCAATGGGTGATGACCCCCTTTTGGATCTGAACGTCTGTTACGGGGCAGCCGTTCAGGGTCCCCTTATCCGGCGTCTGTCCCCCCTCTTCCGGGAAGAAGAGGGTGCTTTCCAGGATCACCTCCATCAGAAGGCTGTTTTTGTCCGGAGAAAGAGTATCCTCCGGGACCCGTGCCCGGAGGATACTGCTTTCAAAAGTCCGGCCGTAGGGATCCGTATCATATAATCTGATCGTGTCTTTCATCTCAGGCCTCGTTTTTATGGATCTGCGGTCCGGAAAAAGGATTACTGGTCCTCTCTCCGCTCCGCCTGGTTCGCCTGCATCTTCAGGTAGGCGTTGATAAAGCGGTCCAGGTCTCCGTTCAGGACGCCCGCCGCGTTGC
>DETN01000109.1:33723-35634 GCA_002362155.1 Lachnospiraceae bacterium UBA3287 | reverse complement strand
CTGGCCGCCTTTATGATCATCTGCGCGGAGACCCGGTTCTTCGGCCTGATCCCCAGGGTCGCCCACCTGGCCGACTTTTCCATCGCCGTCCACTACGTCCATACCGAGGCCCTGGACAGGACCATGCGGTTCTTAAAGGACCACCGCATGCGGATCAGAAACCTTCAGATCGAAGGAGAGGGAGACGGAGAAGCCTATGTCTATACGGCGGTCCTGACGGTACGCCCCTACGAAAAAATGGACGGGGAAGTCCTGAAGGATTCCATAGAGAAGCTGGACGGCATTATCTCCGTCGCCAGGCTTTAAGCGCCGGGCTTTTAGCGAAAGACTTTACAAGGCCGCGGAAAAGGTATACAATAAACTGGCATTTCGGTCATGTCCCTGCCGCAGTGCCTTATAGAGTTTAAATCGCTGACGAGAAGAGTAGGAAGCGGGAACCGTCCAGAGAGAAACACCCTGCATGGCAGGCGGTGAAAGTGTTTTGCGGGAAAGCTGTCCGAAGACCATCTCCGAGAGGCCCCAATCCGGCCCGGTGATTCCGTTATCATCATAATGAGCGGCCGCAGAAATTCTGCGGCAATCAGGGTGGAACCGCGTATTTTACGTCCCTCGAAGTCCGGAGCCTTTACGGGATCCGGAAAGAGGGACGTTTATTATTTTTTGCAGGAGGAAACTGAAAATGACAGACGAAGTATTAAAGGTCTACCGGCATTCCATGGCCCATATCCTGGCCAAGGCCGTCATCGAGATCTTCGGCGAGGGAAATGTCCAGTATGCCATCGGTCCCGAGATCGCAGACGGCATGTATTATGATTTTGTGCTTCCCAGGACCATCACCGAGGAGGACTACCCTGCCATCGAGGACAAGATGCGGGAGATCCTGAAGAGAAAGGAAGACTGGACAAGGAAAGAAGTCTCCAGAGCCGAGGCCCTGGAAATGTTCAGAGACCAGAAATTCAAGACAGAGCTGATCAACGATCTGCCAGACGACGAGCTGATCACCGTTTACTATACAGGCAAAGACTTCGTGGACCTGTGCAGAGGCCCTCACGTGGACAATTCCAAAGACCTGCTCCAGGCCGCCTTTAAGATCAAGTCCAACTCCGGCGCATACTGGAGAGGCGACGAGAACAGAGACTCTCTGCAGAGGATCTATGTCTATGTATTCCCGGACAAGAACCAGCTCAAGGCTCATCTGGACATGGTCCGCGAAGCCATGGAAAGAGACCACAAGAAGCTGGGTCCCGAACTGGATCTGTTCATGTTCCACGAGACAGCTCCCGGCATGCCCTACTGGCTGCCCAGAGGATGGAAGCTCTACAGGACTCTGATCAGCTTCTGGCGCGACATCCACGACAGACACGGCTATCAGGAGATCTCCGCCCCTGTCATCAACAACCGCAAGCTCTGGCTGATCTCCGGCCACTGGGCCCACTATCAGAACAACATGTTCATCATTCCCGGCACGTCCGGCGATCCCGACGCCGAGGACATCATGGCCGCAAAGCCCATGAACTGCCCCAACGCCATGAACACCTACAAGAGGACCATCCATTCCTACAAGGAACTGCCCATCCGCTACAACGAGCTGGATATGGTCCACCGCAAGGAGAAATCCGGCCAGCTCAACGGCCTCTTCCGCGTCCAGGCCTTCCGTCAGGACGATGACCACACCTTCGTGACAGAGAACATGATTGAGGCCGAGATCAAGGATATCATGGATATCGCTGATCAGATCTACTCCACTTTCGGCATCACCTACAGGGCCGAGTTCTCCACAAGGCCCGACGATTTCATGGGCGACATCGAAGTCTGGAATAAGGCGGAAGCTTCCCTGAAGAAGATCCTGGACGACAAGTACGGCGAGGGCGGCTACGAGATCAACGAGGGCGACGGCGCCTTCTACGGTCC
>DETN01000109.1:0-33654 GCA_002362155.1 Lachnospiraceae bacterium UBA3287 | reverse complement strand
AAGATCGACCTGCAGATCAAGGATGCCATCGGAAGAGAGTGGCAGTGCGGCACCATCCAGCTGGATTTCCAGCTGCCCCACAACTTCGGCCTGACCTATCAGGACGCCGACGGCACCTTAAAGCAGCCGGTCGTTATCCACAGAGCCATCTTCGGATCTCTGGAGAGATTCATCGGCATCCTGATCGAGAACTACAAGGGAGCCTTCCCCTTCTGGCTCAGCCCTTACCAGGTGGCCATCGTTCCCATCCGCACCGAGCACAACGCCTATGCGGAAAAGATCTTCAAGGACCTGGAGAACATGGGCCTTCGCGTGGAAGCCGACTATTCCGACAAGAACATGAATACCAAGATCAAGAACTTCAAGCTCATGAAGGATCCTTACATTGTGGTAGTGGGCGACAAGGAAGCCGAGGAAGGCACTGTTTCCATCAATGTCCGCGGCCAGAAGAACCAGATGAGGAATGTCCCTCTGGAGAAGTTCTACGCCATGTGCCGGAAGATGAACGAAGAGCATATGCAGGAGCTGATCGCATCCGCCGACCAGATCTGAAAAAGAAAAGAGGCCCCGGGCCTTCATTAAAGGAAAGCAGCTGCAGATTTGCGGCTGCTTTCTCTTTTGAAGAATTTTTCCTTCCCTGTCTGACTTTTTTGCGGAATGTAGTTTTTTTGCTGTAAATTACCATTAAAATGGCGTATTAATTTGTTACAAAAGTATTTAGCTTTTTTTGCACATATATTATAATCTAATAATATGGGTACTGCGTGCTGTCATCGAGGCCCGAAGAGGCCTCTGATGTGTACGCTTTTACAGCCGGATGGTTCCTGTAAACATCTGACCCGGAGGGTTGAACTTATGAATATCAGAAAACTGATCCTTCCCCTTCTTGCCGGAATGACGGCATGCGCCCTTTCTCTTGCGGGCTGCACCAGGCCGGAACCGGCGGAAGAGAGCGTGCAGCTGGAGATCATTGACGCGGAGCCGGAAGAGGAAACGCAGGAAGAACTTCCGGAAGATTCGACGGAAGAAAATTCGACGGAAGAAGATCTGCCGGCGGAGGAAGAGGTCACGATCGAAGTCGTGGAAGACGTCGATCAGATCGACTACGACGGCGTATATACCACCAAGGAGGACGTGGGCCTCTATCTTTATACCTACGGTGAGCTTCCTTCCAATTTCATGACCAAGAAGGAGGCCAGGGCCCTGGGCTGGCAGGGCGGCTCCCTGGAAGACTACGCGCCCGGTTACTGCATCGGCGGAGACTATTTCGGCAACAACGAAGGCATCCTTCCCGACGGCAGCTACCATGAATGCGACATCGATACCCTGTATTCGAAAAAGGGCCGGGGCGCAAAGCGCATCGTCTATTCCGACGACGGAAGGATCTACTATACGGAAGACCATTATGAGACCTTCGAGCTTCTGTACGGCGAAGAGTGATCAGGAAAGGAAGCAGCCATGAATGAGAACAGTTTAAGCCGGGAACAGAAAATTTTTACCATAGACCTGAGCGGGGTAAGCGACAGAAAGGGCCTGCACGACAGGATCCAGGAGGTCCTCCCCCTGCCGGAATATTACGGAAGAAATCTGGACGCCCTTTACGATGCCCTGACCGAATTCGGCAGCGGCTGGGACGTCAGGTTTACGGGCTGCGGCCTGATCCGGGAGAGTCTGCCCGCCTACATGGACGCCCTGGGAAGGCTCTGCAGACAGGCCCGGGAGGAAATGGAGAACCTGACCGTTACCTTTGAGGACTGAGTGTCCGAAAGGAAGAGAGTATGAGCACAGACCGCAGAATACTGATCATAACAGATATTCACGGCTGCCTGGACGAATGCAGAAAGCTCCTGGCAGCGCTCCGGTTCAATGAGGAGGAAGATGTCCTGATCAATCTGGGAGATACCATCGACAGAGGCCCCCAGATCTACGAGACTTTCGAATTCCTCCGCGGGCTGAAGGAGAGGATGGGGGACAGACTGGTCCTGATCAGAGGCAACCATGAGCAGATGATGCTGGACGCCACCGACAAAAACGGCCCCGACCGGAAAAGCTACAAAGATCTCTGGTATATGAACAGCGGAGAGAAGACAGTCTACTCCTTTGTGAACCACAAGCATAAGATCCAGGAATACAGAGAATGGTATGAAAGCATGCCCTTCTATTATCAGAACGACAGATTTATCTGTGTCCATGCTTCCCTGACGGATGAGGATCCCCGGAAAAACACGGCGGAGACCATGATCTGGGGAAGGGACACATCTTACGGAGGCAAGCTGGTCATGACAGGGCATACGCCCTATAAATCCCCCATGTATTTCAGGGGAGACGGTGCCTATGCGGTCCTGGAGACCGGCAAAAAATACTACCTGGAGAAGACCGGGATGATCGCGCTCGACACAGGCTGTGTCTTTGGCTATGCCCTGACGGGAATGGCCATAGAAGGCGACCTGTTTTATCTGGAAAGCATCAAATCAAACGTTAAAAAATGAAGGGAGTAGACATTTGAGTTATTTAAGAAAAGTTTTTCTGATGCTGCTGATCGCTGTTACGGCTGCTGCGATGATCCCACAGGGAGCGGCGGCTGCCGAAGCCACTGAAGAGGAGACTGCCGAAGGGGAAGCTTCCTCCTATGATGTCCCTGCCAAAGGCAAACACGGTTTCAGGACCATAGGGGGAAAACGCTACTATTACAAGAAGAACGGAAAGCTGGCCACCGGATGGACTAAGATCTACAACAACCTGTATTACATGGGCAAGAACGGAGTGGTCCGCACAGGCTGGAGGAAGATCGACGGAAAGGACTGCTATTTCAATTTCCGCGGCAGACTGGTCTTTAAGGGAACGAAGACGGATGCCAAGGCAGAGCAGCTGGAGTTTATCGAGACCATTGCGGAAGGCATCAAAAAGCACGGAGACAAGTATCATATCTGCTGCTATTCGGGCGTGATCGGCCAGGCCATTCTGGAATCCGGCTGGGGAAAGTCTAAACTTGCCAGCAAATACAACAATTTTTTCGGACTCAAATGCGGCAGCTCCTGGAAGGGCAGAAGCGTCAATTTAAAGACCATGGAGGAATACTCCGCCGGCAAGACATCGGTGATCTACGATTATTTCAGGGTCTACAAGACCCCTGCCGCCGGCATCAAGGGCTTCTTTGAATTCATCGATACGCCCAGGTACGCCAATCTCAAGAACGTCAAGGATCCCGACAGATATGTCGAACTTGTCAAAAAGGACGGCTATGCCACGTCCAGCTCCTATGTGAGCGTCCTTACCAGCATTATCAGATATAACAATCTGAAAGCCTACGACCCCTATTGAATTCGGGGCTGAAAAGGAGTATCTTATAAAAGATATTTACTGACAAACTTTTTTTGATCGGACGTTAATCTATGAATCATAATGATAAGAATGGGACAAATTCTGTCCTGCTGGGACTGCGGATCGCATTCCCGGTGCTTCAGCTGATCCTGTCCGCTGCATTCGTTTTTTTCGTATGGCAGACACAGCTGATCCCGGACAGGTATGTAATGGCAGCCGGCTGCGTGTTTGCGATCCTGCTGATTTTTACGGTGGCTGTTTCTTCCATGAAGAACCGCTTCTGGGGCATAGGAACGGTCCTCTGCCTGGTGATCTGCATCGTTGTGGGAGGAGCCTACTTCTACGTGAACAAGGCTCTGAATCTGCTGGAGCAGTCCAGACAGAGCTATAATACCAGCGATATGGTGGTCATGGTCAGAGAGGACAGCAAAGCCGAGAACCTGTATGACGCTGCGGACTATCTCTTCGGCGTTCAGACCGGCGTGGATAAGGCCAATACGGAGCTTATGCTGGAGGATATCCGCAAGGAACTGGGCGAGGACATCCAGGTCCGTGAATATTCCACCCTGCTGGATATGGCCCAGGCCCTTCTGAAGGGGGAAGTGGGAGCTGTCGTCTACAATAATTCCTACTACGGACTGATTGCCGACGCGGTGGAGAACTTCGATACCAAGGCCAGAGAGATCTACCGCTACGGGATCCATACCGAGCTGGTGGTGGAGGAAGTGGAAGTGGGAGAGCCATTCAACATCCTTCTTTCCGGTGTCGACACCAGAAACGAACAGATCGAGAACAGCCTGAGCGACGTCAACATCATCGCCACCATCAATCCCAAGACCAAAAAGGTCATACTGACCACCACGCCCCGTGACTATTACGTGACCCTTCCCGGTATTTCCGGAATGCAGAGGGACAAGCTGACCCATGCCGGCATCTACGGCGTGGAAGCCTCCAAGGCAGCCATCGAGAATCTTTACAACGTCGACATCTCCTACTATGTACGCGTGAATTTCAACACTACATGGAGAGTCGTGGACGCTCTGGGCGGTCTGGATATTTACGTGGAAAAGGATTTCATTCCTTTTACCGACAGTGAGATCTCTTTCCAGAAGGGCTGGTCCCATTTGGACGGCCGCCACGTCCTGGCCTATGTGCGTGAACGCTATGCTTTCGACGACGGCGACAACGCCCGAGGACGGAACCAGGAGATCGTCCTGTCTGCCCTGATCGACAAGGCCATGTCCCCTGCCATGATCACCAACGCCAATCAGCTTCTGACCAAACTGGCAGGCACCTTTGAAACGGATCTTCCGGACGAGAAGATCTCGGAACTGATCAACCAGCAGCTGATGGATTCCACTCCCTGGAAGGTCTACAGACAGGGCGCAGGCGTAGGTACGGGAGATTCCCAGCCTACCTACTCCGGCGGCTCCCAGCCCCTCTATGTCACATGGCCCGACTTCGAAAGCTGCAAGCGGTGTTCTGCAAGGATCCGCATGATCTTCGACGAACAGCCCGAAGACGACAAGGCTGAGGACAAAGACGAAGAAAACGCTGTTAAATAAGAGAAACGTGTAAAAAGCAGATCTGCGGCAGGCAGATCTGTTTTTTTGCGCCGGGGGATCCGTTTTCAGCTGCCTGGGCCTGCAGGATGACAGATCCGAAAACAGGGACCGCAGCAGTGTATTAATGCAGGGATGTGTCAGAAAAGCATAAGGGGAAAGGGAAAACGGCGATGAATGAAGAAAAGAGATGAAAGCACCGGGCTCCGGAGGGCATGAAAAAGCCATATGCGGCATTTTGGCTGCATATGGCTTTAATTTTCTGTCGGTATGGTTTTATAAATCAGATCCTGCCTACGGCGCGCCTGCGGACCTTTCTGGAAGCCCTGACGGGGCTGTATACGAAATCCATCCTGTAGACCAGGATATAGATCATGGCCGAAAGAGCGAAGGCCACCAGAACGTCCGATACGGAGTGCTGCTTGATGAACATGGTGGAAAGGATGATCAGGACGCCCTGCAGGAGCAGAAGGCCTTTCACGATCCTGGACCGTTTCATAAATTCCGTATTGGTATGGACCACAGCGATCATAATGGCTATGGAATTATATACGTGGATGCTGGGCGTCAGATTGGTGGGCGTATCGTTTGAGTAGATCATCTGCACCAGATCTGTGAAGATGTTCTGCCGGGGCATGACCTCCGGCCTGAGAAAGTGTATGTTGGGGAAAACTATGGAAATGAACAGGAAGGCTCCCATTCCTATGGCCAGATATGTGGCCGTCTTATGGTAGTTTTCCTCATCCGCGATCAGAAGGTACACGGTATAGAGTGCAACATAAAAGAACCAGGCAAGGTAGGGCAGAATAAATATTTCGCAGAAGGGGATCACGTCATCTGCCGCCATGTGGATGACGGTATAGTGAAGCCGGTTCCAGCTTTCGATCAGGAAGAAGACGGCCAGGTAGCCGGCTGTAAAGATCATCATGGGAACCGCGGTCCTGAGTCTGGGGCAGATCACATCCTTCCATACACGTGCATGCTCGGAATGTGTATTCATTGTCACCTCATGTAATCGTCTTGGGGCTTGTCTGTGTATTAATTTTCTTTATATTTTATACAACTCCTTTTTTTATCTTTCAATAGGCCGTTTTTGTTAATCTGTATCTAATTGCGTACAATCTGCCCTGCCAGGCGGCGCAGAGCATTTCCTCCGGGGGCCGGGGGACAGGAAACCTTCCGGAATTATGGTAATTCTGACGTAATTTGCCGGATATTAAGCGGATTTGTATATAAATATAGGTTATTGCATAAATGAAACCCTTTTGTTATACTCTGAAAAGTGCGTATGACAGATTATGCATCTATCAAGTCATCAATACCGAAGCACAGGAGGATAAGAATGTATTCACTTGATGAAGTAAAGAGGACAGATCCCGAAATCGCAGCAGCTATCGAGCAGGAGATCCAGAGACAGAACGATCACATCGAACTGATCGCTTCCGAGAACTGGGTCAGCAAGGCTGTCATGGCTGCTATGGGCAGCCCCCTTACCAATAAATATGCAGAAGGTTATTCCGGCAAGCGCTATTACGGCGGATGCCAGGTCATCGACGTGATCGAGACACTGGCCATCGAGCGTGCCAAAGAGCTTTTCTGCTGTGAGTATGCCAATGTACAGCCCCATTCCGGCGCTTCCGCAAACCTGGCTGTGGAATTCGCCATCTTAAAGCCCGGCGATACCCTGATGGGCATGAACCTGAACCAGGGCGGTCATCTGACCCACGGAAGCAGCGCCAATATTTCCGGCACCTACTTCAACATTGTTCCCTACGGCGTTGATGAGAACGGCTTCATCGATTACGATGAGCTGAAGAGACTGGCCATTGAGCATAAGCCCAGGCTGATCATTGCAGGCGCTTCCGCCTATGCCAGGACCATCGACTTCAAAAAGTTCCGTGAAGCGGCAGATGCCTGCGGCGCGGTCCTGATGGCTGATATCGCCCATATCGCAGGTCTGGTGGCGGCCGGACTGCATCCCAGTCCCTTCCCCTATGCGGACGTGGTCACAACGACCACCCACAAGACTCTCCGCGGCCCCAGAGGCGGCATGATCCTTGCCAATGCCGAGACCGCAAAGAAGTACAACTTCAATAAGGCTGTCTTCCCCGGCACCCAGGGCGGCCCCCTGGAGCATGTCATCGCAGCCAAGGCTGTCTGCTTCAAGGAAGCACTGGATCCTTCCTTCAAGGTCTACCAGCAGAATATCCTGCACAACGCCCAGGCTCTCTGCAAAGGTCTGCAGAAGAGAGGCATCGAGATCGTTTCCGGCGGTACCGACAACCATCTGATGCTGATCGACCTGACAAAGCAGGATCTGACCGGCAAGGAAGTGGAAAAGTGGCTGGATGAGGCCCATATCACTGCCAACAAGAATACCATTCCCAACGAGACCAGATCTCCCTTCGTTACCAGCGGCATCCGCCTGGGCACCCCCGCGGCGACTTCCCGCGGCCTCAACGCGGAAGATTTCGACAAGGTGGCCGAAGCCATCGCGCTGGTCATCAATAAAAAGGAAGAGGGAATCGCACCTGCCCGCGAGATCGTCGCCGGCATCACTGCAAAGTATCCTCTGATCTGATAAATGCAGCGCTTAAGGCGCCCGGTTTATGCCGGGCGCTTTCTTTATGCCGGGAGAAGGAAGATACCGGCGTCATGGCCTGGCAGGAAGCAGAGCCTGACGGTAAGTTGTGTGATATTTAGATGAAATAATAGTATATTGTGTGCGAAAGACAGAAATATCAGATAAAATAAATATTTAGCTATAAATTTATTGACAAATAAGGGGCTTTGTTATATAGTAGTCTCAACAGAAGAGAAGATCTTCTGAATATATCCAAGAAAGGAAGGTAAACTCCACATCATTAAAAGCTTTACAATTTCTTCGGTTACAAAAGCTGTTTCGATTTAAGTACACTTAAATGTGATGAAGATCCTGTAAATTTCAGTTATATCAGAATTGAAAATCTGACGATGGCAACTCAGAATAAAAATAATGAAAGTACCGTATAAGAATTCAGATCAGGTATAACACATAAGAAGTTTTACATGGACACCACAATACAATCAGTATAGAAAAAGACGTGGAAAGAAGAGATCCGGCAAAACAAAGCAGAAGAGAAGAAAGGTTCGGAGGTAAACAAACCATTGGATAGTGTAAATTAGGAAAGGGTATTAGTCGAATAGATTGATACCCTTTCCGTATGTCTGTAAAAAGGATGAAACATGAAAAGCTACGCAATAAAATAACGCAGCAGCCAGGATGTCCTGTCTGCTGCGTATTTTTATTTTCTGTTCCTGTGCAGGTTCTTCTGGGCGGTGGCCAGCATCAGCTTGATCCGGTTGAGCTGGTTGACCTCGGAAGCGCCGGGATCGTAGTCGATGGCCGCGATATTGGCCTCGGGATAGAGCTTGCGGATCTGCTTGATGACGCCCTTGCCCACGATGTGGTTGGGCAGGCAGCCGAAGGGCTGGATGCAGACGATGTTGGGAACGCCGCTCTTTATCAGTTCCACCATTTCGCCGGTCAGGAACCATCCTTCACCGGTCTCGTTGCCGATGGAGACCACGGGCTCGGCGTACTTTACCAGCTCAAAGATGCTGGCGGAGGGCTCAAAGTGCCTGCTCTTTGCATATTCCCTGTTAATGGGCTTTAACAGCGTTTCGATCAGGTGGATGGCTGCACTGCAGACAAAGGCCGTTCTCTTGCTTGTGCCCAGATTTTCGGCCTTATAGACCTGATTGTAGAAGCAGTAAAGCATGAATCCCATCAGATCCGGCACGACGGCTTCGGCGCCTTCGTGTTCCAGAAGCTCCACCAGGTGGTTGTTGGCGGCCGGCGCATATTTGACCAGGATCTCGCCCACGATGCCTACCCGGGGCCTGCGCTCCTCGTAGATGGGGACCCTGTCGAACTCGCGGATCATTTCCCTGCAGAAACGATAGACCATGGGAATGTTGACGCCCCGCATTTCGATCAGGAAGCGGGTGCATCGCTTCAGCCATTTCTGATGGACCCTTTCCACGGAACCCTTGTGTTTTTCGTAGGGCCGCATGCGGTAGATGCATTTCATCATGACATCGCCGAAGACCAGGCCCACCGCGCAGCGGGAGAGGGCCTTGAAGCCGATCTTGAAGCCGGGGTTTTCCTCCAGACCGGACAGATTGGCCGAAATGACGGGGATCTGTTCCAGGCCTGCCTTGGCCAGGGCCCTGCGGATAAAGCCCACGTAGTTGGAGGCTCTGCAGCCGCCGCCTGTCTGGGACATGAGAACGGCTACCTTATTCAGGTCATATTTGCCCGAATCCAGGGCTTCCATGATCTGTCCCACCACGAAGAGGGAAGGATAGCAGGCGTCGTTATTGACATATTTCAGACCGTAATCCACGGCCTTGCGGTTGTCGTTGGGCAGAATGACCACCTTGTAGCCGCAGCTGTTCAGAGCGGGCTCCAGCATGTCGAAGTGGACCGGCGACATCTGAGGGCAGAGGATGGTGTAGGAATCACGCATTTCCTCCGTAAATACCACTTTCCGGATGGCCTCGGACCGGATGGTCCTCTTTGCCTTCTTGCTGTCCCGGATCCGGATGGCGGCGATCAGGGATCTGACACGGATCCGGGCGCTGCCCAGGTTGTTGACTTCGTCGATCTTCAGGCAGGTATAGATCTTGTCGGAACCCGACAGGATATCCTGTACCTGGTCGGTGGTAACGGCGTCAAGACCGCAGCCGAAGGAATTGAGCTGGATCAGATCCAGATCGTCCCTGGTCTTTACATAGGATGCGGCGGCATAAAGCCTGGAATGGTACATCCACTGGTCCAGCACCACGATCGGGCGCTCGGGCTTTCCCAGGTGGGAGATGGAATCCTCCGAAAGAACAGCGATGCCGTAGGAATTGATCATCTCCGGTATGCCGTGGTTGATCTCGGGATCGATATGATAGGGACGGCCTGCCAGGACGATGCCCTTGACATGGTTGTCCTCCATGTAATGAAGGATCCTTTCGCCTTCCTTCTGAATATCCAGATGGACCTGGTTCAGTTCCTTCCAGCCCTCACGGACGGCCTGGGCGATCTCCTCGGCGGGAATATCGGAAAATTCCCGGATCATGGCTTCCCGGACGGTATCCTCGCTGGTAAAGGCCATAAAGGGATTGCGGAAGTCCACCTCGCCCCTTCCGATCTCCTCCACGTTGTTGCGGATGTTCTCGGAATAGGAGGTGACGATGGGACAGTTGTAGTGGTTGTCGGCCTCCTTGGTCTCTGTACGCTCGTAGAACAGGGCGGGATAGAAGATAAAGTCCACCTTCTGACCGATCAGCCACATGATGTGCCCGTGGGCGATCTTGGCCGGATAGCAGGCGGATTCGCTGGGGATGGACTCGATGCCCAGTTCGTAGATCTTATGGGTGGAAAGGGGCGAAAGCACGACCCTGTAGCCCAGCTTGGTAAAGAAGGTATGCCAGAAGGGATAGTCCTCGTACATGTTGAGGACGCGGGGGATGCCCACGGTGCCGCGTACGGCCTGGTCCCTGCGCAGGGGCCTGTAGCCGAAGATCCTTCTGATCTTGTATTTATAGATGTTGGGAATGTTGTTTTCGGTCAGTTCCTTTCCCAGGCCTCTTTCGCAGCGGTTGCCGGAAATATATTCCCTTCCGCCGCTGAAGTGGTTGACAGTCAGACGGCAGTTGTTGGTGCACTTGCCGCAGTTCCTCAGAGAAGTCTCGAAGGTCAGGTTCTCGATCTCCTCCAGGGACAGCATGGTGGTGGGAACAGATCTGTCGTAGCGCTCCCTGGCGATCAGGGCAGCGCCGAAAGCGCCCATGATGCCGGCGATGTCGGGACGGATGACCTTGCCGTCGGCAATGGTCTCCAGGGCCCGGAGCACGGCGTTGTTATAGAAGGTTCCGCCCTGGACCACGATGTTGCGTCCCAGCTGGGAGGCGTCGGACACCTTGATGACCTTGAACAGGGCGTTTTTAATAACGGAGTAGGCAAGGCCTGCGGAAATATCCGCCACCTCGGCGCCTTCCTTCTGGGCCTGCTTGACGCGGGAGTTCATGAACACCGTGCAGCGGGTGCCCAGATCGATGGGATGCTGTGCGAAGAGGGCTGCCTGGGCGAAGTCCTGGACGGAATAATCCAGGGACCTGGCGAAGGTCTCGATAAAGGAGCCGCAGCCGGAGGAGCAGGCCTCGTTGAGGAGGACGTTGTCCACGGCGTGATTGCGGATCCGGATGCACTTCATATCCTGACCGCCTATATCCAGGATGCAGTCGACTTCGGGATTGAAGAAGGCTGCGGCATAGTAGTGGGCGATGGTCTCCACTTCTCCCTCGTCCAGCAAAAAGGCCGCTTTCAGAAGGGCCTCGCCGTAGCCGGTGGAGCAGCTGCGGACGATCTTTGCGTCGGAGGGAAGAATGGAACGGATCTCCTTCACGGCTCTGATGGCAGTCATCAGGGGGCTTCCGTTGTTGCTGCTGTAGAAGGAGTATAAAAGGGTGCCGTCCTTACCCACGATGGCCAGCTTTGTGGTGGTGGAGCCGGCGTCTATGCCAAGGAAGCATTCTCCGTGATAGTCCTTAAGAGACCCCTTGCGGACGGTGGCCCGGCTGTGACGGTCCAGAAACTCCTCATATTCCTCTTTTGTCTCGAAAAGAGGCTCCATGCGGCCGATCTCAAACTCCATTTTGAAATCGCCTGACAGGCGGGAGGCCATTTCGGCCAGGGACAGGCTGGTATCTTCCTTTGCGTTCATGGCAGAGCCCATGGCGGCGAAAAGGTGAGAGTTGTCCAGGTCGATGGTATGCTCCTCGTCCAGCTTCAGCGTACGGATAAAGGCCGCCTTCAGCTCTGTCAGGAAATGCAGAGGGCCGCCCAGGAAGGCCACATGGCCCCGGATGGGCTTGCCGCAGGCAAGTCCGCTGATGGTCTGATTGACCACGGACTGGAAAATGGAAGCCGAAAGGTCTTCCCTGGTGGCCCCGTCGTTGATCAGGGGCTGGATATCGGATTTGGCGAAAACGCCGCATCTGGCGGCTATGGTATAAAGAGAGCGGTAGCTCTTTGCATACTCGTTCAGACCGGCGGCATCCGTCTGCAGGAGGGAGGCCATCTGGTCAATAAAAGAACCTGTGCCGCCGGCACAGATACCGTTCATACGCTGTTCGACATTGCCGTTTTCGAAATAGATGATCTTTGCGTCTTCGCCGCCCAGTTCGATGGCGACATCCGTTTTGGGGGCGATCTCCTCAAGAGCGGTGGAGACAGCTACGACTTCCTGCACGAAGGGGACCTTCAGGTAATTGGCCAGCGTCAGGCCGCCGGAACCGGTGATCACGGGATGAACGGTGACATTGCCCATCTTTTCCTGTGCCTCGGCCAGCAGGTCGTAGAGTGTTTTCCGGATATCCGCATGATGCCTTCTGTAATCCGCGAACATAAGAGAGTGGGCGGGATCCAGAACAGCGATCTTGACAGTTGTCGAACCTATATCAATTCCAAGTGTAAAATCTGTTGAAATCACTTAATTTCTCCTAAAATGCCTTCTGTATTTGATCAATAAATCCGGCTCAGGAAGGTATGTTTTAAATCTTTACAGTCAGATGCAATTATATGACAGAGGTACTGAAAATGCAAACAAACAGATTGTGCAAAATCTAAAAGAATCATGAATTAAATTTGGTCAGTTTACTTTATTACCGGTCAATGTTAAAATATCACGACAGCCAGACTGGCGACAGGGACAAAGTGTTTATTTTGAGGAAATAAAGACATGAGTGATTTTGAAAGAAAATTCGGCAGATATGCCATACGGAATCTGTCATCCGTACTGATCGGATTCTATCTTCTGGGCTATGTGATCCTTCTTATGGCCCCGGGGCTTATGAATTATCTGACTCTGGACCCTTATAAGATCGTCCACGGCCAGATCTGGAGGCTGGTGACATGGCTCCTTAATCCTCCTACGGGCATAAGCGCGGGTCCGGACATTCTCTTTGTGGGAATCATGCTCTTTTTCTATTACAGCATAGGAACGTCGCTGGAAAGGGTATGGGGGACCTACCGCTATAACGTATTTATTCTGACAGGCGTCCTTCTGACCATCGGCATGGCCTTTCTGTGGATGATCTTCTGTTTTGCCGTGGGCGTGGGATCCTCCGCCTATATCGACGAATACTTCGCTTCGGCTGCTCTGCAGGCATTTTCTACCTATTATATCAGTATGTCCATCTTCCTGGCCTATGCCCTGACCTTCCCGGAGGCCCAGGTGCTGCTGATGTTCATCATCCCTGTCAAGGTCAAATGGCTGGGCATCGTGGATCTGGTCTATCTTCTTTACTGCCTGCTGCGGTATCCCGCGCCCTACCGTGCGGCCATCGCCGCTGCCCTGATCAACATCCTGATCCTCTGGCTGAAGGCCGGCGGCTGGATGCGGATTTCCCCTGCTCAGGTCAGGAGAAGGAACAGCTTCAGAAGAAGCGTAAGGAGTGCTTCCCAGAGCAGGGGCGGAACGAAAGCCCTGCACCGCTGCGCCATCTGCGGCAGAACGGACCAGGATAATCCCGATCTGGAATTCCGTTACTGCTCCAAATGCGAGGGCGGCTATGAATACTGCTCCGATCATTTATTTACCCATGTCCACGTAAAGGCGGGCGAAGCGCCCCGTATTCAGGCTCCCGGAAGGTGACCGGGAAATAAAAAGGTTCAGACCGGTATGAGTGACACAATTAAAAAAGAACAGTTATTTCTGCAGAAACTGCAGTCTCTGGTGGCGGACGCAAGAAAAAAAGGCAATACCGTCAGTGAAGAGGAAATAGAAGAGCATTTCAGAGACCTGGATCTGTCTTCCGGACAGATGGATCAGGTCAGGGCCTATCTTTCCACCCAGAAGATCGGCGTCGGAGAACCCCTCCAGTACGAAGACGTGATCACGGAGGAAGAACATGACTATATGGAGGACTACGAGGCCATGATCGCCGCCCTCCCCGCACTTCCGGACGGGGTGTTCCACGCCCTCAAGCTTTCCGCCATGGCAGGTGACAGGGATGCCCAGTCCAGGCTTACGGAAGCCATGCTGTCCAGAGTCATCGATATAGCCAGGCTCTATGCGGGCCAGGGCGTCCTCATGGAAGACCTGATCGGAGGCGGCAACGAAGCCCTGACTGTGGGCGTTACCCTTCTCGGCCCTCTTGAGAAGGCGGAGGAAGTGGAAGGCTTCCTTGGCAGAAGGATCATGGATGCCATGGAGGATATGATCGCCGCGAACATGGACGAAAGGGCGGGCGACAAAGCTGTGGAGGACAAGGTCAACAGAGTTGCCGAAAAGGCGGCAGAGCTGGCCGGAGAACTCCTCCGCAAGGTGACCCCTCAGGAACTGGCAGCGGAAGGGGAACTGACCCTGGAGGAGATCCTGGAGGCGGTCCGTTTTTCCGGAAATAAGATCGAAGACATTGATACTGAGCAGGGATCCGGAGAAGGGTTATGAACGGTAAATACGAAGATTTCAAGTATGTCATAGCAGATCTCAGCAGGATCTATTTCGGCGCCAGATACAGCTACAGGGAGCTGACGGCCAGCGAGGATGTCAGCTTTAAGCTGCGGATGATCTTCAGGACCTGGATGCTGTCGGAGGTGGAAGAGGATACCACTCTGGAAAGCCATCTCTTCTACCTGGAAAAGGATTCCGTATCTTATGAGGTCTATCACCAGCTGGGGGCAAAGGTAAGGGTCGCCTATCCGGTCTGGAAAAACAGATTCGGAAAGAAGGAGAAGATCTATCAGGAAAAGATCCTCTTTCTTTCGGAGCTCTGCGCCCTGTCTCCTCAGGAAAAGCAGAAAAGGGAGTTTCTGATCCGGGAGCTGCAGATCTCCAAGCTGCGGCTCATGCAGTTCGCCCTGTGACAGGCATTAAGTCGGAAGCGAATCAAAATGACAGGAGTCGGGTGCGCATCGGCACTCGACTTTTTTTATGGGACTTAGTATACTTGGCTTGATATTCCGGGAAGCGTTTTCCGAAAGAAAAGCCGGCCGGGGCGGAAAAAGAGTGAATAAAAAAAATCGAACAAATGTTGTATTTTCCGCTTGCGCGCTCTGCCTGCCGGTGCTATACTCATACATGAACGAACGTTCCGAAAAAATGTTCAAGAAGGAGTCAGAATGAAAGAAATGAATCGTGAAGATAAACAGAAGGCACTGGACGCCGCCATCGTACAGATCGAGAAACAGTACGGCAAGGGATCGGTCATGAAGCTGGGCGATTCCGGAAATGCCATGAACGTAGAGACAACCCCCACCGGCTGCCTGTCCCTGGACATTGCCCTGGGCCTTGGCGGTATTCCCAGGGGAAGGATCATCGAGATCTACGGCCCCGAATCTTCCGGTAAGACCACAGTCACCCTGCATATGATCGCAGAGATCCAGAAGAGGGGCGGAATTGCCGGCTTTATCGACGCCGAGCATGCCCTGGATCCCGTTTACGCCTCCAACATCGGCGTTGATATCGACAACCTTTATATTTCCCAGCCCGATTCCGGCGAGCAGGCCCTGGAGATTACCGAGACCATGGTCCGGTCTGGCGCCATCGATATCGTCGTGGTGGACTCTGTTGCAGCCCTGGTTCCCAAGGCCGAGATCGACGGCGATATGGGCGATTCCCATGTAGGTCTGCAGGCCCGCCTCATGTCCCAGGCTCTCCGCAAGCTGACGGCCGTGATCAGCAAATCCAACTGCTCCGTAGTCTTTATCAACCAGCTGCGTGAAAAGGTCGGCGTTATGTTCGGCAATCCCGAGACCACTACCGGCGGCCGCGCCCTGAAGTTCTATTCCTCCGTCAGAATGGACGTCAGAAGGATCGAGTCCATCAAGCAGAGCGGAGAAGTGATCGGCAACCGCACCAGGATCCGTGTGGTCAAGAACAAGATCGCTCCGCCTTTCAAGGAGGCAGAGTTCGATATCATGTTCGGCAGAGGCATCTCCTATGCGGGCGACGTGCTGGATCTGGCCGCCAAGGTGGATATCGTAAACAAGAGCGGCGCCTGGTACAACTACAAGGGCAATAAGATCGGCCAGGGCCGTGAAAACGCCAAGAAGTATCTGGAAGACCATCCCGAGATCCTTTCCGAGATCGACAGAGGCGTCAGGGAATACTACAATCTGGATCCCGACGGAGCCATGGTGGTGCCCGAAAAGGGATCAGAGGAAGATATGCCCATCTTCAATATCTAAGATGCGGGTAATGAAATGACTGTTAAGACCATGACTGCCGTCGGCAGGACAAAAGTCAGAGTAGAGCCTGAAGAAGGAGAGGCCTTTGTGCTCTCTCAGAAGGACGCCTTTCTTCTGGGCATAAAAGAGGGGGCGCTCCTGGAGCCGGATGTATGCGGGGAGATTGCAAAGATCCTGCGGAGGGAGTGCCTTCGCAGATGCGGCATGCTGCTCCAGTCCAGGGATTATTCCGTTAAGGCCCTGGAGGACAGGCTTTCCCGGGCGGGATTTCCTTCCTCCGTATATGAAAAGGTCATAGAGGAGCTGAAGACGGCACGCTATGTGGACGAGGACCGGATGGCGGAGGATTATGTCCGCTGCCACATAAAGGACCGGAGCAGGGCCAGGATCGAAGCGGATCTTTCCGGAAAGGGGCTTTCCGAAGACAGCATCAGGCGGGCCTTTGAGGGGGCCGGAGAGGAATTTGACCTGGAGACGGCCGAAAGGGACCAGATCAGAAAGCTTCTCGAAAAGAAGAAATACGACCCTGAAAAGGCAGACTGGGAAGAGACCATGAAGGTAAAAGCCTTCCTCTGCAGGAAAGGCTACAGCCGGGATGCGGTCCGCTCTGCCATGGAAGGGAATTATAATTAAAAAGGCAAGATACAGGAAAAGCTGCTCCGGATGAACGGAACAGCTTTTCTTTTATCCCTGGGTTTTGCATATGACTTTCAGACTGTCATGACATAACGAAAAAAGCATAACGAAATACAGAACAAAAAAGATAAAAACACGAAGAAATGTCTTATATCTGCTATAATATTCTTAAGAATAGCATATTTGTTCTGCTCTGATCCATCGGAGAAATGCGGGAAGAGAGGATGGGCGCCCGCCGGAAGGCCTCCGGAAAAAATCTTTTTTTCAGCCCCGGCAGCATGAAAAATCCCCGGAAAACCCCGAAAATCCGCCCGGAAAGGGGTCCCTGAGGGGCTGAGAGAGGGCTTTCGGGACGCTTACTTTTTCTTGACATTCCAGATATTTCAGAATAAGATAAAAATGTTGTGAAACTGTTAATTAGATTGCATCATTATGTCAATGTCTGTGAGACATATGGTGCATTCTATGCAGATAATACAATGAAAACTAAATAAGGAGGTGCTCCTGTATGCTACCAGCAATAATAGCAGTGCTTGCAACACTGGTGATTGCTGTTCCGGTCACCTACTATGTCACTTCTCAGTATGAAAAGAAGCTGACACAGACGACCATTGGCAATGCAGAAGAGAAAGCGCGGGCGATCATTGACGAAGCCCTCCTTTCTGCGGAAGCTCAGAAGCGTGAGGCACTCCTGGAGGTCAAAGAGGAATCCATCAGATCCAGAAACGAGCTGGAAAAGGAGATCCGCGACCGCAGGAACGAGGTGCAGCGCAATGAGAGAAGGATCCAGCAGAAGGAAGAAGCCATTGACCGCAAGACCGATGCTCTCGAACGCAAGGAACAGAGTCTTACATCCAAGGAAGAGACACTGCGCAGGCAAAAGGAAGAAATTTCCAAACTGAGCGAGCAGCGCGTACAGGAACTCGAACGAATTTCAGGATTAACCTCCGAACAGGCAAAAGAATACCTTTTAAAAATTGTTGAAGACGACGTTAAACACGATTCTGCCATCATGATCAAGGAAGCAGAGGCAGAGGCAAGAGAGGAAGCGGAAAAGAGAGCCCGTGAAATCGTTGTCGGCGCCATCCAGCGCTGTGCCGCAGATCATGTCGCAGAAGCAACCATTTCTGTAGTCCAGCTGCCCAGCGACGAGATGAAGGGCAGGATCATCGGACGTGAAGGCAGAAATATCCGCACTCTGGAGACAATGACAGGCGTGGACCTGATTATCGACGATACTCCCGAGGCGGTGGTCATTTCCGGTTTTGATCCCATCCGGAGAGAGATTGCCCGCATCGCTCTTGAAAGACTGATCGTGGACGGCCGCATCCATCCAGCCAGGATCGAGGAAATGGTGGAAAAGGCAAAGCGCGAAGTCGATACCAAGATCAAGGAAGAAGGCGAAGCGGCCACTCTGGAAGTCGGCGTGCACGGAATTCATCCCGAACTTGTCAGACTTCTGGGCAAACTCCGTTACCGTACCAGCTACGGTCAGAATGCTCTCAAGCACTCCATTGAAGTGGCCCAGCTTTCCGGCCTCATCGCCAGTGAATTCGGACTGGATGTGCGTCTGGCAAAGCGTGCCGGTCTCCTGCATGATATCGGCAAGGCAGTTGACCACGAAATGGAAGGTTCCCATGTACAGCTCGGCGCGGATCTCTGCCGCAAGTACAAGGAATCCCAGACCGTAATCAATACGGTCGAATCCCATCACGGCGATGTGGAAGCAACAAGTCTGATCGCATGTATCGTACAGGCGGCAGATACCATCTCCGCGGCCCGTCCCGGCGCCCGCAGAGAGACCCTGGAGACATATACCACCAGGCTGAAACAGTTAGAAGAGATCACCAACAGTTTTAAAGGCGTCAGCAATTCTTATGCCATTCAGGCAGGCAGAGAAGTTCGTGTCATGGTAGTTCCTGAGCAGATCAATGACACTGAAATGGTCTTACTGGCCAGAGAGATTTCCAAGAAGATCGAGAACGAAATGGAATATCCCGGACAGATCAAGGTCAATGTAATCCGTGAATCCAGAGTAACCGATTACGCAAAATAAAAATTCAGACAACCAGAAAGCGGTAAAACCCACGAGGTTTTATCGCTTTTTGTTTTTGCGGGGGCTTTTCTGTGCTAGTATGGAAGATGCAGCGGCAACCGGCACAGGAAAGGAAGAAGTCTTGAAAGAAGGCAGTATTGAGGAATATCTCCTGTATCTGCAGGATGAGAAAAACAGCGCTCTGTCTACCCTTCAGGGGTACAGATGCGATCTGGACCAGCTTTTCCTCTGGGCGGAAAAGAAGGGCCTGCGGAGCCTGAGGGACATCTCTTCCGAAGTGCTGGAGGCATGGAAGGAAGAAATGGAAGAGGAAGGCAGAGCGCCCAGGACCATAAAGCGCAAGCTCACCACTGTCAGGGGATATTTTTCCTGGCTGCAGGAAAAGGGGATCCTGAGGATCAATTCCGCCCTGGAGCTTAAGCTTCCGGATGAGGAGGAGAGGGTCAGAGTCCTTTCCCTGGAAGAGATATCGGCCATCCTCAATGATCCGGATCCTTCCGACTGGCAGGGGGCCAGGGACAAGGCCCTGCTGGAACTTTTATACGGAAGCGGCCTCAAGACCAGCCAGATCGTTTCCCTGCGGGTAAAGGACATAGACCTGCAGGTATCCTGTATTATCATGCCCGGTCCCGCGGGACAGGAGAGGATCGTCCCCTTCGGAGAAAGGGCCAGAAAAGCCCTGCTCCGTTACATCTCCCTGATGAGGATGCGCTTTTCCGGTCCCGACCAGATCCTTTTCATCAGCCGGGACGGAGAGGCCCTGAGCCGGCAGAGCATCTGGAAGATCGTAAAAAAGCATGCAGAAGCTGCCGGGGTGAAAAAGAATGTGTCTCCCGGACTGCTCAGGAGCTCTCTGGCGGTCCATCTTCTGGAGTACGGAGCGGATCCCGAAAGCGTCCGGGATATTATGGGACACACCAGCAGCGCGTCCACAAGGCGCTACGATCTGGCCGGAAAAGGCAGACGCAGGGGCCCGGCTATTAAATAATCATGACTTCTTTGTGATCTTAATTGCAAAAAACAGGTAAATTAATAATAAAAGTGTACAATTTGTTATTCGAATCATGTATAATATAGTCAATAATAAACAATGCCGCAGATAAAACAGCAGTAGTGTTTAAGCAGATATTAATAATTTTTAAATGTTACAGGGGGATTCAACAGATGAAGAATATTCTTTTTGTTGCATCAGAAGGCGTTCCGTTCATTAAGACCGGCGGACTTGCAGACGTTGTCGGCTCACTGCCGAAGGACATTGATAAAGAATATTATGATGTCCGTGTCATTATTCCTAAATATTCCTGCATGAAGCAGGCCATGAAAGATAAGATGGAATATGTCACACACTTCTATATGGACTATCATTGGAAGAGCGAATACGTCGGCATCCTGCAGGCAGAAGTAGACGGCGTCAAGTTTTACTTTGTAGATAACGAAGGCTTCTTCACCAGTGAAAAGCCTTACACAGATGATCCGCTCTTTGAGATCACAAGATTTGCTTTCTTCTCAAAGGCTGTTCTTTCTGCACTTCCTGTGATCGGCTTCAGACCTGACCTGATCCACTGCCATGACTGGCAGACAGGCCTTGTTCCCGTATATCTGAAGGAAAGATTCGCTGCCAACGAGTTCTATCACGGCATCAAGACCGTTATGACCATCCATAACCTGAAGTTCCAGGGCAAGTGGAACGTACAGGATGTGGAAGACATCACCGGCCTTTCCGCTTATTATTTCACACCCGACAAGCTGGAAGCCTATAAGGATGCCAACCTCCTCAAGGGCGGTCTGGTCTATGCAGACGCACTGACCACGGTTTCTCCTACCTATGCAGAAGAGATCAAGACCCAGTTCTACGGCGAAGGTCTGGACGGCCTGCTGAACGCAAGAGCCAACGATCTGCGCGGTATCATCAACGGTATCGACTACACAGACTTCAGCCCCGAGAACGACAAGAAGATCCCTCAGCCCTACAATGTGGAGAACTTCCGCAAGGAGAAGGTCAAGAACAAACTGGCTCTGCAGAAGGAGCTGGGCCTGAAGCAGGACGAAAAGGTATTCATGATCGGTATCGTTTCCCGTCTGACAGACCAGAAGGGCTTCGACCTGATCGCCTATGTTCTTGAAGAGATCCTGTCTCTGGATGCCATCCAGATGGTCGTCCTGGGCACCGGCGAAGAGCGCTATGAGAACATGTTCCGCTACTTCGACTGGAAGTACAACGACAAGATCTCTGCCAACATCTACTATTCCGACGAGCTGTCCCATAAGATCTATGCAGCATCCGATGCATTCCTTATGCCTTCTCTGTTCGAGCCCTGCGGACTCAGCCAGTTGATGTCCCTGAAGTACGGCACACTGCCCATCGTCAGAGAGACCGGCGGTCTGAAGGATACGGTCCAGCCTTACAACGAGTACGAAGGCACCGGCACCGGCTTCACATTCGCAAACTACAATGCGCATGAGATGATGCATGTGATCCGCTATGCAGAGCAGGTCTTCTATGATGACAGGAAGTCCTGGGACAAGATGGTGGAGCGCGCCATGAAGGCAGACTTCTCCTGGAAGGTATCTGCAGGCAAGTATCAGGAGATGTACGACTGGCTGATCGGCGGCTGATCTTCAAAGCGCATCTGAATAACTGAACCTGAAGGGGTATGAGGAAACGAAAGTTTTTCCTCATACCCCTTTTTTTTGCCGGAAAGATGCCGGAAGGAGGCGATTATCAAATCGGGTCTTTCCATTTTTTTTATTCATGCTATAGTTGTAAATGACAAAATACGGCTGCTCAGATTTATGAGGTTATAATGAACGACAACAATCAAAAGGGCGGGATCATGGTCCAGGCCAGCATACTGGCCTCTGCCAGTATTATCGTCAGGATCATAGGCATTCTCTACCGGTCCCCCCTGACTGCCATAATAGGAGACGAAGGAAACGGCTACTACGGCTTTGCCTACAACATTTATGCCATTGTCCTTATGGTCTCTTCCTACAGCATACCCCAGGCTATTTCCAAGCTCATGGCCCAGAAGATGGCCATTGGAGAGTACAGGAATGCCCAGAGGATCTTCCGCTGCACCCTGGCCTATGCTGTAGTGGTGGGCGCCCTTTCCAGCATCCTGCTCTTTTTCGGAGCCGGCCTGCTGGTCCCGCCCAGCGCGGTGCCGGTCCTGCGCATGTTCGCTCCCACCATCTTTTTCTTTGCCATTCTGGGCGTCCTTCGGGGCTACTTCCAGGCGGACCAGAACATGACTCCCACCTCGGTATCCCAGATCCTGGAGCAGATCGCCAATGCAGTGGTCAGTATCGGCGCCGCCTGGCTTTTCATAAACTACCTGGCTGGCTCCGATCCTCACAATCAGGCAGTCTACGGCGCCATGGGCTCCGCTCTGGGAACGGGAAGCGGCGTCTTTGCGGCCCTTATTTTCATGTCCGTTCTTTATTTTGCATCCAGAAAACGCTTCCGGAGGAGGATCAGACATGACAGGACCAGAAGGCTGGATCCCTGGCCGGTGATTCTCAGGGATACCATCCTGGTCATTACGCCCTTTATTCTCAGCGGCTTTATCCTGAACCTGACCACCACTGTCAACCAGACCATCTATTACAACATCATGGCGGGCGTGAAGGGAATGGACGAATTTGAAATGTCTACCGCCTACGGTATTTTTTCCAACAAGGCAGTGGTCATTTCCAACATCCCCATATCCATTGCCACGGCTATGGCCACGGCCGTGATCCCCAACATTTCCGCTGCCTATGCGATGTTTGATCTGGAGGAGACCAGAAGAAGATTTATCACCGCCGTCCGCTTTGTCCTGGTGGTGGCCGTACCCTGTGCGGCAGGCCTCTGCGTACTGGCAAAGCCCGTGACCATGCTGCTCTTTCCCCAGTGGGACTCCCTGGACCTGGCGTCCAGGCTGCTGGCCATGCTCTCCGTCACGGTGGTCCTCTATTCCGTATCCACCATCACCAACGCGGCCCTTCAGTCCATCGGCCGCATGTCCATGCCCCTGGTGAGCGCAGGCATCGCTCTGATAGCACAGACGGTCATCCTGGTCTTACTGCTGTTTTTTACAGATCTTGGGGTCTATGCCCTGGTGGCGGTCAGCATCATTTATTCGGGCATGATTTTTGCCCTCAACCAGTTCTTCCTTCAAAGGTACCTGGATCCCAGGGCGGATCTGGTCAACGTACTGGGAAAGCCCTGCCTGGCGGCCCTTGTCATGAGCATTGCCTGCAGGCTGGTCTATTCCCTGATCATGGTCCTTTGCGGGGCCCTGGGATTGGGGCGCTACTCCAGCAACCTGATCTGCCTTGCACCTTCGATCCTGATCGCTGTGATCGTATATTTCTTCGTCCTGATCCGGATCGGAACCCTTTCCAGAGAAGATATCCTGAATTTCCCCAGGGGGCGGCTCCTCCTTAAGACCTTCAGAAGGCTGGGATGGATGAAATAACATGAAAAAAAGCGGCTGCCGGTGCAGCCGCTTTGCTTTTTATTTGAGGAGTGATCGGTGATCAGCGCTTTTCCATAGGGATAAATTCCTGGAATTCGCCGACATACTTGGTGGCGGGACGCATGATCTTTCCGTCGTAGAGCCTGTTCTCAAGGTTGTGGGCGATCCAGCCGGTCACCCTGGCGATGGCGAAGAGAGGCGTAAAGAGATCGGAAGGAATGCCCAGCATGTCATAGGCGAAGCCGGAGTAGAAGTCCACGTTGGTGGGGATCACCTTGCCCTTTCTTTCCAGGACCTGTTCCTTGACAGTCTCTTCGAAGGCCTTGTAGAAGAGGAACTTGTTCACACAGTTCTTTTCTTCCGCCAGCTCCCGGCACAGGCCGCGGATCAGCTCGCAGCGGGGATCCGAAAGAGTGTAGACGGCATGGCCGAAGCCGTAGACCAGACCGGAATGATCATAATAGTCCCCGTCCAGGATCCTTTTCACGATGCTGCGGAGAGTATCCTTGTCGCAGGAATAGTCCGTATCGGCGATGACCTGTTCCATCATTCTGGCCACGGAAATATTGGCGCCGCCGTGCTTGGGGCCCTTGAGAGATCCGATGGATCCGCAGATGGACGAGTAGAGGTCCGTGCCGGTGGAGCCCATGACGACGGTGGTGAAGGTGGAGTTGTTTCCTCCGCCGTGGTCCGCGTGAATGACCAGAAGGGCATCCAGGAGGTTGGCTTCTCTGTCGGTGAACTTTCCGTCCGCACGCAGCATGTAAAGGATGTTCTCGGCAATGGAGTACTCCGGTCTGGGATAGTGGATGACCAGGGAGTGCCGGTAGAACTCGTGGATCTTGGCCTGGTAGCCGTAGCATGCGATGGAAGGGAACTTGGCGATCAGATTCATTCCCTTGAGCAGGGTCTCGTATACGTCGACTTCGTCCGGATTCTCATCGTAATTATAGAGGGTCAGCGTGGCGGTCATCAGTCCGTTCATCAGGTTCTTGGTGGGGTTGCGGAGCAGCTCGCCTACCAGGAAGT
This sequence comes from Lachnospiraceae bacterium UBA3287, assembly GCA_002362155.1. Taxonomy (GTDB): domain Bacteria; phylum Bacillota; class Clostridia; order Lachnospirales; family Lachnospiraceae; genus CAG-791. Next base: position 9,363 of record DETN01000109.1, on the reverse strand, counting down.
CGTTGGGCAGCTCATAGCGCTGGGCCAGGCAGTGCTTGAAGTCCTCGAAGGTATGCCTGTTGGGAAGATAGCCGAAAAGGAGCAGGAAAGCTGTTTCTTCGTAACCGAAATTGCCCTTGCGGTTTTTGACCAGATCATAGATGCTGTAGCCTCTGTAAAGGAGTTCGCCTTCGCAGGGGGCGACATTCCCCTCCTCGTCTTTGGTGTAGCCGATAACGTCGGAGACCTTGGTCAGACCGATCCTGACGCCGGTGCCGTCCTCATTGCGGAGACCTTTCTTGACATTGTATTCCTTGAAAAGAGGGTTGGGAATATCTGTAAATACGGAGGATTTGCCGTAAAATCTTGCAAGGATGCTGTCGTCGTTAAATCTGCGGTTATAATCGTTCATTCCAAAGTGCCTTTCCAAAATCGTATATTTGTATACAACTTAAGCGGGATTATATCATAAAGATCTGCCTTAGGAAACAGGTTTTGGAAATCTTGCTGTAAAATTTCTCCCGAAATACAGCGTTTTGTCCAGTCATTGTATGTTAGAATAGGTTTAACTTACAGGAATCCCTTCTTTTTAAGGGCGTTCCCGGGAAGAAACATGTTGTTATATATGTTCAGGAAGGCATTTTGCCGATCGGCGGAGGTGATGCTTTATGATGCCAAAATACTCTGAAGACCCCAACAGAATGTATCATATACAGACCGCAAAGGGAGAAGTCGGAAAGTATGTCATGATGCCCGGAGATCCGGGGCGCTGCAAAAAGATCGCAGCCTATCTGGACGATCCGGTCCTTGTTATGCAGAACCGCGAATATACCACCTATACAGGCAGCCTGGACGGCGTAAAGGTCTCCGTTACATCCACGGGCATCGGAGGAGCCTCCGCGTCCATCGCCATCGAAGAGCTGGTCAGGTGCGGCGCGGATACCTTTATCAGGGTCGGCACCTGCGGCGGTATGCAGCCGGAAGTTAAGAGCGGTGACCTGGTGGTCGCCACCGGAGCGGTCCGCATGGAAGGGACCACAAAGGAGTATGCTCCCATCGAGTATCCGGCGGTGGCCGACTTTACGGTCACGGGCGCCCTGGTGGATGCCTGCGGAAAGCTGGGGGCCGAATTCCATACCGGCGTCGTCCAGTGCAAGGACGCCTTCTACGGGCAGCACTGCCCCGAGCTGATGCCCGTTTACTACGAGCTGCAAAACAAGTGGGAAGCCTGGCTCAGGATGGGATGCCTTGCCTCCGAGATGGAGTCCGCGGCCCTCTTTATTGCCGGCTCCTTCCTGCGCGTACGCGTGGGGACTGTTCTCCTGGTGGTGGCCAACCAGGAAAGGGCGAAGAGAGACCTTCCCAATCCGGTGGTCCATGACACAGACCAGGCCATCCGGGCGGCCGTGGAAGCCATCCGGATCCTGATCAGAAAGGACGGGGGCAATGCCTGATAAGGAAACCATAAGAGAACTGATCATGCGGGCCATGGGCATGATGAAGATGTCCTATATCCCCTACAGCCACTTTTCCGTAGGGGCGGCCCTTTTGACGGACAGCGGAGAGATCTATACCGGCTGCAACATAGAGAACGCGGCCTATACTCCCTCCGTATGCGCCGAAAGAACCGCCTTTTTCAAGGCGGTCAGCGAAGGCCATACCTCCTTTAAGGCCATTGCGGTCACAGGAGGCATGAACCGGAAGGCAGAGGATTTCTGCACTCCCTGCGGCGTCTGCCGCCAGGTCATGAATGAATTCTGCGACCCGGAGACCTTTCTGGTCATATCCGCTCTCAGCCCGGACAGCTACAGGGTCTTCACCCTGAAGGAGCTTCTGCCCTACGGCTTCGGCCCGGACAATCTTAAGAACTGAGGAACAATCGTGGCAGTCAACTGTAAAAATTTCGCAAATCTCATACCGGATTTTCTTTCTGACAGACTGGATGACGCGGAGCTTTCCGATTTCCTGGCCCATCTGGATTCCTGTCCGGACTGCAGGGAGGAACTCTCCACCCAGTACCTTCTCTATGAGGGCATGGCAAGGCTGGAAACAGGGGGCCCCTTTGACCTGGAAAAGGAACTGGAGGAGGTCATCAGGACGGCCAGAAAGCGTCTTGCCCGCAGGCAGAGGGTTTTCAGCATCGCGGCCGCTCTGGAGATCGTGACCCTGGCCCTGGCCATCGTTACGGCCTATGTGATCCTGGCCATGTAGGGCCGGACCGGAATGAGACTTTCAGATAAGGACAATGTATCAATGGATAAGAAGAAACTGGTGCTGATCGATGGACACAGCATACTCAACCGGGCCTTTTACGGAATGCCCGATCTGATAAGCAGCAGAGGCGTGCATACGGGAGCTGTCTACGGCTTCCTGAACATCATGCTGAAGCTGGTGGAGGAGGAAAAGGCAGACTACCTGACTGTGGCCTTTGACGTCCATGCCCCCACCTTCCGGCATGACTTTTATAAGGAATACAAGGGGACCAGAAAGCCCATGCCCGAAGAGCTGAGACAGCAGGTCCCTCTGATGAAGGATGTCCTTCACGCCATGGGCATCGTCACCTGCGAAAAGGCAGGGCTGGAAGCGGACGATATCCTGGGGACTCTGGCCAAAAAGGCGGAGGCGCAGGGCATGGAGGTGGCCCTGGTATCGGGAGACAGAGACCTTCTCCAGATTGCCTCCGAGCATATCTGCATCCGCATTCCCAGGACCAGGCAGGGCCAGACCACGGTGGACAGCTTTTACGCCGCAGACGTACTGGAAAAGTTCCAGGTCACCCCGGCCCAGTTCATCGATGTGAAAGCCCTTATGGGAGACAGTTCGGACAACGTTCCCGGCGTTCCCAAGGTGGGAGAAAAGACCGCCACCCAGCTGATCGTGGAATACGGGTCTCTGGACGGGGTCTATGAAAATATCGATCAGATCAAAAAGCCGGCCCTGAAGAAGAATCTTTCGGAGAACGAGGACCTTGCCAGAAAGAGCCGCTTCCTGGTGACCATCAAAACGGACTGCGATCTGGAGCTGGATGTGGAAAAGGCTGCAGTGGGGAATTTCTATACCCCCGAGGCTTTTGAGATCTTTACGGACCTGAATTTCAAGAATCTCCTGGCCCGCTTCGATACGGGGACCGTGGAGAAAAAGCAGGAAACGGAAAAGAAGGAGATCCGGGTCCTGAGGGAAAAGGGCTCCTTTAAGGCCTGGGCGGATGGCTTTTCCGAAAAGGTCCTGTCCGGAGGGAAGGTTTCCGCAGGCTTTTTCCCTGTCTTTGACCCTGTCCGCTTCGGGACGGGAGAAAAGCAGGAAGCTGCCGGCGCAGCCGTCTGCGACAGCCAGGGAATATACTACTTCAGCGGGGAGGATCTGACTTCCGATCTGGGACAGGGACTTTCCGCCATCAGAGATGCCCTTGCAAAAGCGGCCGGGGAGAAGGAAGAGGAAGATTCCTTTGTGATCAGCTTCGGCTTAAAGCCCCAGTATCCCTTCTGGCAGATCGACAGGGACTCTTTCGCAGGCGGGATCCGCCTGGAGGGCCTTCTGGACCTGCAGATCATGGCCTACCTGGTCAATCCCCTTAAGAACGACTACGAACCCGAGGAAGTCATTACGGAATACACGGGCGGGGCTCTTGAGACCAGAAAGCAGATCTTTGCAAAGATGACCTGGAAAGAGGCGGCCTCCCTGAAGGAAGAGGCCCTGATCAGTTATGCCTGCCGCCTGGCGGAGGGCTTTTACAGGGCGGGAGAAAAGGTCCTGGAAAAGCTTAAGGCAGACCAGATGTGGGATCTTTACAGGACTATGGAAAGGCCCCTGACCTATGTCCTCTATGACATGGAAAGAATCGGCATCCGCATCAATCCCGATGCCCTGAAGGAATATTCCGCAAAGCTGGAAGGCAGGATCGGGGAGCTGGAAGCCGGGATCTATCAGGCCACGGGCCAGATCTTCAACATCGCTTCTCCCAAGCAGCTGGGCCAGATCCTCTTTGAGGAGATGGGCCTTCCCGGCGGCAAAAAGACCAAAACAGGCTATTCCACGGCGGCGGACGTTCTGGAAAAGCTGGCCCCGGACTATCCCGTGGTGGCGGATATCCTGGAATACAGGGGCCTGACCAAGCTCAAATCCACCTATGCGGACGGACTTACGGCCTATATCACCCCGGACCAGAGGATCCATACCACCCTGAACCAGACCATTACAGCTACGGGAAGGATCTCCTCCACGGATCCCAACCTGCAGAACATCCCCATGAAGACGGAACTGGGCCGGCAGATCCGCAGGGCCTTTATCCCGGCAGAGGGCATGACTTTTACCGACGCCGACTATTCCCAGATCGAACTCAGGATCCTGGCCCACATGTCCGGCGACAAAGAGCTGATCGAAGCCTACAGGGAGAATAAGGATATCCACGCCATCACGGCCTCCAAGGTCTTTCACGTGCCCTTCGACCAGGTGACCTCCATCCAGAGGCGCAACGCCAAGGCGGTCAACTTCGGCATCGTATACGGCATTTCCTCCTTCGGTCTGAGCCAGGGCCTGTCCATCTCCCGCAAGGAGGCGGCGGATTATATCGAGGCCTACTTTAAGACCTATCCGGGCATCAAGGCCTTCCTGGACGGCCTGGTAAAGAGCGCCAGGGATACAGGCTATGCCCTGACCATGTTCGGGAGAAGGAGACCTGTGCCGGAGCTGAAGTCCTCCAACTTTATGCAGAGGTCCTTCGGCGAAAGAGTGGCCATGAATTCCCCCATACAGGGATCCGGAGCGGACATCATGAAGACCGCCATGATCTCGGTCTGGGAGGAGATCCGCAAAAGAAAAATGAGATCCGAACTGATCCTGCAGATCCACGACGAACTCCTGGTGGAGACGGCTCCGGGCGAAGAGGAGGCCGTGAAGGAGCTTCTGGAAGAAAAAATGAAAGCGGCCGCGTCCCTCAGGGTATCTCTGGAAACAGACGTCCATGCGGGCACGGACTGGTACGAGGCAAAATAAAATATGACCAGAATTATCGGCGTAACCGGCGGCGTAGGCTCCGGAAAATCGGAGATCCTTTCTTTCCTGCAGAAGAACTACAGCTGCGGGATCTTAAAGAGCGACGATGCGGCCAGAGATCTGGAAAAGAAAGGACAGGCCTGCTACGGGCCTGTCGTTTCCATTCTGGAAGAACATCCAACGGGAAGGCCTCTTCTGGACGAAGCGGGAGAGATAGACCCGGGGGAGATGGCGGCCAGGATCTTCGAGGACAGAAATCTTCTGATGAAGATCAATCAGGTGGTGCATCCGGCGGTCATTCAGTATATAATGGATACCATTGCAAAAGAACGGCAGGAGAATATCCATGACTATTTCTTCCTGGAGGCTGCCCTTCTGATCGAGACCGGATTCCTTTCGGTGGTCGACAGCATGTGGTATATCTACTGTGACAGGGAGGAACGCAGAAGGCGGCTGAAGGCTTCCAGGGGCTATACGGACGAAAAGATCGATAAGATCATGGCGGCCCAGCTTTCGGACGAAAAATTCCGTGAGTGCTGCGACGTGGTCATCGACAACAGCGCATCTCTTGCCTTTTCGGAAGAACAGATCAGAAAGGCACTGAAAAAATATGAGATTTGAGAGTATTGCCAGCGGCAGCAGCGGCAATTGCATTTATATAGGTTCGGATACCACCCATCTTCTCATCGACGTGGGGATCAGCCGCAAGAGAACGGCGGATGCCCTGAAGGACCTGGAGCTGGAGCTGAGGGACATCAACGGGATCTTTCTGACCCACGAGCACAGCGACCACATCATGGGCCTTCCGATCATAGCAAAAAAGACGGATATGCCCATCTATGCCACGGAAGGGACCATCAGCGAGATCCTGAGGATGCCTAAGTTTCAGGAGATCGATCCGGTCCGCTTCATACCGGTCAGGGCCGACGAGAAGGTGAGTGTGGGGGACCTTACGGTGGATCCCATGAGGATCTCTCACGACGCGGCGGAGCCTGTGGGCTACCGGGTCCGCTACGGATCAAAAAAGGCCTGCGTCTGCACGGACCTGGGGTGCTATTCCGACTATACGGTGGAGTGCCTGAAGGATTCGGACGTGGTCCTGATCGAAGCCAACCACGACGTCAACATGCTCCAGGTGGGGCCCTATCCCTATCCCTTAAAGCAGAGGATTCTGGGCCGCAGAGGCCATCTGTCCAATGTCAGCAGCGGCCAGCTCCTTTCCAGGATCCTGAACGATCACATGAAGGGGATCTTTCTGGGGCACCTGAGCCAGGAGAACAACCTGCCCGAGCTGGCTTATGAGACCGTCAGGGTGGAACTGATGGACGCGGAGAGCCGTTACCGGGCGGAGGACCTGCCCATTCATGTGGCAGACAGAAAAAAAGTATCGGGACTGGTGGAATTCTGACCCCGGCCCGTCAGGCAGACCTGTTCAGAAAAGAGGATTCATTATGAAAAGAGCTATCATTACCGTCGTAGGCAAGGACACCATCGGCATCATCGCGGGTGTCTGCGGATATCTGGCCCAGAACCGGATCAACATCCTGGACATCTCCCAGACCATCGTTTCCGGCTATTTCAACATGATGATGATCGTAGACGTCAGCGGTCTTGAAAAGTCCTTCGGGGACATGGCGGACGAACTGGCGGCTCTGGGCCGTGATCAGATCGGCGTGCAGATCAAGTGCCAGAAGGAAGAGATCTTTGATCTGATGCACAGGATCTGAGAGGGGACCCGGAAAGGATACAGGCATGATCAACTTTTCAGAAGTCAGCGAAACCAATGCCATGATCGAAAAGGAGAATCTGGATGTCAGGACCATTACCATGGGCATCTCCCTCCTGGACTGCATAGACTCCGATCTGGAAACGCTGAAGAAAAATATCTATAACAAGATCTATAAAAGCGCAAAGGACCTGGTCAGGACGGGAGAGGAGATCTCCCACGACTACGGGATCCCCATCGTGAACAAGCGGATCTCGGTGACCCCCATCGCCCTGATCGGAGGAAGCGCCTGCCGCAGCACGGATGATTTCGTGGAGCTGGCCCTGACCCTGGACCGGGCGGCAAAGGACGTGGGCGTCAATTTCCTGGGCGGTTATTCCGCCCTGGTATCCAAGGGCATGACCGGGGCCGACAGGCTCCTGATCGAATCCATTCCCGACGCCCTGTCCAGAACGGATCTGGTATGCTCCTCGGTCAACGTGGGGTCCACCAGGACCGGCATCGACATGGACGCCGTCAGGCTCCTGGGCAGAGTGATCCGGCAGACGGCCGAAAAGACCGCAGACAGGGATTCCCTGGGCTGCGCCAAGCTGGTGGTCTTCTGCAACGCCCCCGATGACAACCCCTTTATGGCCGGTGCCTTCCACGGCGTCACGGAGGCGGACAGGATCCTCAACATCGGCGTCAGCGGGCCCGGCGTAGTCAAAAAGGCCCTGGAATCGGTCCACGGGGAAAGCTTTGAGGTCCTGTGCGAGACAGTGAAAAAGACCGCCTTCAAGGTGACCAGGGTGGGCCAGCTGGTGGCCAGAGAGGCGTCGGAGCGCCTTGGCGTTCCCTTCGGTATCATCGATCTGTCCCTGGCTCCCACCCCTGCCATCGGAGATTCCGTGGCGGACATCCTCTGCGAGATGGGCCTGGAATACGCAGGCGCTCCCGGCACCACGGCGGCCCTGGCCCTTTTGAACGATCAGGTCAAAAAGGGCGGCGTTATGGCATCCTCCTATGTGGGCGGCCTCTCCGGCGCCTTTATCCCGGTCAGCGAAGACCAGGGCATGATCGACGCCGTAAAGGCAGGCGCTCTCAGCCTGGAGAAGCTGGAAGCCATGACCTGCGTATGCTCCGTTGGACTGGATATGATCGCCATTCCGGGGGATACCAGTGCCTCCACCATCTCCGGCATTATCGCCGATGAGATGGCCATCGGCATGGTCAACCAGAAGACCACGGCCGTCCGCGTTATTCCCGTGATCGGAAAGGGCGTGGGAGAGCAGGTGGAATTCGGCGGGCTCCTGGGCTATGCCCCCATCATGAGCGTGAACCCCTTCTCCTGCGAGGAATTCATCAAAAGGAAAGGCAGGATCCCGGCTCCCATCCACAGCTTCAAGAACTGAGAAACGTAAAAATGTATCAGTAAAATGTCACTGAAATTTACGTTTTTCTCTTTTACATTTGGCAATTCTGACTGTATAGACTATAATATTTCCAAAGAGTGTTAAATGCAGCGGCAGTTTGACGCATGCACAACAATATCCATTCACGGAAAGGCGGTATTATTATGGGATTTGAAAAAACCATTGACGTAACGGCCCTCGGCGAGCTGCTGATCGACTTTACGGACCACGGCATCAGCGATCAGGGCAACCCTGTTCTGGAAGCGAATCCGGGCGGCGCACCCTGCAACGTTCTTGCCATGCTCAATAAGGTAGGTATGAAGACTGCCTTCATCGGCAAGGTGGGAAATGATATCTTCGGCCGCATGCTGAAGAAGAGGACCGAGGCGGAAGGCATCGACATGAGCGGCCTGGTCATGGACGACGTGATCCATACCACCCTGGCTTTCGTTGAAAAGCTGCCCAACGGCGACAGAGATTTTTCCTTCTACCGTAAGCCCGGCGCCGATATCATGCTGACCAAAGACGAAGTCATTGCCCATAAGGATCTGATCGAAAAGGCAAAGATCTTCCACCTGGGCACCCTGTCCATGACAGACGAGCCTGCCAACGAGGCCACCGTGGAAGCTCTGAAGATCGCAAAGGAAGCCGGCTGCATCATTTCCTTCGATCCAAACCTCCGTCCTCCTCTCTGGGATACGGAAGAGCATGCAAAGGAAAAGATCCGCTACGGTCTGGGCCTGTGCGACGTCCTGAAGATCTCCGACAACGAGATCGAATTCATGACCGGTGAAAAGGATCTGGACAAGGGCATCCATATGCTGATCGACGAGTACAAGATCCCCCTGGTATTCGCCACCTACGGACCCGACGGCTCCAAGGCCTTCTATAAGGGAATCGAAGTCTATGTGGAGGGCTTCGCGAATCCCAAGACCATCGAGACCACCGGTGCAGGCGACACCTTCTGCGGCAGTGCTCTCTACCATATCATCAAGAACGGCGGCATCGAAGGCTTCGACGAGGAATCTCTGAAGGCGCTTCTGACCTATGCAAATGCAGCTGCCTCCCTGATCACCACAAGAAGAGGCGCTCTCAGCGTCATGTCCACCGAGGAAGAGATCCTCGCCTACAAGGCATCCTACGGCCGTTAAGATCCGGGGACCGTTTTCCCGATGATCTTATCGGAGGATCATACTTCAGAGGGGAAGTATTATTGAGAGTCCGGGACAAAAGTCCCGGGCTCTCTTTTATAACAGGTTTATAAGAGTTTTAAGA
>DETN01000200.1:6117-6517 GCA_002362155.1 Lachnospiraceae bacterium UBA3287 | reverse complement strand
CCGAAGGGGAAGAGGAACTCGATGTCGGTAGTAGCCTTGGAATAGAAGGAAAGCTCCTCGGGATCATGATCTCTGAGGCGCATTTCTTCGGGCTTCATGCCCAGGGAAAGGAGCCAGTTCTTACAGAAATCCTTCCAGTATGCGAACCATTCCAGATCGGTGTCGGGCTCACAGAAGAACTCCATCTCCATCTGTTCGAACTCTCTGGTACGGAAAGTGAAGTTGCCGGGAGTGATCTCGTTGCGGAAGGACTTGCCGATCTGGCAGATGCCGAAGGGCAGTTTCTTGCGGGAGGTCCTCTGGACATTCTTGAAGTTTACGAAGATGCCCTGAGCGGTCTCGGGACGCAGGTAAACGGTGGCGGAAGAATCTTCCGTAACGCCCTGGAAGGTCTTGAACA
>DETN01000200.1:0-6084 GCA_002362155.1 Lachnospiraceae bacterium UBA3287 | reverse complement strand
AACATCAGGTTGAACTGACGGATGTCGGTAAAGTTGTGCTTGCCGCAGGAAGGGCAGGGAACTTCGAACTTATGGATGAAGCTCATCATCTCGTCGGCGGTCCAGCCGTCGACGCTGCCGTCCAGAGTCATTTCATGCTCTGCTGCATAGTCTTCGATCAGCTTGTCGGCACGGAAACGCTCGCCGCAGCTCTTACAGTCCATAAGGGGATCGGAAAAGCCTGCCAGATGACCGCTGGCCACCCATGTGCGGGGGTTCATGAGGATCGCGCAGTCAACGCCTACGTTCTCGGGGCTCTCCTGCACGAACTTCTGCCACCAGGCCTTCTTGACGTTGTTCTTCAGCTCCACGCCGAGGATGCCGTAATCCCAGGTATTGGCCAGACCGCCGTAGATCTGAGAACCGGGATGAATAAATCCTCTGGCATTTGAAAGCGCAACGATTTTTTCCATTGTCTTTTCCATAAATTCCTTGCTCCTTTAACTTAATCTGTTGCTTTTCTTAATTGGACCGCGCAGCGATATACGCGGGATTTGTTTCCGAAATATTCTCACCTGCCCTGCAGCTGGAAGGGCCTGTCAGTTCCACGTCTCCGGATACGTATTCGATTCTTCCGGATACGGCAACGTCCACGGGATTCGTGACCACATACAGGGTCAGGTCCTTAAAGTCAGGCTGTTTTTTCAGGCTCTTCAGGGACAGGTCATCCTTCACTTTGCTGAAGGAGGCCTCCTGGGGGATTTCCTTCTCATAGTCTCCCGCCGGGCCTGCGTAGATGGGCTGGGTATTGAAATCTTCATAGGCCGCAGGGTCTTTGTAGGTCATGACAAGTCTGACCTTTCTGGCCCTTACGTCGTAAAGGTCTATGCTGACGGCGCCCTCATGGGCCTCGTTGTAGGAGTTGACCGACGAAAGGACCACGTCCTTCAGGTCGGACATATCGTAATCTTCAGGCGGAAATTCTTCCACGCTGGTCTCTCTCAGGGACCCGTTCCTTAAGAATTCCACCGTATTGGTGTCGGGATAACCCTTAATATAACTGCAGGCCGACAGGGACAGCATGATCCCCGTAAGGGCCAGCAGAATGAATCTGTTTCTGATTTTCATCTGTTTCCTCCGGTGAGCCTAAAGTCACTCACCGAACCATTATAAATGAGTCATTTTCTTTTTTCAATCCGGCTCATACGTTTCAAAAGCCTTTTCACGCCCTTTTTCAGTGGCCCGTCATGGCCTTCAGGATGTCCAGGCTGACAAATTTGTGGGAAAGGCTCTTTCGCATGGCCCTCCCCGCGATCTCCTCCAGCTCCGTAAGGATCTCGTCGGAGACTTTGAAGGTATAGAGGGCGGAAACTTTTGAGGCTCCGATATGCTGCAGGGTATAGAGGGCTCCCTCCGAATACCGGGAGGTATCTTCCGGCATGGGGAACTCTCCCTCCAGCATAATGGTCTTGATCTCGAAAACGGCTCTGACCAGGCGGTTGTCCAGGCTTTCTGACTCCAGGGCCCTGAGGCTCTGGTAGAGCAGGATCAGCAGCTCTGTCTCGTCATTGTTCTCCCTGGTCACAAAGTCCATGACCTCCAGGAAATAGCTGCCGTACAGAGCTCCCTCCACATCCGCGGAAAGAGACCGGAAATAGTTCCGGATCTGGCACTCCGTCATGACATAGGAATTCCTGCCGGCGTAGATCCGGAAGGTGCCGAAGCAGAAAGTGCCGGCGGACATCAGCATGCTGCCCTGGCGTCTGGCGCCCCGGGCAAAGCAGGCGATCTTTCCCTTTTCTTTTGTCAGAAGAACAATGCGCCGGTCATATTCGCCGATAGGACGGCTGCTCATGACGATCCCGGTCACATCCATGTAGGAGGTTCTGCCTGATTCCATGGTTCTATTTGAATTTTCTCACATCATAGCCGAAGTTCTTCATCTGGGTGTCGTTGTCCTTCCAGTCCCTGCGGACCTTGACGAAGAGCTTCAGGTTTACCTTGTTCTGCAGCATGTTTTCGATATCCGTACGGGCCGCCGTGCCGATCTTCTGGATCATCTGGCCGCCTTTTCCGATAATGATGCCCTTGTGGGAATCTTTTTCGCAGATGATGGAAGCCTCGATGTCGCAGATGGGGCCGGACCGGCTCTTTCTGTACTTAAAGGACTCGATGGTCACGGCAATGCCGTGGGGGACCTCGTCCTGGAGAAGACGCAGGGCCTTCTCACGGATGATCTCCGAAGCGATGTCCCTTTCCGTCTCCGTAGTGACCTGGTCCTCGTCGTAGAAGGGCTCTCCCTCGGGAAGAAGCTCAAAGATGCTCTTCATCAGGTCGTCCACCCCGGCGCCGGTCCTGGCGCTGACGGGAATGATGGCATGGAAGGCTCTCTTATCCTGATAGGCCGCGATCACGGGCAGGACCTGCTCCTTTTTGACCGTATCGATCTTGTTGATCACAAGGATCACAGGCTTCTTTACTGTCTCCAGAAGGCCCAGGACGGCCTGGTCCTCTCCGGAGAGCTTTTCCCTGGGCTCCACCAGCCAGATGACCACGTCCACTTCCTTAACGGTGGAGGCGGCCGCTTTCAGCATATATTCTCCCAGGCGGTTCTTCTGCTCCTGGATGCCGGGGGTATCCAGAAAGACGATCTGGCCCCGTTCGTCCGTAAAGATGGTGCGGATCTGGGTCCTGGTGGTCTGGGGCTTATAGGAGGTGATGGCGATCTTCTGGCCGATCATCCGGTTCATAATGGTGGACTTGCCCACGTTGGGCCTGCCGATAATGGTGGCAAAGCCCGCTTTTTTCATATTTTCTGACATGCTTTCCTTCTTTATTCTTTTAAAGGAGTTTTTCTACCTTATCAAACAGGTCTCTGGCTCCTTCGATCTTCTCTTCCGAGCCCACGACACAGATGCATTCATCGCTGATCAGGGCATCCAGATAAGGAGCGAGAGCGCGGATATCCTCCGCTGTCACATCCAGGACCTGATTTCTTTCCTTCTGCATCTGATCCAGTGTGCTGCCGGTCAGATAGGCCGTCAGAGAGTAGCGTCCCAGGCCCGAAGCGGTCATGGGATGATCCATGGCGGATACCGTGCCGATGATGGACTTGGTCAGCTGTTCTTCGTCCGCATCGTAATGGCGGATGTATTCTGCCGCCTCCTTAAAGACGTCCACAGTCTGCTTCAGATGAGGATCCCTGAAGGATACCATGTAGGAGGCGCCGTCTCTGGCAAAACCGCTCATGCACCCGTAGGCGCCACCCTTGACGCGGACCCTGGCCCAGAGATATTCAAAGCCCAGGATCACTCTCATGACCCTGAGGGCTCCGCTATAAGCAAGGCCCTTGTTTAAGAAGCTGCCGGCTCTGCATACGAACTGGACCTGGCCTGCGATCTTGAAGCCTTCGTTCTTTCTGACAGGGACGAAGGAGGCCGGAGCAAGATCCGGAAGGGGATCCGCAAAGAGGTCATCTGCGAATTCTCTGATCAGGGCTGTATCTGCCGCCAGATCTCCTTCTTCGGCGGTATCGTCCACCAGGAGGTTCTCCCTGCGGAAGATGGCATGGGTCATTTCCGTAAGCGTCTGCGCCAAGTCTGCCGCTGCCTTTTCGCCCGCTTCTCCTTCCTGTGAGATATCCTTTGTGATCCGGTCCAGTGTGCGGTACTCGTCCACGCCGTTCACGATGTCGCTGATCATGGCCGTTTCGGAGAAGTAGGACATGGCCCGCATCAGGGCTGTGGCATGGCCGGAGGAGGCCAGCTCCTGACGGCTGCCGGCCCTTTCCTCCTCCAGGATCTCCCGAAGCCTTGCGGCATCGGAGAAGTCCGTATGCAGGAGGATCTCCCTGAAGAGACGGAAGGTCTCCTCCAGGTTTTCGTGCAGGGTCTTGGTATGGATCTCCATGAAGGTCCTGTAGGACTTCACATCATCCGCCCTGGTATAGGAGGAAACAGAGCAGCCGATGCCGCCCGTATAGATATCGATCTCGCTGTCCAGCTCCGCGTAGTCGAAGTTTTCGGTATCCATGGCCGCGAAGACAGCCTTATAGATGCCCAGATAGGGATAGAAGCGGGCCGGGAGCTTTGTGATATCGAATAAAAGGCTCAGGTAGTGGATCCTGTTGGAAAAGAGAGGGTGGGCCAGCAGGGTCACGTCTCCCGCCTTTCTTTCGTCGTTGACATAGGGGGTGACCTCTCTCTTCAGGTCTTTCCTGGAAAGGGTAGGGATCTTCCGGATGTCCTCTTCCGTATCCGGCGTCTCCTGCCAGATCCGCAGGGACTTCTCCTCATCGATGATGGCCTGCTTTTCCTCAGGTGTCAGGGAAGATGCAAAGTCTTCCAGCTTCTTTTTCAGCAGAGCGGCGTGTCTGTCCGCCAGGCCTTTTTCAGGAAGAAGGACCAGGAGGCTCTTGTGGTCGTTGTGAAGAAGGTATCTGTCCACCAGAGCTTCGAAATAACCCTTTTCCTTTTCGCGGCGGAGCATCTGATAGACGCTGCCCACCTCCAGGCCGTTCCAGACACTGCTCTCGTCGTAGAGCCAGGTATCCAGAGCGCCCAGGCCGTAGATCAGTCCCTTGGGATAGGAGCCGAAGTTGGCTTCACGGTAGCGGAACTCGAAATGGTTGATGCCGGCTGTCAGGGCCTTCTGATTAATACCATCTCTGACCAGGCCCTCCAGGGTCTCGCGGATGGTGGAGACAAATTCATCCTTTCTCTCAGGGTCCGTATACTTGGAAATGATGGAATATGTGGGCTGGCGGATGCCCAGCTCCAGGATGGAATAGACATCCTCTCCCAGGCCCTTCTCACGAAGCGCCTTGCGGATGGGAGCGCCTTCCATGTCGCACAGGACATAGTCCAGGACCTTGAGAGCCGTCATCAGCTCCTTGTCCAGGTTGTCCCTGCCCAGGCTTGCGTTCCAGGCCAGGTAGGCCTTGCCCTTTTCGTCTTCGTCTTCCATGATGGAATAATGCTTTTCCACAAATGCCGGAGTTTCAAAAGGCTCCTGCACGGGAATGGTGGAGTCGATCTCAAGGGCGTCGAAGGCGGACAGATAGGCTCTGTCCAGATATTCCAGACGCTCCGTCATATCCATGTCTCCGTAGAGATAGATATAGGAGTTGGAGGGATGATAATAGCGCCTGTGGAAATCCAGGTAGTTCTCGTAGGTCAGATCCGGGATATTCAGGGGATCGCCGCCGGACTCATGGAAGTAGGGGGTATCCGGATAAAGGCTTGCGTAGATTTCTCTTCCCAGCACGTCGTCGCCGGAGGAAAGAGCCCCCTTCATTTCGTTGTATACGACGCCGTTGATGGTGATCTCTCCCGTTTCGGGATCGGTCTCGTAGTGCCATCCTTCCTGCTCGAAGATATGCTTCTGACGGTAAATATTGGGATAAAGGACCGCGTCCAGATATACGTGCATGAGATTCTTAAAGTCCGTATCGTTGCAGCTGGCCAAAGGATAGACAGTCTTGTCGGAATAGGTCATGGCGTTGAGAAATGTGTTGAGAGATCCCTTGGCAAGCTCCACGAAGGGATCCTTGACAGGGAAGTCCCTGGATCCGCACAGCACGGTATGCTCGATGATATGGGCCACGCCGGTGGAATCGGCGGGGGGAGTGCGGAAGCCGATGTAGAAGACCTTGTTGTCGTCCTCACAGGGAAGCAGGGCGACCCTGGCCCCGGTCTTCTTATGGCGGAGCAGCCAGGAATTTGTCTTGATATCGTCCAGAGGCCTCTGCATGACGACCTCATAGGCTTCGGGAATGGTAAATACTTCTTTGAACATACATTCTCTCTTTCTAACTGGGTACAAAAACATACACTACTTTATAGCACATTTATTTTCAAAAGGAAAGAAGCCCCTGCACAAAATATATGCAGAGACTTCCCGTATAATCACAAAATATACTGATATAAGCACCTGTTTTCTTCTCTTCCGCTTCAGAACAGGCCGTATACGATGATGCCCGCCACGATCAGCAATGTCCCGACCACCTTATTGACCGTCAGCTTTTCCTTCAGGAAGAGCCAGCCTGACAGAAGGACGAAGGCATAAGCCGAGGACAGAAGGACCGGGCCGTACTTGTACTCCAGA
>DETN01000156.1 GCA_002362155.1 Lachnospiraceae bacterium UBA3287 | reverse complement strand
CCCTGGTCTGCCGGCAGATGGCCTCTGTGGTCGATAACGACCTCACAGGGAAGATCCCGGATGAACTGCTCCATGGAGACCACCAGGTCCGCTGCCATAAAGAAGCTGATGGACCAGCCCAGGGGAGCCACTCTCTCGGCCAGCGTCCGGATCTCCTCCAGCCTGGAGGGGCCGCCGCCGCTGTTTAAGTTAAAGCGAAGGCCCTTTACGCCCAGCTCGTCCATTGCCTTAAGTTCTTCGTCGGTCACGCTGTTGTCGATGACCACCACGGCTCTGGTATTTTCTTTTCCCATGGTCTTTAGTGCATCCAGGGTGCAGGCGTTGTCCAGAGCGTAGGCGGAAGGCTGTACGATGACGTTCCTGGTGGTGCCCAGCTTCTTCTGAAGAAGACGGTAGCAGGCTACGTCGGCCGGGGGCTGGTTGCGGACGTCTTCCGGACGGTAGGGGAACCTGACCGGATCGTAGATGTGATGATGGCAGTCGCAGGCTCCTGCGGGAATTTCATAAGAGGGAGTGTTTCTGCCGGTGCAGTAGGGCACCTGGATTCCAGCTGCATTCATGTTGATCTCCTTTCTTTCCTGTGGGGCCTTCCTTAAGGCCGCCATGTCTCTTTTGCCGGGGCCTTTGGCCCGGCGGTGTTTCTTTTTCCCTTATGAGTCCATTTTATTAGTTTACAGCTTGCTCCGAAATGATCGATATCGTATACTATATATAGGTTATTCCTATGACTATAGTTATCCATTTATCCTATAATAAAAGGAGGTAAGACACATGAACGCCCAGGCCGGCACACACCTTTATTCCGGAGGATTTATGGAACTGAAAGAAATCGACTATATTCTGACCATCGCAGAGTGCGGCTCCATTTCCAAAGCCGCCGACAAGCTCCTCATGACCCAGCCTTCCCTGTCCCAGTTCCTTCAGCAGTTCGAAAGCAGTCTGGGCTGCCAGCTCTTTCTGCGCACCACCCGGGGCGTGGTCCTGACGGCCGCCGGAGAGGCCTTCATCGAAGACGCCCGTAAGATCCAGTCCATCTATAGGGAGGCCCAGACAAAGCTGCGGGACATCAACGACGTAAAGGGCGGCACCGTCCGTCTGGGCATCTCCACCTTCCGGGCCCAGGAGTTTTTGCCGCCCATCCTGGAGAAGTTCTATGCCATGTATCCGGACGTAGCCGTCCAGATCACGGAGCTGGACACCATCCCCCTGGAGACCAGCATCCTGGAGGGCAGCCTGGACATGGGCATCGTGGCCTTCCCCCTGCACAAGCTCAAACATGACGAGAACGTGGAGATCCTTCTAAACGACGAGGTGGTCATCGCCGCAAGAAAGGACCACCCCATCCACCAGTACCTCCATACCGGCGAGGACGGCCGCGTCTGGGTCAACTTCCGTGACGCCGCCCGCTTCGAGTTTGTTCTGGGCCCGGTGAGTACCAGACTGGGCAGGATCGCCAGGCAGCAGTTTTCGGCCTGCAAGAAGATCCCCATTACCAGGAACGACAACCTGACCGCCTCCCTGGCCCTGGCCATGGCAAGGAGGGGCCTGGCCCTGGCCCTGACCTACTCCTCCGTCATGTCCACCCGGAACCTGGACTTTATCTCCATAGGAAAGGAAGGCATCTACCTGCCTCTGGCCCTGGCCTACCCGCCCTCCTCCTACAGATCCAGGGCGGCCATAGAACTGTCCAAAGTCATTCATGAGGTCCTTTCGGAAAACTGAT
Organism: Lachnospiraceae bacterium UBA3287; assembly: GCA_002362155.1. Classification (GTDB taxonomy): domain Bacteria; phylum Bacillota; class Clostridia; order Lachnospirales; family Lachnospiraceae; genus CAG-791. The sequence goes on along the minus strand of DETN01000156.1, from coordinate 1,316 downwards.
ACATGGAAAGCCCCCGCCCTGCAGCTTCACTGCGGGGCGGGGGCCTGCTTACTGTTCTTTGTTTCTCTTCTTTATTTCTCTTCTCTTTATCCTTCTTATTCTTCCTGCCCTTCTTCACTAAAGGCCGACGCCAGCACTTCCCTCAGAGCCTGTACATGCTCCCGGTTCGTTTCGTTTTCGTATCTTTCCGCCGTTTTTTCAAAGAGCCGGCGCTTTGCCAGGGCGTTTTTTACGGCAGGATGGTCCGCCTGCAGATCCACGCCCTCTGGAAGCAGCTTCAGGCTCTCCAGGGCCATGTCCGCGGACAGGTCCAGCAGCTGGTCCGACAGATCCGTGTCCTGATCCATGCCCATGGACAGGATCTGGTCTGCAAAGCCCAGAGTGGAGGCTGTATACCAGTTCCCGTCGAACATGTTGGCGTCTTTTTCCACATCCGTGATCCGGGTATTGATCTTGTTGGTCAGATAGACCACCACCAGATCCCGGGCCGGGTCGATGGTGACCAGGGTCCCTGTCCAGCCCTGGTGGCCGAAGGTATCAGAGCCTGCCTGGGTCCCGAAATACCATACCCTCTGGCCATCGCCCTGCCTCCACCAGCCAAGGCCCCAGTTCCCGGCGTCCTCCTTCTTGGGAGCGGTAAAGATGTCCATGACATTCCTGGAAAAGAAGCGGTTCTCTCCGTATCCTCCCTCCAGCATAACGAAGGCCAGTCTGGCCAGGTCCGAAGCACTGGCAAAAAGCCCCGCGTGACCGGAAATGCCGGCCATGGAGTAATAAGCCTTTTCGTCGTGGACTTCCCCCTGCAGGGTATATTCCCTGTAGCCTTTATAGTGGAGGAGGTGGTCCCTTGTGTTGCCGGAAAGTTCCGTTGCGGCGCAGTCCTCCCTGGAAAAACCGTTCTCAAGAGGGTTGTAGGTGATATGGGTCAGCCCCATGGGGGCGCAGAAGGTCTCCTTTATATAGGTATCCAGATCCATGCCTGTGATCTTTTCCACGATGAGGCCCAGGATCATGTAGTCGGCGTCGGAATAGAGGGTCTTCGTTCCCGGCTCGTATTCCAGCGGGGTCCTGTTGATCATGGAAAGGGTCGCTTCTCTTGTCTCCTGATCGGCTCCGTTCCCGGCAAAAAGAGGGTTGTCCCTGAAATCCTCTTCGGGCGTATTTTCCTTATACAGCTTGGGGCAGGGATACTTGGGATCTCCGGGCAGGCCGCCCTGGTGGCGGAGCAGGTCACGGATGGTCAGCTGCCCTTTCCAGCGCTTTACCGTCTCCAAATCCGGCAGCTGTTCCTGCGGAATGATATTTCCGCCCGCATC
>DETN01000076.1:3104-10371 GCA_002362155.1 Lachnospiraceae bacterium UBA3287 | reverse complement strand
GACGACATCATCCGCCTGGAGTATGATGACGGCGCCTCTCCTTCTCTGGACTGGCTCAGGATCGTCCGGACCGTCCGGGCCAGGGAGGCCGTCATCAGATACTTTGAGGGCAGGATCCCTCCTTCCTCAGGGGAAGGACTTCCCGGATAAAACAGATGCATAAGACAAAAAAGAACTGAATTCTCCCGCCTCTCCGGGGCCGGGAATTCAGTTCTTTTTCTGTGCTTTTTAAATATGACGCCTGTTCCGCTCTCCCTGCTCCATCAGTACCATCTGGACAGAGTCACGGGAATGTAGTTGCCCTGGTAGAGCTGTTCAAAGGTGTAGACCTTGTCCACCTGCCAGGAGGTCCTCCTGGCGGTGACCAGTCCGGACTGCTCGATGCAGGTCACGGTCTTCTTCTGGGTGTTGACGGAGGTGACCAGTCTGGTATGGCCCAGGGATCCGATATGATAGACCACCGCGTCTCCGGGCTGGAGCTTTGCGTAGGCCGCGAACATGACAGCCTTGGAGTTGCCGCTCTTGACGATGGAGCTGGTGTTGGTCTTTGAGGATGCCCGGTAGCTGCCCACGGCCCTGAGATTGGCGGATGTGGGGAACATGTTTCCGGTATAGGTCACGGTAACGGCGCTGTTGACATGCTTCCATGCCAGGGTCACGCCGCTGGAGCAGTCATTGCCCAGGTACTTGTTCCTGGCGGCAGGGCCCTTGTAGGTGGAACCCGCAAGCGTGCTCTTGAAGCTCTCCAGGGAGGTCTTGTTGTACTGGGTATAGGGAACGCCGGTGTAGGTAATGTCCTTGACCCACTTTCTGCCGTCCGTGGCGTTCCAGTAGGTCATGGTATAGGCCGGCTTCCAGCGGAGGGTCGCCATGGCCCGCATGTAGTCCACGGCGCTGGCGCGGTTGGCTGTTTCCTTTGCGGCCGCGCTCATGGCGGATGCGGTCTCCGCCTTGTCGTTCTTCTCTGCGGAGTAGGTGGAATCCGCGGCGGGCACGATGGAGGAAGAGACCTTGGTGAATGTCCAGTATTCTTCCTTGGCTCCGTTGTTCACATAGAGCTCCACGTTGGCTTTATCGGTAAAGGCGCCGCCTTCCACGTCCAGGACCTTGGTGGGATCCACTGCGGAAACGATCTGGTAGCTGCTGCCCTTTTTCATGATCCGCCATTCCTGGTGCATGGCGGCTGCCCACTTGTTCTGCTGGATGTTGGTCCCGTTGCCGGTCCCGTTGCTGGCCGCCTCCAGGACCTTGCCGGATCCGGAGTTGATGATCCTGTAATAGCCGTTGTTGAGATATTCCAGGATAAATTTCTGGGAGCTGGAATTGTTCTTGGAGTGGATCCAGATGTTGGCTCCGTTGTTCACGGAGGAGGATTCCACGCCCAGGACCTTGCCGCCGCCCGCGGCGTTGATATAGTAGGTGCCGTTGTCCAGAGGACGGGATGCGGGAACCAGGTTCCACTGCTGGCCCTTGGAGGTGTTCTTGGACCAGAGCTGGATGTTGGCGCCGTTGGAATAGCCGGCCCCCTTGATGTCCAGGTAGTAGCCCAGACGGTTCTTTACGCGGAAGTATCCTTCGCCCGAGGAAACGAAGCGCCACTGCTGGCCCTTCTGTCCCTTATAGGTATTCAGCTGGATATTGGCGCCCTTCTTCTTCTGGTTTCCGGCCACCGTAACGGCCTTGCCGGAACCTCTGGCAGTGATCTTGTACAGAGTCCCCGAAACATTGGTGACATCGAAGATCTGTGAGGACGAGCCCGAGGTATGATAGGTCTGGATATTGGTCCCTTCGGCCGTGCCGCCTCCCTTGGCGTCCATGGTAAAGTATGCGCTCTCTCTGGAATAGAAGACGTAGGCGCCTTCCGCGATCTTTGTATAGGTGGCTGCATCGGCACCCACAGGCAGAGCCGTAAAGATCGTCAGCACAGTCGACAGAAGCATGATCAGTGACAGTAATGATGCGATTTTTCCGTTCTTTTTCAAAATTTCCCCCTGTATAGTTCTTCAGCAGAAACATTATGAAGCTGACCTGGCAGCTGGTCTGAATGGTCAGACAGTATCATATCACAGTTTTCTCCAAAAATCCGTAACAATTTAAAAATATTTCGCTCTTTATTGCGGATTTGTTACATTTTTATTAAACCTGTTCGGATATCCCCAGGGATTCCCGCCAGATTGCCATAGCTTCCTGCCGGATCTCGGGAACGCAGACCATAACCGCGCAGGGCTCTTTGAGGGAGGCCCTCTCACCGCTTATATCCAGGACTAAGGCGCCCGCCTCCTCCGCGATCAGCTTTCCGGCCGCATAGTCCCAGAGATGGATTTCCTTGGAGATGTCGCAGAGGGCCCTGCCGCAGGCCACATAGCAGATCTGCAGCTCCGCGGAGCCGATCATGCGGCAGCTGGCAAAGTACTTTCTCAGGACCTCCTTGTCCCCCTTCCAGGAGTCTCCGATCAGACAGACGCCCTGCTCCATCTGTCTGGATCTGCAGCGGATGGGCTTATCTCCCAGAAAGGCGCCCCGGCCTCTTACCGCCGAGAAAAGCTCTTCCCTGAAGGGATTGTAGACAAAGGAGCATTCCACTTCCCCTTCCAGCACATAGGCCGCGCAGACTGCGCAGGCGGGAAAGCCGTTTATGAAGTTGGTGGTCCCGTCGATGGGATCGATGATAAAGACCTCTCCTATGGGGACAGATGTCATGTTTTCCTTTTCCTCCGCGATAAAGACGGCTCCGGGGAAGGCTCTGCCAAGGCCCTCCAGCAGGTAGTCCTGCACGGCCCGGTCCATCTGGGTCACGAAATCATTGGCCGCCTTGGGAGAGACCTGGACGTCCCCGCTTTCCCGGATCATTCTGCCGGCCTCCAGAACATAGGGAAGAATGGCCTCGTACACAGGGCCGGGATTTTTTGCATGCTTCACGGTGTCTGCCTCCTTGCTTTTTTCGTCGGTAATTCCCCATTATACACGAACCGGTCCGGAAAATCCCCCCTCTTTCGTCCATTTATCCATGGAAATTAAATCCTCTTTCCGCTACAATAGCACAGTGCAGCCCCTGCAGAAAACGCTCCGGGGCCCCGCACCGAAATCAGGAAAGGCAGGCTTACCTCATTATGACAGGCTTCATCCCCACCATACTCAAATATACCTTTTCCGCCCTCTTTGCCCTGGCCTCCGTACCGGCCACGGGGAAAAAGCGTTTTGCCCTCCAGGCCCTTCTGGAGCTTTCCGTCATCTTTGCGGTCACGGATCTTGCCCTGATCCGCTTTACGCTTCCCGTATGGATCGTGAACGCTCTGGTCATCTTCCTCTTCAACGCCCAGGCCCTGGTCCTGTGCTTCGGAGGATCCTACACCACCCTGGTCATGCTGACCAACCTGGACTCATGGCAGGACCTTCTGGGCAAGATGGGCCAGTACATCGCGGCCATCCTGGCGGTCCTGGTCTTTACCGCCCTCCCTGTAAGGAAAACGCCCCTGCCCCTGACAGGGGACCTGATCCTTCTTTGCGCCGTCCTCTTTTTCCAGATCCTGGCCCTAATGGCCTGCGGGCCGGAGGGATCTCCCCTTTTCGGCCTGATGGAAATGATCCGGACCTTCCTTGTCAACAGGAAATGGACCTCGGCCGCAGAAAAGACAGCTAAGGACAGGAGGGGAGAATTCCTTAAAGACTCCCTTCCGGGCTTCAGGGACAGACCGGAGAGCCTTCCCGAAAACCCCAACATCGTCCTCATCTTCACGGAGGGCCTCTCCTCCCACATGATCCGGGACAAAAGGAAGATCATGCCCAATGCGGCCCGCTTCCTGCGCTCTTCCATCCGCTTCCGCAATTATTACAACCATACCTACGCCACCTACTGCGCCCTGATCGGCCAGCTCTACTCCGGCTACCAGCTGAACAATTACGACGCCAGCACCCTGGTCTCCCTCCAGAGCATCCTGAAAGGCCGGGGCTATGACACGGTCATGATCAATACAGAGCCGAAGAACCGCCTCTTTACGGACTATCTTGGCCGCCTTGGCTTTGACAGGGTGGTGACAGGCTTTGAGGACGACCTGCGGGGCGAAGCCCGCAGCCTCTCCGACCGCCAGGCCTACGAGCTTCTCTGGGAGACCCTTCAGGATCAGGCGAAAAAGGACGTTCCCTTCCTGACTGCCATCTACACCTTCGGAAGCCACATCTCCTTCGACTCTCCCAAAGGGGAGGCCAGGTTCGAAGACGGAAAGGATACCACCCTCAACAAGATGCGCAACGTGGACGTCCAGTTCGGGGCCTTCATGGAAAAGCTGAAGAACTCCCCCCTTGGGGACAATACTCTGGTGGTCTTCACCGGAGACCACTGCGCCTACGGGGATCTCTTCTACCGCAGGGCCTTCCCCGCCTACGAAAGGGTCAACACCGACGTGGACGAAATGCCCCTGGCCATCTGGCACAGGGACGTGGTTCCCGAGACCATCGACGCGAAGGGAAGAAATACACTGGACATGGTCCCCACCCTTTTAGACTACCTGGATATTTCCGCCCCCAACTATTTCCTCGGCACCTCCCTCTTCGGACCCGGAGAGGAAGACGGCCCCCGCTTCGATACCCTCTTCTACGACGCCACCTATACCCTGTCCACGGAGGGAGGCAGCATCCGGCCTCTGACGGACCGGGAAAGAAAGCGCTTCGAAAAGGCCCTGGTGCGCTACTTTACCGCCAAGACCCAGAAGGCGGGCAGGGAAAAATAAGATCCGCGGCGCCCTTCAGGACCCCTCCCCTTTCCGGGAGAGGTCCTTTTTCATGGAAAGGGCTCTTGCTTTCGTCTTCTTTATCATATCTGAACCCGGTCTTAACAAGGCAGGTGTCCGCTCTCCCCTCCCCTGTGGTAAAATGGCCTTAAGTAACTGTGACGGCCGGCATTTCCTGTCCGGCCCCCTGCCCGGAGGTAACGCTATGGCAGATATTCTTTCCTATCTGGACTGGAGGGGAGACCTTTCCTTTAAGGAGCGCCCCTTCAACGACGTGGACAACCTGATCCTTTCCGAACTGGCCTACCTGGACATGACCGGCATCGTCCCCGGCCCCGGTGAAGAGGGCATCATGGCCCTCAGAGACGTATATCCCGCATACGTGCAGATGGGCTACGACCAGTCCTGCATGCCCAACGATCCCAAATATCTGGCCAGCGCCGCGGCCCGGTCCCAGCGCTTCGGCGAGATCCGCCTCTGGCGCTACGTGGACGAGATCGACCGGGAAAGGCAGATCCAGTTCGCCGCCGTCACCTGCTTTCTGCCGGATGGCAGCATCTACGTGGCATACCGGGGAACGGACCACTCTCTGGTTGGCTGGCGGGAAGACTTCAACACCAGCTTCATGAACGAGACCCCCGGCCAGTTCCTGGCCGCTTCCTATCTCAACGACGTCATGGCGGTCACCCAGGGACCGGTCATGGTGGGCGGCCACTCCAAGGGAGGAAATCTGGCGGTCTATGCCGCCGCCTTCTGCGACGTAGCATACAGGGGCAGGATCTCCATCGTATATTCCAACGACGGTCCGGGCTTCAACGAAAAGATCACGGAAACGCCGGAATACAGGGCCGTCCTTCCCAAGGTCCAGCTGACCATCCCCGAATCCTCCGTCATCGGCATCATCATGGACAACAAGCACGCCTCCAGGATCGTGCGCTGCTCCAGCTCCAACTGGGTGGAACAGCACAACCCCTACTCCTGGCAGGTCAACTATCAGGGCTTTGAACTGGCAGAGGCCCAGTCGGTCTCCAGCCGCTTCCTCAACTCTGCCCTTGACCAGTGGATCTCCAGCCTCACCGACGAAGAAAAGGTCATCTTCGTAAACGCCGTTTTCGACTCCATGGAAGCCTCCGGAGCCGCCACCCTGGAAGATCTCATAGAGGATAAAAGAGCCTCCTACAACGCCATTATGAAAGCCGCAAAAGAGCTGGATCCCGAAGTCCAGAAATCCGTGGTGGAGACCCTCAAAAAGCTGGGGCGGGCCGGCACGGACGTGGCCCTCGGCGATGCCAAAAAGGCCTTTGAACAGTTCCGGGAGACTTACCTGAGGCCCCTGAAGGGCCTTTCCAGGACCGCTCTTCCCGAAAAACATGAAAAAGACGCTTCTGTATAAGGCAGTTTTCTGATCCATACAGGCATTCGCGCTTCCCAGCCGTCCTGATCCGGCAGGGAAACAAAAGGACCCTCCGGGGCGCCGCTGCAGGAATACTTTGCAGCGCCCCGGAGGGTCCTTGTACCTGTCTGAGCTTTCCGCTCTGTTAAGATCTCTCATTATTCAGTTGTCAGTATTTCCATAGCCTTTCTGTATTTTTCCGCTCTCCTTCGCGCCTTCTCCATGTCTCCTTCTCCCGCGCTCTCCAGCCTGGAAAGGTCCGCGTTGTGGGCCAGGTCAGCCATTTTTACGGCCCTGGCCAGGGGGTTTTTCTTTATGCGCCTGACATAGTCCATGTATGGCTCCGCCGGGTCATGGGTCAGAAGGATCAGGGCCTTCACCACTTCTTCGGGAAATCCCTCCTTCCGGAGATAGTCCGGGGTCACCCAGGTATCCTCCAGCGTATCGTGCAGGAGGGCTGCCGCGGTGGTATATTCGTCCTGCATCTGCTCCGCCACATGAAAGGGGTGGAAGACATAGGGCAGGCCGCTCTTGTCGGTCTGCCCCATGTGGGCTTCGTAGCAGAGCTTCATGGCTTTATTGGTCAGCTTTGTATAGATCATAAGAATCCTTTCAGTTTCTGACTATGATGTCGTCCATGTGGACGTGGAAGACCGCCGCCAGGATGACCAGGTTGTCCAGGGTAGGCATGGCGGTCCCGTGCTGCCACTTGTAGATGGCCTGAGGGGTGGTGAAGCCGAAGACATCCTGCAGCTGTCTTACGCTCATGCCGGCTTCGATCCTCATACGGTTTATGTTGCTGCCGGTAGCAGTCATGTTTATGGTAGGTATGGTAAAGGTCATGCTCTCCTCCCCGGGCAGGATGACCATGACCTCTGCACGGTCAGCCTGCCTTAAAGTTAAATACGGGCTTCATGACATCTACCACGTCAACGGAGTCACGGATCACATCAATGATGTCGTCCAGGGACTTGTAGGCCATTGGCGCTTCGTCCAGGGTGCTCTCATTGACGGAGGTAGTGTAAATGCCCTCCATTGTCTTTCGGTATTCTTCCAGGGAAAGATCCTCTTTTGCCTTTGTACGGGACATAAGGCGGCCTGCGCCGTGGGGCGCGGACATGTTCCATTCGGGATTGCCCCTGCCGAC
>DETN01000076.1:0-3044 GCA_002362155.1 Lachnospiraceae bacterium UBA3287 | reverse complement strand
CATGTTGATGGGGATCAGGACCTTCTCTCCCTTATGGGCTGCGATGGCCCCCTTGCGGAGGATCATCTCGCTGGTGTCTATGTAATTGTGAATGGTATGGAAGCCGTCACGGCCGGAAAGGCCGGCGCGCTCCATAATGATCTCAGCCATCTTCTCGCGGCTGCGGCGGGCAAAGTCCTGGCAGATCTCCACGTCGTGAAGGTATCTGTCCAGGTATACGCCGTACAGGTAGCACAGGTCTTCGGGCATATCCGCTTCCTGTCTGTCCCATCTCAGCTCCTTCAGGGCCTGCTGGATCTCGCTCCTGCGTCCCTGCTCCTTGTAGCTTTGGATGATCTCATCTCTCTGTCTTAAGTACTCCTCCTTGCCGGAGTGGAGCTCTATGGCCAGATTCTGGTAGATGCGGGCCACCTGGAGTCCCAGGTTGCGGCTGCCGGAGTGGATGATTAGGTAGTTGGTGCCGTCCTGGGCCCGGTCCACCTCGATGAAGTGGTTGCCGCCGCCCAGTGTGCCCAGACTTCTCTCCAGACGGGCCGTATCCTTCAGCTCCCTGAAGCAGTGAAGGCCAGTCAGGTCGAATCTTTCCCTGCGGCCTTCCCATACGTTCATTCCGGAGGGAATGTAGTGGGCGGCCTCGTCAAGGCGCGCAAAGTCAAGGTCTCCCTTTCCCAGGTCGACTGTGTACATGCCGCAGCCGATATCTACCCCTACCACGTTGGGGACGGCCTTGTCCGTAATGGTCATTGTGGTTCCGATGGTGCATCCCGCGCCGGCGTGAACGTCGGGCATGATGCGGATCCTGGACCCTTCCGTGAAGGGATAGTCGCACATGCGTCTGATCTGATCGACGGCTTCCTGCTCTATGACCTTTGCAAAGCAGACGGCCGTATTGTATCTTCCTTTGATTACCATGTCTGTCACCTCTCTTCTCAAGGCTTTCGCCGGGAACCTTTCTCTTTTCCCGGCCTGCACAGGGCCCATTGCCCGTGCAGCGCTGCAATAAAAAAAGGCCTGTCCCTACAGGACAGGCCGGAATAAACGAATCCGAATGTTATCTTCCTATGATCCGGGAATATCCTTCTCAGGATCGATTCCCCGGGTCGGAACACAGCATCTGCCTGGTCCTGTACGGGCGCACGAAAAGATCACTCTTTACGACAAGCGTAATGAGCGGCAGTACGTCATAACCGTATTCGAATGATTTCAGGTTTAATGCTGCGAACATGTCTTTTCCTTTCCGGCCCTCTGTGCGGGGCCTGTTTTTTTATCCGTAAATATACTAACACAGGGATTGACATTTGGCAATTATACTTCAGGTATAAAAATCCCATCCGCTGTGGATGGGATCTGTCACGGTGCGAACCGAGAAAAAAGCGGAAAAATGGCCCTGTGACGGGTCGTCACAGGGCCGCATGAATTCAGTTATTTCTGAATCTCTATGATTCTGTTTCCGGACAGCGTGGCGTTAAAGGAATCTCCCACCTTGAATTTTTCCCATTCCGCCTGCCCGCTGCAGGTATAGGAGTAAGTCTTTCCTTTGCTGTCAGCGGCGGTAAAGGTGTATTTTTCGCTCCGCTCTCCTTCTCTTTCATTTTCCTTCAGGTTCAGCTCCGCCCAGCAGGGAGCCTGGTCCGAGGTGCCGGAGGTATCTTCCTTCCTTTCATAGACCCAGCGGTCGATCTCGTAGTAATACTTTGTCCCGAAGATGGGGACCGTCACATAGATCGGCTCCTCATAAGTCTCCGTATAGTAGCGGGTCTCATAGACCGGCTGGCTTTCCGTGATCTCTTCGAAATAGCCGTTGCCCAGGTCCTTGTAGCCCACCACCACATCCTCATAGTGATCTATGTAGTCTTCGGCGACTTCCCGCTCCCTGGTCTCGTAGTGGTCCAGGACCTGGGTATAGGACTGGACCTCCTGCTTCTGGTCATAGACCCTTCCGCCGGAGGGGACCGACCAGCCTGATTCCTGCAGGGTCTTCATTTCCTCTACCGTTACGGACCTGGCCCATTCCATGCTTTTGACCGTCAGATCCGCCTTGGCGGGCCTCGTCAGGAAGAAGAGCAGGGCAATGGCCGCCGCTATGATCAGAAGAAGAGGAAGCCTGGATTTTTTAGGCGGCTCCGGGGCAGGGGGAGCAGCGATGGCCTGGGCGGCCTGCTCCTTTCTGCTGTGCTCTTCCTTCATTTCGAAATAGGTCTTGTCAGTCCTGGGAGATCCGCAGGATTCACAGAACTTGGCAGAAGCAGGGTTCAGGGAATCACAGAACTCGCAGTGCCAGTCCGCTTCCCGGCTGACCTCCTCCGGATGCTCCACCACGTTCTGCTCGTTCGGCGGATCATGATAGAATACGGTATCTTCTCCTCTGGGCTTGCCGCAGCTGGGGCAGTCTCTGTACCGTCCCAGGATGCCTTTTGCACCGCAGTAGGCGCAGTCCCAGTAGCCTTCAATTATTCTTCCCATAGTGTCCTCCCTTCCGCGCCCTGCGCGGCTGCCGGCTCTGTGCCGGCGGGCAGGGATTCCTGCTCAACATGCAGGGATCTGCCTCTCCCATTGTACCATTAAGGGATTTTTCTCTTCAATGAAAAATGAGAAATGAAAAGGGAAAGCGGTAAAAAAGGGAAACCGGCAGAAGGAAAGGAAAAGGCACCGTTGCAGCAGGGCAGCGGAACTTAAAGAGCAGGAAAAGACAAGACAGGGACAGTCTGCGGGATGCGGATGAAGAAAACCTGTGAAACTGTGAAAAGACCGCAGGAGCTTACCCTGCGGTCTGAATCTTAAAAGATAAAGTTGTAAACGATAAGGGTAGAGACGATTCCGCAAAGAAAGCCCATTACCACCTGGAGCTTGGTATGGCCCACAAATTCCTTGAGCTTCTGCTCGGGCGTCGTCACTTCGTCCATCATGGAAGCCATGAGCTCCCACATGTCGTTGATCTGCTTGGCCTGCTTGCCTGTCTCCAGGCGGACGCCGGAGGCGTCGTGCATGACGACGAAGGCAAAGAATGCGGCCAGGGCAAAGATGGGAGATCCGATCCCGTATTC
>DETN01000176.1 GCA_002362155.1 Lachnospiraceae bacterium UBA3287 | reverse complement strand
GCATCAGGGGCGTTCCTCTCATAATGGCAATATAGATCTTTGTGATCTCCCGGACCAGGGTAAAGCGGGACCTGCGCAGGAACATGACGACCATGCCCAGAGGCAGGGAAAAGAGCAGCGTCAGGAAGAAGATCAGACATGTACGGAGCATGCCTTCGCCCATAGTGGCAAACATGGTGGAAAAGGTCATAAATAAAACTCCTCAACTGAAATCCGGAAATTCAAAAAAGCACGGGCCGTGTTTGGCGGCCCGCTGCTTCCTTTAGCTTACTGAGAATGATCACTTTGCGTCGTTGGCAATCAGGAAGGAACCTGCTGTCATATCGATAGCGATGGCGTCGATGGCGCCTGCCTTCAGATCATTGTAGGCAATGGTATAGGTCTCATAGACTCTGAGTTCGGCAAAGGTATCTGCCAGATCCTTCTGGGAATCCTCAAGCATGTCATAGGCGCTGGTAGCAGTCTGGACGCCGACGACCTTGCCTGCAAGGTCAGAAAGAGAGGTGATGCCGGAATTGGAAGCCACCAGGATACCCTGAGTGTTGTTGGAGTAGGTGATGCCCCATGTATAAGCGTCTTCACGGCCTTCCTTTGTGAAGCCGGACCAGATGCAGTCGCAGCTTCCTGCGTTCAGTTCCATGTCCTTGGCGTCCCAGTTGAAGGGAACGGCCTCGTAGCCCCAGCCCATGTATTCGCAGACAGCCTGGCAGAGCTCTACGTCAAAGCCGCCCACAGTGCCGTCGTCCTGCCTGTAGGAATAAGGCGGATAGTCAAGGTCAAAGCCGTGCTTGAAGGTATAGGAGCTGTCTCCGGAACCCTGGGCAGGCAGAGACGCTTCGTCGATGTCTTCCGCCTTCAGGCAGAGGTAATCCTTGATATCAGGATACTTTTCGCCGATGGCTTCATAGGTTCCGTTGAGGACCAGAGCCTGTACAGCGCCGCTGACAGTCTGGGCCAGTTCTTCGTCGCCCAGCCTGAAGCCGATGGCATAGGACTCAACGCCCAGTGTCTCATCGATGAACTGATAGGTCACAGCCTCTTCTGCGGGAGCTTCCTCTGCAGGAGCTTCCGTCTCTTCGGTCTTCTCTGCTGCAGGCTCTTCAGCCTTGCCGGAGCTGGAAGATCCGCCGCATCCGCCAAGCATGGATACTGCAAGGACAGCTGTCAGAAGAAGTGCAAGTTTCTTTTTCATAGTAGTTTCCTCCATTTTTCGCTGAATTGCGTTAAACAAGTAACATACTATCACATCAGCGTGCTAAAGGAAAGCGGTTTTTTTCACAATTCGAATCCTGCCTGCTTCCCCTGCCCCTGAGCAGAACGGGGGAGGCGCCTTCGCATCTTCCCCGTTTTCCACTTCCCTGTTTCTCTCCTTTTTTACTGCCGGTTCCTTCCGCAGCATTTCTTGTATTTTTTGCCGCTGCCGCAGGGACAGGGATCGTTGGGATAGATCTTTCCGGAGGGTTTCATGAACATCTCCGGTCCCGGCCCCGTCTCGGGTGCATAGGAGGCAGAGGGAGCAGGCCCTGCCTTGGGGCCGCCTGAAATCTCTGCCCTGAGGGCAAGCGGGGAATAGCCCCGGTTATAGAGCATGCATGTGTGGTTGCTGAGGGATACCAGCAGGTCCGCAAGGCGTTTCAGTGCGCTCTGGCTTCGGATGGGAACCCTCATATCTTCCGCCAGATGTATGGCATCCGAAAGCGTTTCTCCCCGGTTGAAGGTATTCCAGGCTTCCTCCGTAAAGTCCTCTGCCTCTTCCGGAGCCATTTTCAGGTCCTTCCTGCAGAAGGCCAGAAGGTCCCTTGCCTCCTTCAGCATGGAAGGATAGTCGTTTACCGCCAGATCCTCCACTTCCGCTTTTGACGGAATGTAGTAAGGTTTGTCCCCCTGCATCTCCTCCAGCTTCAGATACTCGTCGTCATGGAGCCAGCCCTCATGAATGATCCTGCCGTTTTCCGCTCTGCAGGGGCTCTCTGTTCCCATGTCCCGTATGGCCTGAATCATTTCCTTTTTGGGAAGAGTGCCGAACTGCTTATAGAGCCGGTAAAAGACCGGAACGGGGACAGCTCCGTAATAAAATACCACCACGTCAAGACAGTCCTTCAGCCAGATATGCTGCCTTCTCTTGTCATGAAAGGCCTCCGAATCGATCCGGGAAAAGGCCGTCTCGAAATCCGTCGGGATATCAAATACAGGCATAGTGCAGTCTTTCCTGCGGAACATATACAGTTCCCCGGCGAAATCTGTAAGATCATCCCCTTCTTTCAGGCTCTCTGCCGTATAAGTGCCGTCCCTCTGGCCGGCCAGTGCCTTTCTGAGAGAGGCGATCTCTTCATCCCGGTACTCCATCAGGCATTCTTTCATCATCTCCGGCGAAAGGATTCTCTCTGCGATCTTCCGGGCAAGGAATCCGGTCCATTCCTCTTTTCCCTTTTTCAGTACGCCGGACATTCTTTTTTCCTGCCAGCTGAGAGCCTCCGTATCCTCTGCGATCTCCTCCAGCAGCTTCTCGCCGTAGAGGAAAAACAGATAGTCCTTCAGGGTCTTTTGGCTGTCATCCAGAAAATTCTCCGGACCTATTCTGGCCCGCATGGCTCCTGCCAGAGCGTTCAGCATGGATCTGCCGCTCTGCTCTATGTTGTCCTCCCTGCTTACAGGGTCCTCCGTGCCGGGAACAAAGGACTCCCGTTCAGATCCTCCTGCGTAGGAAAGGATCTGACCCCGCTTCAGGAAAGGAAAGACTGTATTTTCTTTTTTTCTTCTTATAAAACTGCCCTTCCGGTCCTCTGCCTTCCAGTTTTTATATTCGACGGAATACCGCCTGAGCTTCCGGGCTGTCTCTGCTTCCCATTCCCCGCCCTTTCCGTGCAGGGCATATGCAGCGTCGGAGCATCTGTCCAGCATGGGGAAGGGAACGGGCAGTTCCTCTATCTCCTCCACCTCTATCCTGTAGCACTCTTCCCCGTACCTGTCCGGCCAGTAGGAGACCCACTGTCCCGGCAGAAAATAGTCGTCGATAAAGGTGGTGTCCGCCTCCCTGAGAGAAGCATCGTACTTTTTATACCGGGGATTTTCCTTCGGATCTTCCAGAAGCCGCATGGCACTTTTCCGGTGCTCGAACATGAAGACGGTCTCTCCGTCCGATGTGATTTTTTCCTCATGGCCTGTCAGCAGATCCATGTAAAAACTGAAAACGGAAAAGGTAATGCCTCCGGGTATCAGGACCTTCATCCAGACAGGAGGCTTTGATTTTTTCAGTATGACCTTCAGCCGGTAGCATGTATTCATATATGTTCAATCTCCTTATTATTCCTACGGCTCTGCAGAAAGTTCCTCAGGACTCTCTCCGGTGGATTCTTCCGGTATATCTCCCGGAAGGAGCCCCTCACTTGTTCCGCTTTCCTGTCTGTCCTGAGAGGACCCCAGATCCGGCACCGGACTGTCGTCCTTTCTGTAATACAGGAACCCGTCCACACTGTAAAGATACCTGTTCTCCGGGTCCACTTCAAAATACAGGACGGGACGGTAGAAATCTATGGCGCCCTCTCCGTCATCACGGGCAAAATAGGGACAGCCTATGGCACGTTTTATATCGCTTACTTCTTTTCCCAGATGTATGGTCAGGACGATGTCCTGCCAGGTATAGGGCCTTTCGCTTTCATAGGTCTCAGGATCGATCATAAAAAAATAGTCCGCATCTTCCCGGGGACTGACCTGCAGGGGGCAGGGAACCCCTGTCCCGTAAAAGCCGCCAAGGGAGACCACCTGGGCCTTTCCCACTCTGTCCGGAATATAAAAGTCCCTATGGGCAGGATCCAGATCCCAGTAAATGGCCTGGGCAAAGGCTTTTTTCCCTGAGGAGGATACCCTGTAGAAAACGCCGCCTTCTTCCACGTCGTTTTTACCGTCATAGCCGGTGCAGCCCGTAAGGAAAAGAACGCACAGTCCATAAAGAATAAAAAGATACATAGAAGATATCCGCCTGAGCGCTGCAGGCCTTCCTGAAACAGATTCTGACATGGTACTCCCTCCCGAACCGATTTTTTACAGGCTGATCATAAATCATTCTGCCGTTTACGAAAGCGCCGGAAAATATCCGGCAGGAAAAGAGGCAGCTTCCGGCTCAGTCTTTGGATGAACTGTCCGCGGTGCCAGCCGTATAGTTTCTGAACCACTCCGTGATCTCTTCCAGCCTTTTGACCCTGTGTTTGGGCTTGCCGGATCTGGACAGCTCGTGGTTCTCGCCGTGGAAGACGACCATTTTGCAGGGGACTCCTTTATATTTCAGCGCCGTAAAGAGCTGGTAGCCCTCTCCGATGGGGCAGCGGTAGTCCTCGTCGCTGTGGATGATCAGGGTCGGCGTCCTGGCATTATCTATGTACCTGAGGGGAGAGACATTCCACATCTGGGCAAATCCCTCCTGAGAGTAAGGATTCGTATTGCAGGTCTCGCCGCACACGACGGGCGGGATGTCGCTGACGCCGTACATCGTGATCCAGTTCATGATGCTCCTCTGGGTGGCAATGCAGCAGAATCTGTCCGTATGACCGATGATCCAGTTGCTCATGTAGCCGCCGTAGCTGCCGCCGGTGCAGCACACTTTTGCCCTGTCGATATCCGGGTATTCCTCCAGCACATGGTCGACGAAGGCCATGATCTGCTCATAATCGATCCCGCCCCACTGCATATCCAGGTAAGAGAATTCGTTTCCTTTGCCGTCCGAGCCGTGGGGATTGCAGAACATGACAAAATATCCCTCCGAAGCCCAGTGCTGCATCTCGTGGAAAAAGACCGGCCCGTATGCACATTTGGGCCCGCCGTGGATATCCAGTATGGCCGGGTATTTTTTTCCGGCCTCATAGCCCATGGGAGCCAGCACCCAGCCGTCGATCTCCTCGTCGCCGTACCGGTCACTGTGAAACTTCGTGCAGATATAGGAGGGCTCTGCCACGTATCTGCCGCGAAGCGCCCTGCTGTTGAGCCCGGTCATCCGGCGAAGGCTCCCCTTTTCATCCGCATGATAGATCTCCTGCAGCTTCATGTCGTAGAGCCCCATCACCCACAGGTCGCCGGAAAGCACGTCAAAATCATAGAGGGCGCCATCCTTTTGAACGAGGGTCTCTGTCTTTCCGTCAAGGCCGATCCGACGGAGCACGTTGCGGGGGCCGTCAAGGGCCATATAATACACGAAGTTTCCGTCCGACTTAAGGCCCCGCCAGCTGCCATACTCAATATCGCTGATCACGCCGTCAAAAACGCTCTCGTCCGCCTCGTAAAGAAGGGTGAAATCCTTCTCTTCCCCGGATGTATCGTAAACATAGAAGAAGGGGTTTTCGTTTTCCCCGTATCTTCTGCATTCGCTCCCAAGAACGATGAGTTTGTCGCCGATCCTTCCCATCTCCATGATCTGGAGATAGGG
>DETN01000215.1 GCA_002362155.1 Lachnospiraceae bacterium UBA3287 | reverse complement strand
TACAATACTCTGAAGGACTGGGGCATGCAGATCCTGCTGGGCACAGTTACTTCCACTCCCTGCACCGCAGTTGCTGCAGAGACAGCCAATGACCAGATGTTCCAGCTGACTCCTTCCGGATCTTCCCTGGACTGCATCGCCAACGACAACTGCTTCGCTGTCTGCTTCAACGATCCTCAGCAGGGCGCAAAGTCCGCACAGTACATCGCTTCCCACTTTGCGGATGCCAAGATCGCTACCATCTATGATTCTTCCACCCCTTACTCCGCAGGCATCGAAGCTACCTTCGAGGCAGAAGCAGAGACCCAGGGCCTGAACGTTGTTGCAAAGACTTCCTTCACAGTAGACTCCGCAACCGATTTCTCCGCTCAGATCCAGCAGATCAAGGATGCAGGCGCTGATTTCGTATTCCTGCCCATCTATTACACAGAGGCTTCCATCATCCTGCAGCAGGCTGCCGACGCAGGTCTTGCAGTTACCTATTTCGGATGCGACGGTATGGACGGTATCCTGGGCGTCGAGAATTTCGACACCTCTCTGGCAGAGGGCCTGATGCTGCTGACACCTTTCGCAGCCGATGCTACTGATGATCTGACAGTCAACTTCGTCACCAGCTTCAAGGAAGCTTACGGAAATACTCCCAACCAGTTCGGCGCAGACGCCTATGACGGCATGTATGCTCTGAAGGCTGCCATCGAAGCTGCAGGCATCACTCCCGATGCTTCCACAGCAGACATCTGCGAAGCTCTGAAGGCATCCATCCAGACCATCTCCGTAGAAGGCCTGACAGGAACCATCACATGGGCTGCCAGCGGCGAACCCGACAAGGAGCCCAAGGCTGTCAAGATCGAAGGCGGCAACTACGTCTCCATCGAGGACTGATCGGATTTACGTCCGACAGCGCAGTTTATAAACGCAGCAGACGGCAGGCGCCCCCGAAAGGGACGCCTGCCTTAACATTAAAGGAAGAAACGATAATGGTCACATTCATTGAAAATCTCATCAATGGCCTCAGCATGGGCAGTATTTATGCCATCATCGCTATCGGCTATACCATGGTCTACGGTATTGCCAAGATGCTGAACTTTGCCCACGGAGATATCATCATGGTAGGCTCCTATGCCGCCTTCATTATGATCTCCACCCTGGGAGTGCCGGTTCCGCTGGGGATCCTGGGCTCTGTCATCATATGTCTGTGTCTGGGCATTATGATCGAAAAGATCGCATATAAGCCCCTCCGTAACGCCGGATCCCCTCTGGCGGTCCTGATCACAGCCATCGGCGTGTCCTATTTCCTGCAGAACGGAGCAATGCTGGTGTTCGGCTCCAATACCAAAAGCTTTACATCGGTCATCCCTGCTTCCATCCAGACAATGCAGATCGGTCCCTTCCAGATCAAGGGCATCGCGGTGGTCTCTATTCTGACCAGCCTGATCCTGGTAGGCATCCTGCAGACATTTATCGGAAGGACCAGGCCCGGCCAGGCCATGCTGGCCTGTTCGCAGGACAGGGCGGCAGCTTCCCTGATGGGAATTTCCGTCAATAATACCATTACCCTTACCTTCGCCATCGGCTCCGCCATGGCCGCCATCGCGGGCGTTCTTATGTGCTCCTATTCCCCCGCCCTGACGCCCACCACCGGCGCCATGCCCGGCATCAAGGCTTTTACGGCCGCTGTTTTCGGCGGCATCGGATCCATCCCCGGCGCCATGGTCGGCGGACTGGTCCTGGGCATCATTGAACAGCTGAGCAAGTATTATATTTCGCAGCAGGTCTCGGACGCCATCGTGTTCGGCGTTCTGATCATCATCCTTCTGGTCAAGCCTACCGGTCTTTTCGGCAAGGTCATCCAGGAGAAGGTATAAGAAAGGAGGAAGGGAATGAAAGAAAGAGCTGCACTCATTGACCGTACCTCCAGAAACGATTTCGTGACCTACGGCATGGTCATCGCCGCCTTTGTCATTGTCCAGATCCTGAGCAGTATGGGGGTCCTGACCAACCAGCTCCAGGGCCTTCTGGTGCCTCTGTGCGTCTATGCCATCATGGCAGTGTCTCTGAACCTGGTGGTCGGCATCCTGGGCGAACTGTCCATCGGACACGCCGGCTTCATGTGCGTCGGCGCCTTTGTCAGCGCCCTCTTCTCCAACCAGGTGGGCGGCGGCATGCCCTCCCTGCTGCGCTTTATCATCGCCATTCTTCTGGGCGGTATTTTCGCCGGCATCTTCGGTTTTCTGATCGGCGTCCCGGTCCTGCGCCTCAACGGCGACTACCTGGCCATCGTGACCCTGGCCTTCGGCGAGATCATCAAGAACATCATCAACGCCGTCTATATCGGTATTGACGGCAGGGGGCTCCATGCTTCCCTGACCAGCGCCAACAAGCTGGTGGACGCCGGGACCGGCGTCATTCTGATCAACGGCCCCCAGGGCATTACGGGAACCCCCAGGGATTCCTCCTTCCTGATCGGAATCCTTCTCCTTCTGGTATCCCTGGTCATCGCTCTGAACCTGACCCATTCCAGAGACGGAAGAGCCATCATGTCCATCCGTGACAACCATATCGCCGCGGAATCCGTGGGCATCAATATCACCAAGTACAAGCTGACGGCCTTTACCCTGTCTGCGGTGATCGCAGGCTTTGCAGGCGCCCTCTACGCCCACAACCTGGCTACCCTGACGGCCACCAGCGCCCGTTTCGGCTACAACATGTCCATCATGTTCCTGGTCTTCGTGGTCCTGGGCGGCATCGGCAACTTCCGGGGCGGCATCATCGCCGCAGTCCTGCTGACCCTGATCCCCGAGCTGCTCCGCTTCCTTTCCAACTACCGTATGCTCATCTACGCCATCATCCTGATCGTCATGATGCTCATCAGCTGGAATCCCGCCTCCAGAGCCTTTATGGAGAAGCACAGACTGGGCGGACACCTCTTTAAAAAGAAAAACACTGCGGGAAAGGAGGGTGAGTAAGCATGGCACTCCTTGAAGTCAATCATCTGGCCATCCAGTTCGGCGGCCTCAGAGCGGTCGACGATTTCGATCTGACCATTGAAAAGGGCGAGCTCTACGGTCTGATCGGCCCCAACGGCGCCGGCAAGACCACCGTATTCAACCTTCTGACCGGAGAATACAAGCCCAATGAAGGCATCATAAAGCTGGACGGGGAAAACATCACCGGCAAGTCTCCCATCGAGATCAACAAGGCCGGCATCGCCCGTACCTTCCAGAATATCCGTCTGTTCAAGCAGCTGACCGTTCTTGACAACGTCAAGGTCGGCCTGCACAACCACTATCGGTATTCCACAGCCGCCTCCATTCTCCGCCTTCCCTCCTATTACAGGGTGGAAAAGGAGATGAACGAGAAGGCCTATGAGCTCCTTAAGGTCTTTCACCTGGACCGGGACGCTGACACCACCCTGGCTTCCAACCTGCCCTACGGCGCCCAGAGAAAACTGGAGATCGCAAGAGCCATGGCTACGGGGCCCAAGCTCCTTCTGCTGGACGAGCCTGCCGCAGGCATGAACCCCAACGAGACCCAGGAGCTGATGGACACCATCAGCCTGATCCGCAAGGACTTCGGCATGACCATCCTTCTGATCGAGCACGATATGAAGCTGGTCTCCGGCATCTGCGAGAAGCTGACCGTACTGAACTTCGGCCGGATCCTGACCCAGGGGATCACAAAGGACGTGCTGGCAGACCCCGAGGTCATCAAGGCCTATCTGGGCGACGATTAATACAGAAAACAGAGGAATAAGCAGATGGCTATGTTGCAAGTTACGGACCTGAAGGTCAATTACGGTGTCATCCCGGCCCTGAAAGGCATCTCCTTTGAGGTAAACCAGGGAGAGGTCATTGCACTGATCGGCGCCAACGGTGCCGGCAAGACCACCACACTGCATACACTGACCGGCCTGATTCAGGCCGCGTCCGGAAAGATCGAATTTGAAGGAAAAGATATCACCAGGACCCCTGCCCACAAGATCGTTACCATGGGCATGGCCCATGTCCCGGAAGGCCGCCATGTCTTTCCGGATATGACTGTCTACCAGAACCTGATGCTGGGCGCCTTTACCCGCAGGGACAAGGCCGAGATCAGCGCCAACCTGGAAATGGTCTACGGCCGCTTCCCCAGACTGAAGGAGAGGGCCAGGCAGGTGGCCGGTACCCTTTCGGGCGGCGAGCAGCAGATGCTGGCCATGGGACGGGCCCTGATGTCCAATCCCAAGATCATCCTGATGGACGAGCCCTCCATGGGCCTTTCCCCCATTTATGTCAACGAGATCTTTGATATTATCGAAAAGGTTTCCTCCGAAGGCGTAACGGTCCTCCTGGTGGAGCAGAACGCAAAGAAAGCCCTGACCATAGCGGACAGAGCCTATGTCCTGGAGACAGGGACCATATCCACCTCCGGCAGAGCGTCCGATCTGCTCCACGACGACGCCATCCGCAAGGCCTATCTGGGAGAATAAATCAGAAGGCCTTATGCAGGCGGTGCCGCTTGGAAGACACCTGTGATATACTGTAAGTGGCAGCAATCTTCACCAAGATAAGCTTTGCGGAGATGATCTTTTTCAAAGATAAGACTGGGGGTCCATTATGGCTGACAATATTGTAATTGCAATCAATCGTGAATACGGAAGCGGCGGAAAGACCATCGGCGAGATGCTTTCAAAGGAGCTGGGCATTCACTACTATGACAAGGAGATCCTGCATCTGGCAGCCGATGTATCGGGCATCAATGAAGCCCTCTTCGTGGTAAAGGACGAAGACACAACGGCACGGGCTTCTCTTTTCAGAGCTGCCAGCAAGGTCTATACGGGAGAGCTGATCGCTCCGGGCAGCCGGGATTTCACTTCCGAACAGAACCTTTTCAACTACCAGGCCAAGGTCATCAAGACACTGGCCGAGACGGAGTCCTGCATCGTGGTAGGACGCTGCGCCGATTTCGTTCTTAAGGACTATGAGAACGTGGTCAGCGTATTTGTACACGCGCCCAAGCCCTTCCTGCTGGAGCAGGCGGCCAAAAAGAAGAATCTGACCGGGGCGGCGCTGGAGAAATACGTGGATCAGATCAACAAGAACCGTATGGAATACCATAACCGCTTTACAGGGCAGGAATGGTCGGACGCTCATTATTACGACCTCTGCCTCAATTCCTCCAAGCTGGGCTTTGCCAAATGCGTGGAGATCATCAAGGGTTATATCAAGGTCAAATACGGACACCTTCCCGAAAGAACAGAGTGACATCAGAGCAATAACATGACAGGGGACCGCAGTCTGCGGTCCCCTTCTTGCGATTAAAAGACAGGAAAAGGCATTTATGGAAAAGGATCTTACGAAAGGCAGCCCCCTGGGGCTCATTCTCCGCTTCGCCGTTCCCATGTTCATAGGCAACTGCTTCCAGCAGCTCTACAACATGGTGGATACGGTCATCGTGGGCCGTTTTGTGGGCGACAGGGCCCTGGCGGCCGTGGGCAGCGTCGGGACCATCTTTTTTCTGGTGGTAGGGGTGTCCAACGGCATGGCCATAGGCTTTACCATCCTGACCAGCCAGAGGTTCGGGGCAGGAGACGCGGACGGGACCAGGAGGTCCGTGGCAAACGGGATCCTCCTGTCTGCCTGCACGGCCCTTGTCATGAGTCTCTTCAGCCTGTCTCTGATGCGCCCTCTGCTCACTGCCATGCATACGCCGGAAGAGATCTACGGGGATGCCTATGCCTATATCTCCGTTATCTGCGGAGGTCTTGCATGCACCCTCTTTTATAATCTCATGGCTTCCTTCCTGAGGGCTGTGGGCAACAGCCGGGTGCCCCTTTATTTTCTGATCTTTTCCTCCTGTCTGAACGTGGTCCTGGACCTGGCCTTTATCCTGGCCTTTCATCAGGGAACCCGGGGTGCAGCCCTGGCAACGGTGCTGTCCCAGGGCGTATCGGCCCTTCTCTGCGCCCTTTACATCTACGGGAAGGTCCATGTCCTTCGGCCGGAGCCTTCCATGTTCCGCCCGGACCGGGCTTTTGTCACAGAGCAGCTCCGGTCGGCTCTGCCCATGGCCTTTATCTATGCCATCACGGCGTCGGGCACCATCATCATGCAGTCCGCCGTCAATCTTTTCGGAGCCGTGGCCGTGGCAGGCTATACGGCCGCCAGCAAGATCCATATGCTGCTGACCCAGGGCTACTTTTCCCTGGGCCAGGCCATGTCCGCCTATGCGGGACAGAACTTCGGCGGCGGGGATATTGGCCGGATCCGGAAAGGCGTTAAAGCGGCGGCCCTGATCCTTCTGGTCTATACGGCCCTGGCCTTTACCCTGTCCAATACCCTGCTGCCGGTCTTTCTGCCCTTCTTTTTCGACCCGGGGACAGATCTGTCCCTCTTTTCCGGATGGGCAGAGACCTATATCCGGATCAATACCGCCTTTTACATCTTTCTGGGCACCATCTTTGTCTTCCGGTCCGTGATCCAGGGGGTGGGAAGAGCCGGAACGGCCCTGGCGGTGGGCTTTGCCGAGCTTTCCGGCAGGATCTTTATGGCCCGCGCCTCCATGCGGGCAGGAAACTACCGCATGGCAGTTTCCGCGGACGGAGCGGCCTGGCTCTGCGGCGCCCTGACGGCCCTTCTTCTGTATTTCCTGATCATGCGGGGGCTGGAAAAGGGAGACCGGGAGAAAAAAACAGATAAGGATGCAGGGCAGGAGAGGACAGAGCGCTTATGATATATACACTTTTTTCCGGTCAGATGGTAAAATCAGAATAGTGAAGGCTCCGGGCCGGGCACTTTGGTCCTGCATTAAAAGGATGGAGTATGAAAATGAGCGGAGAACAGTTGAACGACCAGCTGCTGGTCGCGTTTCTGAATGAATATACCGAGGTTTTTCTGGTGGATCTGGAAGCGGATACGGTGGAAGAGATCCATGCCCAGGTCAGGGATGACCTGCTCCGGGTCCCCTTCTGGCCCGGAGCCTGCTTTACTCAGGTCAACCGGGTATACAGAGAGGCTGCCGTGGATCCGGATTACTGGATCTGGCACGAGCAGAACACCACCATTGCGGATTTCCGCAGGGTCCTCAGGAAAAGACCTTCCTATACCCTGGCCTATCCCTTAAAGAACGGGACCTGGGAGAAGATCGACGTCAGGCTTCTGGAGAACAAGATCGGCGTTCCCTGGAAGGCCCTGATCTGCCGAAGGATCCCGGATACCAGGCACGGGGGACCGGAGGATACCGACATCGGCATAGCGGAGGTCAACGCCCTTTCGGGCCTTCGGAACGACCTGTCCCAGGGCTTTGCCCTTTCCAACGCCCTGGCGGCTGCGGACGTAGTGGCCACCTATGAGGTGGACGTTACCGATGACATGATCCTGAGCAGTTCCTTCTTCAGCCCCGACGTGTTCTGGGAGGACGAGGGAAAGACGACCCCCTATCCCCTGTCCAGATCCAGGGAATACTGGGCCGGCAGGATCCAGTCCGACAACAGGAACGATTTCTGCCAGCTGGTGGACGCGGAGCGGCTGATCAGCCTCTATGAGACAGGAGAGAGAGATCCCCTGATCCAGTACATGGTCAGGGACCGCTTCGGCAATGAGGTCTGGCTGAGAGAGTCCATCACCCTGACCAGGGACGTGGAAAGCGGCCATATCAAGGGCATGATGATCCTGAGCGACATGACGGAGAGGATCCGGATCGCCAGAGAGAACTCCCGCAGACTGGATATGATCGACTCCCTGACCAGGGCCTTCGAGACCGTGTATTTTGCGGACCTGGACCACAATACCTACGATATCTACCGGACCAACAACTACTTCCTGACCCGATACAGCTCTGTCTTCGTACCGGAATACGACAGGACCGTGGAGCTCTTTGCGGAAAAAGGCGTCTATGAAAAGGACATGGAGCTCTTTCTCCACAACATGGATCCAGAGGTGATCCGGCAGCTGCTGCGGGACCGGGCGGAATACAGCTTTACCTTCCGGGGCAGGAATTTCCGGGAGTACTACCGCTGCCAGGTGGCCAGACTGGGCCAGGACACCCGGCATATTTCCGAGGTCATGATCGGTTTCGCCAATATACAGAACGAGAAGAATCTGGAACGTCAGCAGAGAGAGCAGCTGGAGCAGGCCCTGGAACAGGCCAGGCAGGCCGACAAGGCCAAGAGCACCTTCCTCTCCAACATGTCCCACGACATCCGGACCCCCATGAACGCCATCATAGGCTTCGCCTCCATAGCCGAGAGCCATATCGACGATAAAAAAGTGGTCCGCAACTCGCTGGAGAAGATCACTGCATCCGGCACGCATCTTCTGCGCCTGATCAACGACGTTCTGGACATGAGCAGGATCGAGAGCGGCGAGATGACCCTCCGGCACGAGGAGAACTCTCTCAGGGAGATCATCGACTCGGCGCTGGATATCATAGAGCCATCCATGGAGAAAAAGAACATCACCATGGTCTGCGAGATCGATCCCGCAATGCCGGATCTGGTCTACTGCGACAAGCTCCGTCTGACCCAGGTCCTGTTAAATCTCCTTTCCAACGCCAATAAATACACCCCCGAGGGAGGCAGAGTGGCCCTCAAGGCCTTCCAGTCCGGCATGAGCTCCGACAACAGGGTCTACTGCGAATTCCACGTCATCGACAACGGTATCGGCATGTCCGATGACTTCCAGAAGAAGATCTTCGAGCCCTTCGAGAGAGAGAACAATACCACGGTCAGCCGGGTGGCCGGAACAGGCCTGGGCATGCCCATCGTCAAGGCCATTCTGGACGCCATGGACGGCATGATCTCGGTCAGATCCAGGCAGGGAGAGGGCACCGAATTCATCGCCCGTTTCGCCCTGGAGCTCCAGAAGAACCAGGGGAACGACCTGGCCTGGACCGACGGCAAAGGGAAGCTGACCAAGTACTGCTTCTTCCGTGAAAATCCTGTCACGGTCTCCAGAAAGCGGCGCAGAAAGGGCTACAAGCAGAAGATCCTGCTGGTGGAGGACAACTACCTGAACCGGGAGATCGCCGTGGCCATCCTGGAGGATGCCGGCTACCGGGTGGATACGGCCGTCAACGGCGAGGTGGCCGTCACCAAGGTATTGAGAGGCGGCCCAGGCGGCTTTGACGCTGTCCTGATGGACCTGCAGATGCCCATCATGAACGGATACGAGGCCACCAGAGCCATCCGGAAGCTGGAGGATCCGGAGGTGGCGGGCGTCCCCATCATCGCCATTACGGCGGATGCCTTCGACGAGGATATGCGCAAATGCATGGAGGCCGGAATGAACGCCTATATCGCCAAGCCCGTGGAAGTATCGGCCCTGCGTTCAATTCTGAAGACTATACTGAATACCTGAGGCAGGCTGTGTAATGTATCTGACTCTGAATAAAAATCTGAATAAAAATTTATCAAGTATTTACGAATTTTCTACAAACAATATTTCAATTTAATGCATAATATTGTACAATGTGAATAGCTTATTGCACTTAATGAAGTGACACGATTGGTAAAACAATTCAGGAAAGTGAGGACACATCATGAAACAAAACGAAATGTTAGCAATGATCCTGGCCGGTGGTCGGGGAAGTCGTCTGCTCGCTCTTACCGATAAGGTAGCAAAGCCTGCAGTATCATACGGCGGAAAATACCGTATTGTCGATTTCCCTCTGTCAAACTGCGCAAACTCCGGCGTTGATGTTGTCGGCGTTCTGACACAGTATGAATCCGTACTGCTGAACAGCTACGTTGCTAAGGGAGGTCTGTGGGGCCTTGATACCAAAGACAGTGGTGTATTCGTTCTGACTCCCCGTGAGAAAGCAGATGCAGGTCTTGACGTATACCGCGGCACGGCAGACGCCATTACCCAGAACATCGACTTTATCGACACATATGATCCCAAATACCTTCTGGTTCTTTCCGGCGACCATATCTACAAGATGAACTATGACAAGATGCTTCAGGTCCACAAGGCACAGGGCGCAGCAGCCACCATCGCTGTTATGCCTGTTTCCCTGGAGGAGGCAACCCGCTTCGGTATCATGATCACAGACGAAAACGACAGGATCATCGACTTCGAAGAGAAGCCCGCACATCCCCGCAGCACCCTGGCTTCCATGGGTATCTATATCTTTGACTGGAAGAAGCTCCGCAAGATCCTGGTCGAGGACAAGGACGATCCCAACTCCGCACACGACTTCGGCAAGACCATTATCCCTACCCTCCTCAACGGCGGCGAGAAGCTGGTCGCATGGAGATTCGAAGGATACTGGAAGGATGTCGGAACCATCGACTCCCTGTGGGAAGCAAACATGGACCTGCTGACCGACAACAACGATCTGCAGCTGGATGATCCTACATGGAAGATCTACACCGAAGACGCAACAGTTCTTCCCGCTTTCATCGGCCCCAATGCTGAAGTCGATACTGCTTACATCACACAGGGCGCTTCCGTAGAAGGCACTGTCAAGCATTCCGTCATCTTCACAGGTGCTGTGATCGAGGAAGGCGCAAAGGTTATCGATTCTGTTCTGATGCCCGGTGTTACCGTTAAGGCCGGCGCAGTCGTGACACGTGCTCTGGTAGCTGACGGCGTGACCATCGGCGAAGGCGCAGTGGTCGGCAGCGCTGACAGCAAGGCAATCACCCTGCAGGCACAGGATGTTTAAGGAGGAAAGTTAAAATGGCAAAAGCATTTGGTATTATTACTTCTTCTGTAGATCAGAAGGTTGAAGGACTGCAGGAATATCGCCCCATCGGCGCGATCTCCTTTATGGGAAGATACAGAGTCATTGACTTCCCCATTTCCAACTTAAGCAACAGCGGCATCATCAATATCCAGGTTTATATCAGCAGCAAGCCCCGCTCACTGGCAGCCCACATCGGCACGGGCCGTCACTACAACATCAACTCCAAGCGCGGCAGAATCCAGCTGCTCTTCCCTACAGAGCAGAAGCTGAACGCTGTTTACAACACCAACATCAATGCTCTCTATGAGAACATGGATTATATCAAGATGCAGCATCAGGAATATGTCGTGATCGTTCCTTCCTGCATGATCTTCACCCAGGATCTGAACGAGCTGCTTCAGGACCACGCAGCATCCGGCGCAGACATCACTGTTCTGTATCACAAGGTCACAGACGCCAAGGAAGGCTATTCCACCTGCAACGAGATCGCACTGGACGGCAACAGAGTAAAATCCATTACTCCTTTCCTGGAAGACACCGAGACCGAGAACATCTCCATGGAGACCTATGTCATGAAGAAGGATCTCCTGCTTAAGCTCATCGCAGACGCAAAGGCAACCTCCTCCATGTACACTCTGGCCAACATCATCAATGCCGAGACCGACAAGCTGGATATCCGCGCTGTGGAACACAAGGGCGTCTTCGCTCCTCTGACCAGCCTGGATTCCTACTACAAGGCCAGCATGGCTATGCTGGACAAGGCCTGCGCAGCTGATCTGTTCAGCCCCGACTGGCCAATCTATACCAGAACCTCCGATTCCGCTCCCACAAGGTATCTGGCAGGCTCCTGCGTAAAGAACAGCTACATCTCCAACGGTGCCGTGATCGAAGGCACAGTCGAGAACTCCATCATCGCCCGCGGCGTCAAGATCGGCAAGGGCGCTGTTGTCAAGAACAGTATCGTTATGGCTTATGACACTGTCGGTGAAGGCGCTGTCCTTGACGGCCAGGTCGTTGACAAATATGCCACCATCCGTCCCGGAACCAAGGTCGTTGCTCCTGCAGGCCAGGTAGGCTATGTCAGACACAGTGATGTTCTGTAAGAACAGGCTGTAAAAGCATATAATTAAAAAATGAGAGGTACTCGCAGAAGCGTCAAAGCTTTGCGGGTACCTTTTTTTGACCGGAGAAGCCGGGGAAGGATCCGGGAAGGCCTCCGGGCCGGAAGCTGCCTTTCTTTTCTGATTTTTTCGGGATGTTTCCCATCTTTTCCGCTCTTTTTGAAAAATCCAAAGGATCTTCTCCGGAAAAGAAAATCCATGGTATACTGAATAAATGTCCGGCTTTCCGGACACGAAGACCATGATCAGGAGAAATAAGCTATGGAAGCCTACGACCTTATTTTCCGGGAGGAACAGGACCACCTTTCTGCCCTCCACAAAAGGCTCAGGGAGATGGAGAAGAGCCTGGAGGAGAAGCTGGACCAGGTCCGGGAAAACGCCCTGGAAGAGAAGAAAGCCATCCGGGAAGATCTTACCCTGAACTTTGATTCGGACACCAACGCCATGGAGACCTACGCCGAGTTCGAGGTCATGAACCATGTGATCGATAA